>JADBKH010000009.1 GCA_014896485.1 Bacillota bacterium | reverse complement strand
TTATCCCATCACAGGCCAAAATGAGCCCATAAAAACACGACAGCCCTTTGGAAAAAGATCAAAGGCTGTCGAAAAGTGATTTTCTGTGGATAAGAAAGATCTTAAGAGATGGGGTTCAACTCTCCTTTTTGATAAGCCTCACGAAGTTGTTTTTTGAAAAATTTCCCAGTGCTGGTACGTGGAATAGCATCGACGAAGAGTACATCGTCGGGGAGCCACCACTTGGCAAAGTGAGGTGCCAAAAAGTCAATCATCTCTTCCTTGGTCACCTTACCGACATATTCGGGCTTGAGGACTACACAGGCCAACGGACGTTCGCGCCATTTTTCGTGGGGGATAGCAATCACTGCAGCCTCGGCGACCGCAGGATGCGCCATCAATGCGTTTTCCAATTCGACTGTGGAAATCCACTCCCCACCGCTTTTGACAAGATCTTTGGTTCGATCCATCAGCTGGATGTATCCTTCTTCATCGACCGTGACAACATCACCGGTGTGTAACCAACCATCGATGAAGGTCTCTTTTGTCCGTTCGTCATTGTAGTAACTGTCGGCGATCCACGGCCCTTGAAGGAGCAGTTCCCCCATCTCTTTGCCGTTGTGCGCAACCTCACTGCCATCGTCGCGTACAACACGCATCTTCAAGCCTGACGCCAATAACCCTTGTTTGGCGCGAATATCGTATTTCTCCTCATTGGACAGAGGGTCGTGGATACTCTTCAACCGTGAGACGGTCGCCAAGGGTGTGGTCTCTGTCATACCATAGGCATGGACAATCGGCACGCCGTACTTTTCTTGGAAACGCTGGATGAGTCCACGAGGTGCTGCAGAACCCCCAACGACCAACGCACGCAGGGAATGGAGATCATACCCTCCCTCTTGCTCGATGACCCGCTCCATATCCAACCAAACAGTCGGCACGGCCGCGGCTACCGTCACATGTTCGTCGTTGATCAGCTGGGCGAGATCCTTGGGGCTAGGGTGCGGTCCGGGCATCACCTGCGTTGCACCCATCCAAGTAGCCGAGTAGGGGAATCCCCAGCCATTGGCGTGAAACATGGGAACGACGGGCATCACCGTGTCACGCTCAGAAATTCCGAGTGTGTCGGCGATACACATATTCAAGCTGTGCAGGTATAAGCCACGATGTGAGTAGACCACTCCCTTTGGGTTGCCCGTTGTTGCAGACGTGTAACAAATGCCAGCGGCAGATTCTTCCGATAGATCCGGAAAAGCAAACTGATCAGGGGCCTGTGCCAGCAGCTGCTCGTAATCGTAGATCGGTGAAAGGGCGGTCTGTGTAACCGGCTCTCCATCGGTCATGACGACAAAGCCCCGGACGTCATTCAATTTCTCCGCAATCGGTTCCAACATCGGCAGCATGCTGTCATCTACAAAGACCAGCACGTCACCTGCATGTCGTATCACGTAGCTGAGTTGATCGCGAAAGAGCCGGAAATTGACCATATGCAACGTGGCACCCATACATGGGATGGCGAAGTAGAGCTCCAGATGGCGATAGGTATTCCATGCCAATACTGCAACACGATCGCCTTGTTTGACACCCAAGTCCTGCAAGACGTTGGCCAAGCGGACGACGCGCCGATAGAAATCGGCATAGGTATATCGAAAAGTAGCGTTTTCTGTACGAGAAATAATCTCTTTGTATGGGAACAGCTCGGCCGGCTGTTCCAACAGGAGACGTAACGTAAGCTGGGTATGCATCATGGGGGCATTGTCTCCTTCCCAAACATTGTTTGAAATCAATTCATAATCTTATTGATTCGAAAGCGGATTGTCAATCTAAATCCTCATGACAACCGAGGATGCTCCAGGTGTGTGCCAGTACACGGGTAAAATCGACCACGTTTCGTTTTTGGGCTGTGACACCCTGTTGTCACAGCGTTGCCCTATCGTTTGTGGTGATTCAGAGAATGACAGAGAAGGGAGCGGTAGGATGCGCGTTACGGCATTGATCTTGGGTATCTTGGGGGGTATCACTGGCCTGATCGCGGTTATCTTCGTCCTCTTTGTGGAGGGAATCGGCCACGTTTTTCAGGCGGAAGGCGCGGAGACGGTTTTGAGGTTGGGATGGGCCGCGATCCCTTTGTCCATTGTGGGCATTGTCGGTGGTGGACTCTCCCTTGGCAAACCTACAGTGTTCCGGATACTGCAATTGATCAGTGGCATCGGGGGGTTGATCGTCATTTCCCTCTTTTTCATTCCTGCAACGATCATGCTCGTCGTGGGGGCCGTGCTGGCTTTCTTCGGTCGCAAGGAAGTCTCTCCGAAGAGCTCGGATCGAATAAAACAAAGGTGAGCGTACCGCTCACCTTTGTCGTCCGGTTTGGGAAATAGTGACGTGCTGCTTATTGGATTGCTTGTTCTAAACGATGGTCGACATCTTCCCAATTGACGACATGCCACCATGCCTGGATGTATTCCGGCCGTTTGTTCTGGAATTTCAGGTAATACGCGTGTTCCCAAACATCGAGGCCCAACAAGGGGACTTGCCCCAAGGAAAGAGGGCTGTCTTGATTGGCTGTCTGGGTGATGGTCAGTCTGCCATCAGATTGTCGAACCAACCAGGTCCATCCACTGCCAAACAGGGAAGTCGCTGCTTGTGTAAACGCCTCTTGGAAGGCGTCGAAAGATCGCCAAATGCGCTCGATCTCCTTGAGCAAACCACCCTTGGGTTGCCCACTGCCATCGGGAGCCATATTGTCCCAAAACTGTGTGTGGTTTACCGTACCACCGCCGTGATTACGCACAGCCGTGCGGATCTCATCAGGAAGGTGGTTAAGATCCCGTAACAGGTGCTCAGGAGAGGTATTTGCAAGCTCTGGGTGTTTCTCCAAGGCTGCATTGAGGTTGTTCACATAGGTGGCATGGTGTCGATCATGATGGATCTCCATCGTCGTACGGTCAATGTAGGGTTCGAGTGCACCGTAGTCATAGGGCAACGGGGGAAGTTCAACTTGGGCCATGCGTAGCGGCACCTCTCTTTCTTGTGTCCGGTCACTGCTTCATACTTCCCCAAAACCTGGTAAGCTATAAGGCATGGCGCTCGTTAAAAAGATGGGTAGGTTCTCGCAACAGCATGTTCGCATGCATCGGAGAGCTTGTCTTCTATACCTCGGGTTTCTTGTGGTTGGGATGGCATTGGCCGGTTGTGCTGCCGTCCATGTTGATGTGACCGTTGACCGCCACGGGGCATTTTCCGTAGAGGAGACTGTAGCCCTCCAACGCGATTTTCTGTCGCTGCTCGCACGAAGCGGACAGGATCCGCTACAGGCAGCGCAGCAAGCAGCTTTACAAGCAGGATATGCGATAAAGCCGTACGAAAATCAGAATCTGGAAGGATTTACTGCTCGTAAGCTCTTTTCTGCTGAGGCTCCACCCCGTACTTTCGACGATCTATTGCCCTGGTTGCGCCCCTTTTTGCCTCAAGGAGAGCTTCAGCCTCGTTTTGCTGCATCTTCTGGCGCTCCCTTCTTTTCTGAGCAGGATCATTTCTTCTTCCGTACATACTCTCTTAACACCGATATCGACTTAAGTAACGCGGAAACGTTGGTACAGGGTTCCGTCGGACAACTTCCTTTCGCCCTACGCCCGTATGCCATTCAAGGTGCACAACAACTCCTCCGCCGTGCCTCTCAGCAGACGTCGCTGCGTCTGGTATTGCAACTGCCACTCCGTCCCCTCTCTTCCAATGCAACTGAAGTATCCCAGGACGGCCGCAAAATGACCTGGATTTTCTACCTGGGTCAACACAACCCGCTACAAGTGAGCGTGCGTATACCGCGTATCGATCGAATGGGGATGACAGCGGGTCTCTTTATCGCCCTTTTGGGCACTGGAATTTGGTACTTTTGGCGCAGTAAACAACACAGCCGCCATCCAAAATAAGCAGGCCCTGTCGTGGGTCCTGCAACAGAAAAAGAGAAGCTTCCTGGAAAAATGCCCAGGAAGCTTCTCATTTATGAGCGCATCTTTTCTCCCGAGTGTCCGCCCTCACTTTCTGGTCAGGGCTCTTCCCCGTTATCCTCGTCGAATTCTGCACCGATCTGCTCCAAAACGGCATTCCATTCCTCTTGAGAGACTTCTTCAAGGACTTCCTCGCCGTCATCGTCATGTTCCAGCCTTAGGATCTGGAGCTCTTCTTCATTCTGATCTTCTAAGACGAGGTATTGGCGATCGTCGATCTGCGTGTAATCGAGTAAGGTAAAGAGATGTTCGGCACCTTCGTCGTCGACGAGATGCAATTCTTCAAAGGTCTCGTCGTCTTCGTTGGCATCAGTAGGGGATGCATTCTCGTCGAATTCATTGTCCTTCTTTTCGTCATCGTCGCGGGGATTCCGCTGATCCTGTTCGTCATCCATCGTATCTTCCACCTACTTTGTACCCTCGTTGCGCGCTCGTGCAAGGTATTGCTCCAAGATCAGGGTGGCAGCCACTGTGTCGATCACATCCCGTTGATGGCGTGCATCCTTTCCGGTCGTGTGCAGGATACGTGTCGCTTGTACCGTTGTCAGCCGCTCGTCGATTAATTCGACTGGCAACTTCAATGCTTTCTGCAATCTCTCCGCAAAAAGCTCTGCAGCGTGGGCCCGGGGTCCATAACTGCCGTCCATATTCTGCGGCAAACCGACCAATACACGACTGACTTCATACTCCTTAACGAGCTGCGCAATCGCCGCCATCAGATGGGGAAAAGTGCGGCGATCAATCGTTTTTAACCCTTGAGCAGTGTACCCCAATGCATCGGAAAGCGCGATGCCAACACGACGATCGCCCAAATCGATCGCCAAAATACGCCTCATTTGTGTACCATCAGATAAGATCGTAACAGCTCCTCCAAGATATCGTCACGTTCGATGGTGCGGATCAATGTCCGTGCGTTGGCGTAATTGGTGATATATGCAGGATCCCCAGATAAGAGGTAGCCAACCAGCTGGTTGATGGGATTGTAGCCCTTTTCTTCCATAGCGTGATAGACCGTGAGGAGAACATTGCGTGTCTGCGCATTCCGGCGCTCTTGTTCATTCCACATCCGTGTTTCATCGGTAGGGCCTCGATCGTCCATTTTTAACCCTCCTTATTGCGCAAAGCATTCCGCCTCAACGTGATGAAACGGCGGATGCTTCCAGCCACTGCCGTGCCGTTGCAAAGGCTTCTGCCAACTTTTTGGCGTCCTTGCCTCCCCCTTGCGCGAGTTCCTTTCGGCCTCCGCCCTTTCCGCCCAAGACTGCTGCAGTGGCGCGTAACCAGGCACGAGCATCTAGTCCCCGTTCAACCCAGTCTGGTGTGAGTGCTGCAACCAAGGAAACACGACCTTCTGCACTGGTCGAAGCCAAGAGGACAGCGCAGCTGCCCAACCTTTGTCGGACTGCATCGACAAGAGAGCGCAATGTCTCTCCATCTGCCGCATCGACACGTGCCACCACTGTTGGAATCCCTGCAACTTGTTCAACCTGCTGTGCCAGGGAGATGCTGAGCTGCTGCCGCTGTTTTGCTTCGATTTGGGCAATCTGCCGCTTCTGACTCTCAAGCTCTTCTTGCAGTTGGGCAATCTTTGCAGAGACGTCCAAAGCATCTGTGCCAAGGAGCTGAGCACTTTTTTCGAGCTCATCACGTCGTTGATTGAGCCATTGCAATGCCCAGCGCCCGGTGAGCACTTCGATTCGCCGTACTCCAGCAGCGATTCCCGTTTCGGACGTGACGACTGCCAGCTGGATCTCTCCGGCGTGGCTGACGTGGGTTCCTCCGCAGAGTTCCCGACTGAATGTGCCTACAGAGACCATGCGAACCTGCTCGCCGTAGCGTTCTTCAAAGAGCGCTTCTGCTCCAAGGGCTTTTGCCTGTTCAAGGGGCATATAGGTCGTAGTCACCGCTGAATCCAGCCAGATTTGCTCGTTGACGATGGCTTCTACACGCTTGATCTCTTCGGACGTCAACGGAGCAAAATGCGTGAAGTCAAAGCGCATGCGGGTAGGTTCGACCAAAGAGCCTGCCTGGTGGACATGGGGCCCGAGCACTTCGCGTAATGCCTTATGAAAGAGATGGGTGACCGTATGATTTTTCTTGACATCTTTGCGCCATGCAGGATCGACAATCGCCTGTACCTGATCCCCTCGTCGTACCCTTCCTTCTCGAACGATCCCCATGTGGATCGGTTGACCATTGGGCGCACGTCGGCAATCTTGCACCTCTATCCACCCATTGTTGCCTTCAATACGGCCATGATCGCCGACTTGCCCGCCCCCTTCGGGATAAAAGGGCGTCTGGGCAAGGGCGATCTCCACCTGACTTCCCTCTCCAGCTTCTGCTACTTCATTACCCTCTTCCACGATGCGCAGAATCGCTGCTTCGCATGCGTCCTTTTCGTAACCGACAAACGCACATGCTTCTTGGAAGTCAGCCCAGGCGCTGTTGGCAAGACGCATGCCCTTGCGTTCGGCAGCATCTTTGCGACTTTTCTCACGTTGGATTTTCATTGCTATTTCGAAACCATCATGGTCGACCTTCAGTCCATATTCGGCGGCAGCATCATCGGTTAGATCCAACGGAAAACCATACGTGTCGTAGAGCTCGAATGCTTCTTCGCCTGTAATCTTCGTACGTCCCTCACGCTTGGCCGTTTCAATGAGCACTGCCAAGCGGGACTCTCCAGCTTCTAGCGTCTCCAAAAAGCGACTTTCTTCCTGCTCGATGGCCCGACGGATGACCGAAGCACCCTCGACAATGCGGGGATACTCTCTCCCCATAACCGTACCAACTGTTGGAACGAGTTTTCCCAGAAATGGTTCTACGATGCCCAGCTGTTTTCCAAAACGGACGGCGCGACGCAATAACCTGCGTATGACATAGCCGCGTCCCTCATTGGAGGGAAGAACACCATCTCCGATGGCAAACACAATTGCGCGGGTATGATCGGCAATCACCCGCAATGCCACATCCGTCTTTGGGCTTTCATGATAGCTGCGACCAGAGAGTTGGCAGGCTTGTTGGATTAAGGGGAAGAGAAGATCGGTCTCAAAATTGGTTTCGGTTTCTTGCAAAACAGAAGCGATGCGCTCGAGACCCATGCCAGTATCAATATTTTTGCGTGGCAAGGGTGTGAAAGAACCGTCTGGGTTGTGGTTGAACTGGGTAAAAACCAAGTTCCAAATTTCCAGGAATCGGTCGCAGTCACATCCAGGTTTACACGACGATCGACCACAACCGGTTTCAGGTCCCCGATCGAAATAAACTTCTGAATCTGGGCCACAAGGGCCTCCACCAATATCCCAAAAATTATCTTCCAAAGGAGTGATCCGTGCTTTGGGTACGCCGACCTTTTGCCAAATGGTTTCTGCTTCCTGATCCTCTGGGTAAATGGTCACCCACAGCCGTTCTGGTGGTAAGTGCAGGATCTGGGTCAGGTACTCCCACGCCCAGGGAATGGCGTCCTCTTTAAAGTAGTCGCCCACCGAGAAGTTGCCCAGCATTTCAAACAACGTCAGGTGACGCGCCGTCTTTCCGACATTTTCGATATCATTGGTCCGCAAAGAAGGTTGGGCACTGACCATGCGCGGATTGACGGGGCGTTGCTTTCCAGTGAAATATTTTTTTAATGGGGCCATGCCCGCATTGATCCACAACAGCGTCGGGTCGTCTTCTGGCACCAAGGAATGTCCCGGAAGTACCAAGTGCCCACGCTCTTCGAAGAATTTTAGAAAACTACTGCGAATGGTCGCACTATCCACCCGTACACCCCTCACGTATTGAGAAAACGCCTCCTATGCCTATTGGCCAGAGAGGCGCTACAATCAAGCCGTCCATCGTTGCCTGCATTATACGGAGCTTTGCTTTGTACTGTCAAATGAGTCTCCTGTCGCCTCTCTATGATGATTGAGGCGTCGTTCCTGGGTGTGCAGGCGTAACAAATGTGAAAGGATCACCGCGATGGGTACGGCGACGATCAGTCCGGCAACACCGTCAACCGCACCAGCCGCCAACAAGACACCCATCATCACCATCGGATGAACACGGGTGCTGCGCCCTACGAGCAGTGGCGCGATCAACAACCCTTCTATCTGCTGGACGATAAAATAGATCGCCGCTGCTTTGATGGCCGTCCACATTGAAACCGAAAGCCCCACGATGACCCCAAACACTGCGGCTAGGATGGGCCCAACATAGGGAAGGATATCGAACATCGCCAGTAGAATCCCCAGAATAGCCGCAAAAGGAACACCGACGATCGACAGGCCGATGGCTGTCAAACTTCCCGAGACCACCGAGGTGAGCAGTTGCCCTCTCAGCCAACCCGCTAGGGCCGTGTTGGCCGCACGCAGACCGTCCAGGATGCGATCCCGCTGTGGTGCTGCAATGGGGCGCAGAAGTGCATGGAGCAGTTGTTCTCCATCTTTGAGGAAATAGAAGGTGATAAACGGTACGCTGATCAACGCTGCCGCCTGCTTTAAGAAGCCCCCCATCCCATCTGTCCAGCTGGCCAACTGGCTGTTTATCCCTTGTCGCAACTTTTGATCGAGGAGAGTGAGCCCTTGCTGTAAAGGCTGGGGGAAAGCGCTGCGCATATCGATCCATCCCGCGATGAGATCTTGAACGCTGGTGATCAGCGCCGGTAAAGCGGTAACAAAATGTGACCACTGATTGCTGAGCGGATCAGAAATGTTGTACACAAATACAAAAAGAGCAAGACCGATAATCACGTACAACAGAAGGATCGCCATTGAAACAGGCATGCGACGGCGTACAAGCACCTCTACAGCTGGACGCAACAGATCATTTGCCAACAGCGCAAGGGCAAAAGGGAGTGCGAGAAATGCCAGAAGCTGGCACAGAAAACCCCAAATGACCCAGGTGCGAATCACCAAGTAACTTGTGACCAATACGAAGAGCGCCCCTGCGCCGAATCGCACGCGTTTGTTTTCCAACAGAGATGTACGCCCCTTTGCTGGCTGAGCAGGGTGCTCCTTTCCCACAAAGTGACGAAGAAGGGCACCGTCTTTAGCGGTGCCCTTCTCTTCTGCAGCTCAAACCCGGTTTTCAGTTACTTAGGCTCCCAACCGCTGCCGCTGCTGCGTGCGCTCTTTTGCCTGATCATCGCGAAAAAGCGGCGTTACGCCTGCGAGGGTCTCTGCGGTCTGCCTGCCCCCGTCGCTTTCTTCTTCAATATAAGGTGCTTCTCCGTCAAAATTGGAGAGCGACCCATCTTCTTGCACTTCAAACAATCGTACCTGGCCCTTGCCCATCGAAAACTCGAGGAAGCAATTCCAACAGTAATATTGGGTTGTACCAATTTTTCCAATATCGATACTGTCACAGTTGGGGCAGTGCATTGTCATGGGAGACCCTCCCCTTACACTGTTGCGGACCATGGTTCCCGCAACCAGAATACTATCAGTTTATCCAGTCCTTCCTGCATTAACCCTATGCAGCAGCTTGACGTCGTACGATGGTACCACCGCCAAGCACTTGTTCCCCATCGTAGAAAACAATCGCTTGTCCCGGCGTCACACTCTGGGCGGGGGTGTCGAAAGAAACGAATGCAGACTCATCTGAACGCAGTGAGACTGTACCCACCACCCAGGGCGCATGATAGCGCACACGGCAGCGAACACGCAGCGGTTCGGCGACGCGCGAGCGATCGATCCAATGCACCGGTCCTGTCTCTACACCGGTTGTCAAAACGCTCTGGCGATCGCCAACGATGACCCGATGATGTTGCGCATCGAGATCGACGACATAAGCCGGTTCCCCATCGATGCTAACACCGATACCCTTGCGTTGGCCCACGGTATAATCGACGATACCGCGATGCGTACCGACTGTATGGCCAGCCGTATCCACGATCTCTCCTGGTTGAATGCGCTCGCCAAGTTGAGCATGAAGGAAGGCCCTGTAACCCTGCTTCGGAACGAAGCAAATTTCTTGGGAATCCGGCTTGTGGGCTACCGGCAAACCGTGTGCCGCAGCGAAGGCGCGCACCTCCGCCTTGCTGGCAAATTCGCCGATCGGGAAAAGCGTGTGGGCAAGTTGTTCCTGATCGAGATGGTAGAGTACATAGCTCTGATCCTTGGCCCGATCGTGGGCTTCCAAGAGGTGAAATTTCCCGCTGTCCGGGTCTCTGACAACCCGCGCATAATGGCCTGTTGCCAAGTACGTGGCATCAAGTGCCCTCGCCTGCCGGAGAAGCGCATCGTACTTCATCGTACGGTTGCACATGATACAGGGATTTGGGGTACGCCCAGCCAAGTACTCCTCTTCGAAATAACGCACAACCTTGTCCACAAAGGTATCTCGATAGTTGACAACGTAAAACGGGATGCCGAGTATTTCACAGATGCGCCGACAATCCTCTGCTGCACCGATCGAACAGCATCCATTGCCCTCTCTCTCTTCTTCCGAAGACCAGAGACGCATATGGATACCGATAACTTCATACCCCTGCTCGACCAATCGAGCAGCTGCAACAGAGCTATCGACACCTCCCGACATTGCTACAACGACACGTGTCCGCTTCATTCCCATCTCCTGCAATTCCTAACCCCACACCGACTAGTTTTCCCTTTTCCGTTCTCATTCTAGCACGCACGTCAACATCTTTGGTGCAGACAAATGTGGCGGAACCGAAGATCCACAGATTGGTAAGGAAGGCGCGGGAGTACGCGACCATCTCCTCGGATTGGTGCGAAGTGGGGATCTTCGAATCCGCCAAAGACGATCTATGCATCTATTTCGACGCTGGTGCTTTTACTCTCTTTCAACTGTTGGATGGACGCGACCATTTGGTATGCTGCCCGTTTTATCTCTGACCTCGTAGTAGCGTATCCCAAGCTTACTCGTATCGAAGCATTGATCTCTTCTTTCGGCATTCCCATAGCGCGCAGCACGTGGGAAGGTTCGATGGCCCCGGCGCTACAAGCAGCCCCAGCAGAAGCAGCGATCCCAGCCAAATCAAGGGCAATCAACAGACTTTCTGCGTTGATCCCAAAGAAGGTGAGGTTGAGAATGTGGGGCAGGGTATCTGCAGAACCGTTGACCCGGAAACCGACGCTCTGCTGTTCGAGGATACGGCACAGTACCTCCCGCAACTGAGCTACCCGCTCTGTTTCTTCGGCACTTGTCTGCAAGGCAGCCTGCAGTGCTTTGGCGGTGGCGACAATGCCAGCAACATTTTCGGTTCCCGCTCGTTGCCTCCGCTCCTGCTTTCCGCCATTGAGTGTGGGAACAAGGCGTACCTGCCGTTTTTTGAGGAGTGCCCCCACCCCTTTGGGGCCTCCAAACTTGTGCGCAGAGAAAGAGAGTAAATCGATGGGCGTCCTACTCAGATCGATAGGAAAATGGCCAACCGCTTGCACTGCGTCCGTATGAAAGAGTGCTCCGGCAGCATGTGCAACTTCTCCCAGCTCGGCAATCGGTTGTACAGTGCCGGTCTCATTGTTGACCCACTGCACGGAAACGAGGACCGTCTCGGGACGCAGCGCTTCCTGCAGCTGTTGGGGAGAAAGGCGGCCTTCCCTATCTACCGGGAGATAGGTCACAGAAACCCCTCTGCCCTCCAAAAATCGGGCAGTCTCTAAGACGGCATGATGCTCACTGGCCGTCGTGACGATATGGCAGGGTTGTCCAGATGCGGCTAATGTCACGCCTTTCAGCGCCAAATCGATCGATTCAGTTCCTCCCGAGGTAAAGATCACCTCATCAGGCGCGACACTAAAGGCTTCCGCCACCTCAAGACGAGATCGGTTGAGCAGGTTGCGGGCACGCTGCCCTGCCCGATGCAAGCTGGAGGGATTACCCAACGGTTCGGCGAGCAGTTCTTCCAAAGCTTTCTGAGCTTGCGGTCGCAGAGGTGCCGTCGCAGCGTAATCCAGGTAAATCATCGACGGCTTTTCTCCCTCCCTTCTCCGATACCGTCCTCTCAGATATAAAACATGAAGGCTGCTTCGTCCTCCCCATGCGCCAACTCAGCCAATGAGAAGCGATTCAGCGCTTCGTCAATGGCTTCGTTGACCGCCAGCCAAACCGGGGCATCGATAGCCGCAGGATCCAGTCCGGCGACGACTTCAGTCGGTCCTTCCATCTGGCGGATCACGTGACCAGCCGTGATCTCTTCGGGATGTTTGGCCAGATAGTAACCGCCTGCAGCTCCCCGGACACTATGCACCAATCCCCCACTGCGTAGGGGCCCCATCAGCTGTTCCAGGTAATGTTCAGACAATCCCTGTCGTTGTGCTGCCTCACGCAATGCGACGGGACCCGTACCGTAGTGCGCTGCCAAATCGATCATCAAAAGCAACGCGTATCGGCCACGCGTTGAAATTTTCATCAAGGCTCCTCCGTTTGCGGTGCATTGTAGCGTTTGGGCCACCAATGGCCTAAACGCTGTGCCATCTTTTTCTCTGCGCCTTGCGCTTGCGGTTGGAAAAAGCGTGCATCCAAGAGATCCACTGGCAAATACGTCTGATGGACAAAGTGTCCTGGGAAGTCATGGGGATAACGGTACCCTTCACCGTGACCCAGCTTTTTTGCCCCACCATAGTGAGCATCGCGAAGATGCGTGGGGACTCCGGTATCGGTTCTGCTGCGTACCACTGCACTTGCCCGCTCGATTCCCAAGTAGGCGCTGTTGGACTTGGGTGCTGTAGCCAAAAAAAGGGTACCCATCGCCAAAGGGATCCGTCCCTCCGGCAAGCCGACGCGTTCCACCGCTTGCGCAGCTGATTCTGCTACAACGAGTCCAAGCGGTTCGGCTAGGCCGATATCCTCGGCTGCGGCAATCACCATACGCCGAGCGATAAAACGCGGATCTTCGCCTGCTTCCAGCATGGTTGCAAGCCAAAAAAGAGCGGCATCGGGATCGGAGCCACGAATCGACTTGATATAGGCAGAGATGACATCGTAATGCATATCCCCCTGCCGGTCGTAGCGCACCCGACGCTGCTGAATGGATTCGGCTGCGACAGCGGCGGTGATGTGGATCTTTCCATCTGCGCCAGCTGGCGTGGTGGTCGCCGCGAGCTCCAAGGCGTTGAGCAGGCGTCGTGCATCGCCATCACAACCTTGCACCCAAAAAGAGAGGGCTTCCTCTGTCACCTCTAGGGGCAATTGCCCCAGGCCCCGCTCTGTATCAGTAAGGGCGCGCTGGGCGATCGTCATCAGCGCTTTCGCGTCGAGTGGATAGAGTTCAAAAACCAAAGAACGTGAAAGCAGCGCGGCATTGACTGTAAACGACGGATTTTCAGTGGTTGCGCCGATTAATACGACCGAACTATCTTCGACGAAGGGCAGAAGGACATCTTGCTGTGCCTTGTTGAGTCGGTGGATCTCATCGACAAAAAGCAGTGTGCGCTGTCCGTACAATTGTCTCCGTTCGACTGCCTCTTCACAAGCCTTGCGCAACTCAACGGCCCCGCTACGTACAGCATCCAATCCAATGAAAGTTGCATGGGTTGTCTCTGCAATGACAGCGGCCAAGGTGGATTTGCCGCAACCGGGTGGACCATAAAGGATCAACGAACTGAGCCGATCTGCGACAATGGCCCGCCACAGGAGCTTGCCTGGCGAAAGGATGGCCTCTTGGCCGACTACTTCGTCCAAGCGACGAGGACGCATACGCAAAGCCAGTGGCAGATTCTGAGCAGCTTGATACCCAAAGAGATCGTCTTCCACGTAAAAACCCCAATTCCGAGGAAACCTGTCGACTTGGTTTTGCAGTGAGTTTACACCTTCCTGTCGCTTGGGGAAAACGTCGCGATGGTAGTTGCTTGTTGTTCGAGTTGCTGCAACGTCTGTTGGTCCAGTTCGCCCGTAACGGGAAGATCATTCCATCGCTGAAACCGTGCTACTGCTGCAGCCATCTGTTCGCCGTAGCTTCCATCCAAGAAACCGGGGTAAGCGTG
Source organism: Bacillota bacterium (assembly GCA_014896485.1). Taxonomy (GTDB): domain Bacteria; phylum Bacillota; class Bacilli; order Bu12; family Bu12; genus Bu12. The sequence continues at coordinate 104,703 of JADBKH010000009.1, read as the reverse complement.
CACCGTACGTAAAAGTCGTTGGGCTTCGACGACGTCTTGGCCAAATGCATGCAGTCGCAATGTGCGTCGGATCTCAGTATAAGGGGTTGGACCGACAACGTAGACCCGTGTTCCCATTGGAATATGCTCAAAGAGCGCTTCTACTTGTGCATTGCGCATCCGGAAACAGCCATGGGAAGCTGAAGAGCCGATACTCCAAGGTTTGTTCGTACCATGGATGCCGTACTGCCCCCAAGGCACAGAGAGACGCATCCAGCGTGTGCCGAAACCGTCTCCCCACCTTGCCTTTTCAATGATCTTAAACTCCCCCAAAGGAGAAGGAGTTTGCCTTGTACCGGTGGCAATCGGAAAGCGGAGCGTCGGTTGGCCGTTTTCATAGAGCTGCACCTCATGACTTGGGACATCAATCACAACGATGGTTGGTGGGGCAACCGCCTCATCTTGGGAGTGATCGACCGTTGCAATGGAGTCTTGGGTGCGTGCTGCAGCGACAAGTGCACCGATAAGTACGACGGTTAAAAGCGCAATGAGCAGCATGCGGAAACCTCGCGTCTGCAGCTTCATGTTCCACTACGCTCCCGCAACAAGGTGACGCCGAACCATACAGCTGCCAGGAGCTTTGCCTGTGGAAAGTCCAGGTAAGCGATCGGATGCGTCATCCCCACCAGCATTTCAAACGAGCCTACTGGGACCAATCCGATGATGAGTGCTGGCATTCCATGGGTCAGCCAGAGGCTATAATCCATTTGCCCTTCTCGCTTTGTACGGCGAAGCCAGCCTCTGCCGAGCATGACCACCAGTGCAGCAAGCGCTGCAAAAGAGAGAAACTGATAGAGGTAACCATGTTCCACCAAAATTCCGTCACGCGCATACCAACTATAGAAGATGATAAAAGCCAAGTACGCAAAAGCGGTGACTCCATTGGTAATCCACGGCATGACTTTCCTCCCCAGGCGACCCTCTTCCTCCATATCTCCATATCTATGGACAAAGGGAAGAAAGAGAACGGTCACACGGAGAGATTGTCCTTTACAAATTGAGAAGACGCGGCAGAAAGCAAAAAGGAAACGCGGGCAGCGTTTCCTCTCACATGAAAATGGGAATCGGTAAAGAGGGTTAACCCACCAAAACCTCGGAAAACCGCTTGACCAGCTCTTCTTTTGGCATGTAGCCCACCACTTTCTGTACGGGCTGACCATCGCGAAAGACGATCAAAGTCGGAATGCTCATCACGTTATATGCAGCTGCAGTTTGCGGATTCTCGTCGACATTCAACTTTGCGACGGTAAGTTTGCCTTCATATTCCTCCGCTATTTGCTCGACGATCGGTGCGAGCATACGGCAAGGGCCGCACCAAGCTGCCCAGAAATCAACCATCACGGGCCCCTTTGCTTCAAGCACCACTTGGCGAAAGTTCGCATCGGTCACTTCTACTTCAGCCATGGAGCCTTCCCCTCCTTTTGAACGCAACCATGCGTCACAAGTAGTGTAACACGCACAGGTTGCACTTCAAAATATGCTGTGCCATTCCCCCGGTAGTATGTAGATAGAGAGCTCCACCGGTGCCGTGGGTCTCCACGAGTTTTGAACCCTGCTCTCGCAGGTGGGTATCCTGCGCCATTGCCTCTGCTTCCACGCCTGTGGTCTGCATATCACAACAGCGACCCGAATTTCCGTAGACACTCGTGTAGGCTCAAAACAAACGTACGACCACCAACAGGGTAGAGCTCTCTATTGCAAGATCAAACGGTAACACACGACCGCAAAAGGTGCAATGGGTAGCCGTTTCCACTGCGCTTTCTGCCGATGAGATGATGAGATCAAGTACGCCGAAGCTGGAGACGCAGTTCGCGCAGTTGCTTCTCGTCGACGGGTGCTGGTGCTCCTGTTAACGGATCAGCACCACTTGCCGTCTTTGGAAAGGCAATTACTTCTCGGATATTCTCTTTGCCGGCCAACAGCATCAACAATCGGTCAAAACCGAAGGCGATTCCACCATGAGGTGGCGCACCATACTGAAGAGCCTCCACGAGAAAACCAAATTTGTCATGAGCTTCTTCGGGGGTTAGGCCGATTCTGGCAAAGATGCGCTCCTGTACCGAAGGATCGTAGATGCGTTGACTACCCCCACCGATCTCATACCCATTGAGTACCATATCATACGCTTTTGCTCGGACGCGCTCCGGCGCCGACTCGAGGTAAGGCAAATCTTCCTCGCGGGGAGCTGTAAAAGGATGGTGCTCCGCTTCCCAACGCTTCTCCTCGTCATTGTATTCAAACATGGGGAAATCCGTTATCCATGCGAATCGATAGAGATGCTCGTCGATAAGCCCTAATTGCTGGCCAAGCTTGAGGCGCACCTGACCCAGTGCTGTTTGCGCAATGCGTCGTTGGTCTGCAACAAATAGAAGCAGATCTCCTTCCTGGGCACCAAGCGCTCCAAAGAGGTCTTTCTGTTCCTGCTGTGTGAAAAATTTGAGAATTGGGCTATGAGGGCCATCGGATTGCCATGCAATCCACGCCAAACCTTTTGCACCGTATGTTGCTGCATGGGCCGTCAAGTCGTCCATTTCTGAACGTGTGAGCCGTGCTCCCTGGGGAACACGCAGTCCCATGACCCGGCCTCCTTGCTGGGCGACCTTGGCAAAAACCTGAAAGGCACTTTGGGAAACGATCGAGGTGACATCGGTCAGCGGGAGTTCAAAACGCAGGTCGGGCTTGTCCGAACCGTAGCGATTCATCGCCTCGTCCCACGTGAGGCGCACGAATGGCCGCTCGCAGTGGATCCCTCCCACACTCTCAAATAGGCCGGCAATCATCGCTTCCATCAGGTCCATCAGGGCCTGCTGGGACAAAAACGATGTTTCAATGTCAATTTGCGTAAACTCAGGCTGACGGTCGGCACGTAGGTCTTCGTCGCGAAAGCATCGCACAATCTGAAAATAACGTTCGAATCCAGAGATCATGAGAATTTGTTTCAAAAGCTGAGGCGACTGTGGCAGCGCGTAAAAACTCCCCGGCTGTAAGCGGCTCGGTACGAGAAAGTCTCGGGCACCTTCTGGCGTACTGCGGGTCAGCAGAGGTGTCTCAATCTCGACAAAATCATGTTGGGTGAGAAAATCCCGCACATATTTCATGGCCTTCGCACGCAGGACAATGCTCTCATGCATCGTCGGCCGGCGCAGATCGAGGTAACGGTACCGCAACCGCACGGTTTCATCGATGTTGAGATCATCATCGATGCCAAAAGGCAGCGGCTTGGATCGGCTGACAATCACAGCGTCAGTGCCGCGTACCTCCACTTCACCTGTAGGCAAATGGGGATTATAGGTCTGCGGATCTCGGGCGACCAGTACGCCCGAAACAGCAACGACATACTCCAGACGCATTTGGTCGGCCACTTGATAAGCGGCTGCGTCGGTCTGTGGATTAAAGACCGCCTGAACGATACCGGAACGATCTCGTACTTCGATGAAGATCAATCCGCCCAAATCGCGTCGCCGGTGTACCCACCCGACGATGGTAACCGTTTCTCCGACCTGTGTCTTGCCCAGCGTTCCGCATAGGGCAGTCCGGCGGTAAGCGGCATCCACTGCCTGAAGTGATTCGTGTTGTAACGCTCTCTGCCTGTCGATCATCAAAGCCTCCCAGCTCGTCAACATCCATTGATTTCGTGCACAGCTCCCCGCATTTGCAATTCTATCGCATCTGGGGAGGAAAACTGTTGATGCAGAAGCTGGACAATCTCTGTCCGCGGGATCCGCCGCTGTGCGCCGGTCTCCATGTCCCGCAATGTTACGGCCTGCTCAGCCACCTCTTCTTCACCCAACAGCAAAACCAGACGCACCCCTTTGCGAGCGGCTGCACGCATCTGAGCCTTAAGACTGCGCCTGCCATGATCGATCTCGGCAGCGACGCCTTGTCGGCGCAGTTGACTGACAAGGTCAAAAGCCATCCCCTGCTGTTGTGGAGAAGCAAAAGCGACGTAGACGTCGATGGGCTCGCGGGTCGAAGGCATGCGGCTGGCCTGCTCTAGCAGCAGCATTACCCGTTCCATGCCGATGCCAAACCCTACCCCAGGCTGATCCTTGCCGCCGATCTCGGCAACCAAATGATCATAGCGGCCTCCGCCGCAGACCGTCGCTGCTTCCGCAGTCAGCGTCTCTTTGAATTCGAAAACCGTTCGCGTGTAGTAGTCCAGACCCCGGACCAATGTCGCAGTCTTTTGATAGGGAATGCCCAGCATGTCCAATCCGGAGCAAAGCGTTTCAAAATGTTGTTGACAGGCGTCGCACAGTGCGTCGCTGATCCGTGGCGCTTCTGCCAACACCGCCTGACAAGAGGAACGTTTGCAGTCAAACGTCCGCAATGGATTGGTCTCACTGCGCCGTTGACAATCCGCGCAAAGTTGGTCGCGATGATCCTGCAGATACGTTTTGAGCGTCTTTTCGTAGGCAGGACGACAGAGGTGGCAACCGATACAGTTGATCTCCAGGCGAATGGCATCGATCTTCAACGCCTGAAGAATGGTCCATCCCAAATCGATCACCTCGACATCCAAGTAGGGATCTTCACTTCCCAGTGCCTCGACGCCAAACTGGTGAAATTGTCGTTGCCTTCCGGCCTGAGGACGCTCATATCGGAACATCGGCCCCAAATAGTAGAGTTTGACGGGTAAGCCGGCCTCTTCTAAGTGATGTTCAACAAAGGCGCGCACAACACCGGCTGTTCCCTCGGGACGTAGGCTCAGTGAGCGGCCCCCACGATCCTGGAACGTGTACATCTCTTTTTCCACGATGTCCGTGTCGCTGCCGACACCACGATCAAACAGCTGCGTATATTCAAAAATAGGCGTACGCAACTCCTGAAATCCGTATCGGGCGCACAGCGTCCGCATCGTTGTCTCGACATATTGCCACTGCCCGGTCTCTTCTGGGAGTAGATCACGGGTGCCACGCGGTGCCTGTAAGGCCATTGATCACCCTCCTTCCTTACGGGATGTCGAATCGTTAGGATGCTCAATCCAGAAGGTGACCGGTCCATCCAGTTCGGCCTGGATGTGCATTCTGGCACCGAATGCACCGGTGGCGACAGGCAGGGGCTTTTCACGCAAGATCTCTACAAATCGGTCAAAGAGTCGTGCTGCCTCGTGAAAAGGGGCAGCTTTTCCAAAATCCGGACGCCTGCCACGCGAGAGGTTGGCATACAACGTAAAATTTGGAATAACCAACAAAGCACCACCGATTTGTTCGACGTTTCGAGCCAAACGCCCCGAATCATCTTCAAAAGCCTGCAGCTGGAATACTTTTTCAGCACACCAAAACAGATCAGCTTCTCGCTCCTGATGGGTAAAGCCAACCAGAAGGAGCAGCCCTTGGGCACACTGGCCGATCGTTTCTTGCTCCGCCCAGACACGCGCTGTCCTCACCCGTTGTATAACCAAGCGCATCGCTCGATTCAGATCCTCGGCAGCGTGATACCGATCTGCCCTTGGTATTTTCCATGGCGATCGGCATAGGTAGAAACAGGGCGTTCAGCCTGGAAGAAGAGCACTTGACAGAGTCCCTCATTGGCATAAACCACTGCAGGGAGCGTCGAAGTGTTCGAAATTTCCAAAGTCACATGCCCCTCCCAACCCGGCTCTAACGGTGTCACATTGGTAATGATACCGCAACGCGCATAGGTCGACTTGCCTACGCAAAGGACCATAATATCGTCCGGAATGCGAAAGTATTCCACAGAACGCGCCAACGCAAAAGAGTTGGGCGGAATGATACAACGGCTTCCTTGGAAATCGACAAAAGCCTCTGCAGAGATCTGCTTCGGGTCAACCACCGCGTTGCGGATATTGGTGAAGATCTTGAATTCGTCGGCTACCCGCAGGTCATAACCGAAACTGGTCAATCCATAGGAGATCTGTGCACCCTGACCCATGTTTTCAGACACAAAGGGCTCGATCATCCCCTTTTGTGCCAGCTCACGGATCCTGCGATCGTTGAGCAACAAAATCCTTCGCTCCTCTGCCTCTGCTGCGTTCCAACGTGAAGACGGTTACTGTGTAACCCGTTCGACGGTATAAACGTCTGGCACATGCTTGATGCGCTCGACGACTTTGGACAAGTGCTCTTTGTTACGAATGGCCAAAGTCATATCGACAACGGCAAGATGCTGCTTGTCAACACGGCCGTTAACCAGCTTCACTTGGGTCCGTGTCTCTGCCACCGCATCGATGACCTCTCGCAAGATGCCGCTGTGATCGAGTGCTGTTACCTGCAAATCGATATAGTACCATAGCTGCGGGTCATTGACCCAACTGGCAGAGACCAACCGCTCCTGATCTGGCAATGAGACGACGTTGGGGCAATCGGCACGGTGGATTGACACACCGCGCCCGCGGGTGATAAAGCCGACGATCTCATCTCCAGGAATCGGATTGCAGCAGTGGGACAACCGCACGAAAAGATCGTCCTCCCCAGCCACCCGCACCCCATGGCCGCCCTTGCCTGTCTTGTGCGGCGGCTCAGGAGCGAGCTTGGGCAATGGCTTCTCAGCTTTCGCTGGCTGAAGCTTTTCCACGATGCGTGAAGCGACACGCTCTGCCTTGATCCCATCGTAACCGACAGCGGCGCAGAGATCGTCCATCGTATGGACATTGAGGTGTTTGAACAGATCCTGCCAGACCTCATCTGGGACCGAAGAAGCATCAATACCGACTTTGCGCAGTTCCGCATGGATCTCTTCACGGCCACGGGCGATGTTGCTCTCGCGTGCTTCGCGCTTAAACCACTGACGTATCCTGCTCTTGGCTTGTGAGGACTGGGCGATTTTCAGCCAATCGCGGCTCGGACCATAGCTTTGCTTGGAAGTGAGAATTTCGACAATGTCCCCCGTGTGTAGCTCGGTATCCAGCGAGCCCATCTTCCCATTGACCTTGGCACCGACGCAGTGGTTCCCCACTTCTGTATGGATGTGATACGCAAAGTCGATGGGCACCGCATGGGCAGGAAGCTCGACGATATCCCCTTTCGGTGTAAAAACCAACACTTTGTCCGAAAAGAGATCGATCTTTAAGGAATCCATGAACTCCTGAGCGTCTGCGAAATCCTGCTGCCATTCGAGGATCTCCCGAAACCAAGAAAATTTCTGATCGAGTTCGTCAGGCGCGCGATTGCCTTCCTTATAGCGCCAGTGTGCTGCGATGCCATATTCAGCGGTCCGATGCATTTCCCATGTGCGGATCTGAATTTCCAAAGGCACACCTTTAGGGCCGACCACTGTGGTATGAATCGATTGGTAGCCGTTTGGTTTGGGTGCAGCGATATAATCCTTGAAGCGTCCTGGAATCGGTTTCCACAATGCGTGCACCATTCCTAAGACTGCATAGCAGTCCCGCAGCGATTCGACGATAACCCGTACTGCCAACAAGTCGTAGATCTCATTGAGTGCTTTGTGTTGGCTGACCATTTTGTGATAAATGCTATAAATATGTTTTGGACGACCCGAGACATCTGCCTGTAGGCCCGCTTCTTCCAATTTGCTGCGCAGCAGGCGAATCGCCTCTTCGACGTGCGCTTCACGTTCGGCACGTTTTTCCATGACCTGGTTGGCAATCCGGTAATACTGCGGCGGGTCCAAGTAGCGCAACGCCAAATCTTCTAGCTCCCACTTGACATTTGCCATGCCCAGACGATGTGCCAAGGGTGCAAAAATTTCGAGCGTCTCACGGGCGATGCTTATCTGCTTGTGTCGGGGTAAATAGCGCAGGGTACGCATGTTGTGCAGCCGATCTGCCAATTTGACCAACAAAACACGAATGTCCTTGGCAATGGCGACAAACATCTTGCGGGTATTCTCCGCCTGGGCCTCTGCTTTCGACGAGAAATTCAGCTTACCCAGCTTGGTGACGCCATCGACGATCAACGCCACATCGTTTCCAAAATTCTGACGAATCTCATCGAGCGAGACCTGGGTATCTTCCACCACATCGTGCAACAGCGCTGCGCAAAGCGTCACCTCATCCAATTGCAGTTCAGCCAGGATCGTCGCGACTTCTAGAGGATGAACGATATACGGATCGCCCGAAAGGCGTCGTTGGCCGGCGTGGGCTTGGGCTGCAAAGGCATAGGCGCGCCGAACCGTTGCCGCCGCCTCCGGTCCGAGCGATGCTTCTACACGCTCGATCAACGGCTCTGCTGAAGGCAGGGTGATCACAAGACGCGCCTCCTTTCTCTTTCATCTCTTTCAATAGGACAACAAGGTTTGAATGGGTAGCCCCCTTAACCGCTGACGGCCGTTTAAGTCACGCAGTTCAATCAGGAAACAGGCGCCGACGACTTCGCCACCAGCCTGTTGGACGAGTTCCATCGTCGCTTCCGCCGTTCCGCCAGTGGCAAGCAAGTCATCGGCCAATAAAACGCGGTCACCAGGAGAGACAGCATCCCGATGCATTTCAAGGACATCCTGACCGTACTCGAGCGCGTACGTGACACGAATCGTTTCTGCAGGCAGTTTTCCTGACTTACGTACGGGGACAAAACCCACCTGCAACGCAAAGGCAATGGGTGCTCCGATCACAAAACCACGTGCTTCAGGCCCTACAACCAGTGTAGCCCCCTTTTCTTTTCCATACGCAGCAAGCTGTGTCACTGCTTCATGGAAGGCTTCCCCATTTTGGAGCAGTGGCGTGATATCCCGAAAGATCACCCCCGGATGGGGAAAATCAGGAACACTTCGGACATACGTGCGTATCCATTCATTGGTCACTTTCCTAACGCTTCCCTCCAAAACAAAAAGGAACCACTGTCCGTTGGCAGCGGTTCCCCCTGCGATACAGTGCCTTTATGCCTGGACTTCCTGTAGGGCTTCCGTCTCGGTTGATTCCAGTGGCAGTGGCTGCTGCCAATGCCGGTGAAACCACTGATGAAAAAGGAAACCGAGCCCACCGATCCGCAGCCAGTACTGCCAGTTTACACCGCTTTTCAAGAAGTGTGCAAAGCCGCCGAAATGCTTCCGGCCACCCTTAAAGAGCGCAATGCCCAAATGTCGCCCGACAGAACCGACCGTTGCGACAATATCGGGATGAAAACTTTGCAACGCCTCATGGCGCAGCAGGCGGATCACATTGGCACCTACCCAATCGCCTTCTTGTTCGGCCAGTTGCGCCGTTGGTGGCATCGGACGTCCGTTTTCCCCGATGGTAAGCGCACAGTCACCGATCACAAATACCTCTTCGTGACCTTCCGCTTGGAGAAACTCATTGACCTTCGCTCGGCCACGCGCCGCACATTCAAAGCCCGATGCCTCAAGGATGGGATTGGAGCGCACGCCGCCTGTCCAAATGATGGTCTTCGAACGGAGTTGGGTTCCATCACCCAGTTCGAGCAGATCGGTACTGGCCCGTGCAATGGGCACCCCCGTATAGATCTGTATCCCCTTTTCTTCCAAATACTGCTTGGCGTGAGAGACAAGATCCGGATCCATTCCTGGGAGTACCGTCTGCATCGCCTCGACGACTACAATCCGGATCTTGCTCGGAGAGATACCGACGCGTTCACACAGATCCGGTAAGTTGTCCGCCAACTCACCTGCCAATTCCACCCCTGTTAGTCCGGCGCCACCGATGAGGATGGTAGACCAGAGGGGATCGTCGGGGTTCTCGCGGGCCATTTCCAATGCATGGTAGATGGCTTTGCGCACTTTGACCGCATTCTGCACGCTGTTGAGTGTCATGGCATATTCAGCAAGGCCTTCAATATTGAAGTATTCCGGTACACTACCGACCCCTAAAATGAGGACGTCATACGCAATGGGCTTGCCTTCCCGAACGACCAGCTGACGGTTTTCCAAGTCTACGTGATCGATTTCATCGACGCCGATTTGCACTCGCCGCGTGTCAAACAGGTACTCCAGTGGCACAACGATTTCATCTGGTTCTCTCGACCATGCAGCGATCTCGTGAAGCTGGGTCTGCATGCTGTGGTAGGGCAACTTGTTTACAACGGTGATTTCGCATTCATCAGGGCGCGTGTGCTTTTGCAGGTGTTGTGCGCACGCCACCCCTCCGTAGCCCGCACCTGCAATGACCACCCGTTTTGCCAATACGTCACCCCTCTTGCTTTTTGACAGAGCATACGATAGGTTTCACAGACTTATTTTTGCAGATCTTTCCCTAGGATGCAACTCGTACCTTGTGCTTATCCCTTCTTACACCAACACAAGTGCAATGATACTGGCGATGATGAGAACCAACAGGGCTATGCCGATGCCAATATTCAATCGACGTGATCGCCAATGCCGTCGTTGCGCAATGGTTTCCAGAACAACCAAGGCAACCACGACGAAGATGGCGACGATCCATACCAGCAAAAAGACAGTCCAGAAATGTTGCGGCAGCGCTTCGGCACTCCCCGGCATCAGCTTCCTTGCTCTCCAGCCGGTCGCACCGCTCCTTGTGCGGTTGTCTCCACCTGGCGCTTGCGCCAGTCAAACCACAGCGGCGCTGCGATAAAGATGGAGGAGTATGCTCCGCTGAGCAAACCAATCACAAGGGCCAATGCGAAATAGTGGATGCCTTCTCCTCCCAACAGGAAAAGCGCAACGGCACAGACCAGTACGGTAAAAACCGTGTTGATCGAACGCGCCATTGTCTGCCACAGGCTGCGGTTGGTCAGCTGGAGGAGTTGTCCAACATTGTTGGGTGGGTGTTGGGCCATATTCTCTCGCACGCGGTCAAAGATGACGACAGTATCGGTGACCGAATAGCCGACGACCGTAAGGATGGCCGCAATGAAGTTGATGTCTACCTCCCAATGGAAAAGCGCGAAAAAGGCACATACGATCAGCGCGTCATGGAGCAAGGCGATGACCGCAGCGACGCCAAAACGATACTCAAAGCGGATGGCCACATAGATCAAAATGAGCACGTTGGCGAGCAACAAGCCAAAGATCGCACGTTGAGACGTCTCTCTTCCGATGACCGGATCAACCCGAGTTACATTGAGATCACCAGCGGTAAAGTGAGGATAGGACTTTTGTAGCAGGCGCGTCAGTTGAAGCTCTTGATCTTGGGAGATGAACTGGCGAATCTGCACCACGGCGGTCGATCGATCGCTGCCTGCAGCAGTAATTGATTCTACGGTATAGCCAGCGCTGCTGAAGGTATTGCGGATGGTATTCTGGTTAAACCCTGCACCAATCCGTGCTTCAATACGTGTCCCACTCACGTAATCGGTACTCAAATTAAAAGCCCGCGGATGATATCCCTTCTCCGGAGAGGCGGAAGGCCACAAGAAAGCAGCCAATCCAACGACGATGACCAAAGCGGAAAGCAGGTAAAACCACTTGCGATGCCCAATGATGTCAAATCGAATGCGCACGGGTACTTCTGAAAGAAGGGTGCGCCGTGAACTTGCATGGGAGACCCGTGCCCGAGGGGCATTGCGTCTCTTCGACTTATTCGCCAACTGCTTCACCCCCCAACGGCGGCATCTTCTTTGGCTGGCCGTAAAGGCGCGGATGGGGCAAGATCCCGGCAAAGGTATGCAGCAACCACCGGGTAATGAGGACATTGGAAAGCAGATGGATGACGATGGTGATGATGAGGGTCAGTCCAAATCCCCTCACTTCACCGGATCCGACGCCGAAAAGAACGGCACCGGCCAGCAGGGTGGTCACGTTGGAGTCGATAACGGTCATCAAGGATCTGCGAAAACCGTGTTGCAAAGCCGCTTCGAGGTCACGTCCACGTTTGAGCTCTTCCTTGAGTCGCTCATCGGTGATGACGTTGGCATCGACGGCCATCCCGATCCCCAAGACCATCGCAGCAATGCCAGGAAGCGTGAGGGTCACCCCGAAAGCGACAAAGGCGGCGATCAGCAGATATCCATAGATGAGTACGCCGATATTCGCGATCAGTCCAGGAATGCGGTAGTAAACGATCATGAAAAGAAAGACGATCGCCATCGCTACTGCTGCAGCCAAAAGCGTATGTTGAAAGGCCTGGATGCCCAGCGTTGGACCGACGCTGTTGCTGCTCAGCTCGTTCAATGTCGTGGGCAGCGCACCCGCTTGGAGCAGTGAAGCCAGGTTACGCGCCTCTTCGCTCGTAAATTGGCCGGTGATTTGGCCTTTGCCGTTTTGAATCACATCCTGAATCACAGGAGATGAGAGAAGCTGCTGATCCAAGTAGATATAGATCGGTTTGCCAAGATAGGTACGCGTTACTTCGGCAAACTTTTGTGGATCGGTGAATGTCGTGTCGATGGCGGGACGACCGGTACTGTCCGTGCCGACGGAAGCGCTCTTTAAATCTGCGCCACTTAACAGTACCTTGCTGCTCGGATCATTGCGTGGCGCACTGCGGATCTCTAAGTGGGCGGTGGTGACCAAAAGCCGACGCGCCTCGGCCTGGTTTTTGACACCGGGTAGTTCGATGCGCACACGATCGGTGCCTTCTTTGGCAATGTACGGCTCACTGACCCCCAGACCGTTGACGCGGTTTTGCAAAACTGCAATGGTTTCGTTCATCTGCTCCTGGCTGGGAGCCGAACCCTGTGGCGTTCGCACCTGCAGCTCTACCGAAAAGCCGCCCTGCAAATCCAAGCCGAGGTGAACGCGGTGCAACAAATTCAAAGATGGCGAGATGGTGTCGGTCAAGGTTGAAACGACCAGTGCCGCAAAGACGACCAACACCCCCGCAAAGAGGGCCAGACGCCGAACGTTCAATGTGAACCTCCCTGTAGTATAAATGGCGCATTATATTCATGCGTTTCCTGGGCTGTCAATTATGCTACGGACCAACTCTTCAAGGCTGAGCTTCTGGTGCCGGTTGTGGCGCGCCAAATATTCCACCACGGTTGCACCATGCACGCCAAAGATTCCCTGAGCAATGACATGGGCAGGGGGAAGAGCTTCTCCCCAGGATTGGGCAACACAATTCCAGATGTCTTCAGCTGTCAAATCGGTATAGCCCAACATCTGCAACTCGTCTGCTTTGCTTGCGACGGCGTCTCGCCATTGTTGAGGAATGGACATCTTGCATCCTCCCGTACTACAGCACGATACGTTGCATACAAGTGAGACATGGTAGACAAACCTGGTCAACAGGATCGCCGGCAAACGAATCGTAGAGACGGACTGCTCCAACAGACGGCACTGCTGATCGCCGCAGGCCTTATTACCCGATTGCTGGGTTTTGTATACCGCATTCTTTTGGCACGCAGCATTGGTGCAGAAGGCCTCGGGTTGTACCAGATGGTTTTCCCCATCTTGGTGCTTTTTTTGGACATGACTACCTTATCGCTTCCTGTCACCCTTTCCAAGACCGTCGCCGAAGCCTATGCGCAACATCGTCCCGATTGGGCGGCAACCTATCTCCGCGTCGCTCTCCGGCTGACGTTGGGGTTGGGGATTACCTTCGCATTGTCTCTCTATCTGGCCAAGGATCTCATCGTCGGTCGTCTTCTCGCCGATCCCCGTGCCGAAGCGCCCTTGCTGGTTTCGTTGCCCATGCTCCTGGTCATGGCGGTTGGCGCTGTCCTACAAGGGTACTTTCGCGGTATCCAGCGCATGGTTCCACTGGCCGCAGCCCAGATCGTCGAACAGATGGCGCGTATCGCCGTAGGCCTTTCGGCAGCACACGCCTTCATCGCAGCGGGCATCCAGTATGCGGCAGCAGGTGCATCCCTTGGGACGCTTACAGGAGAAGCGGTCTCGACTGCCTTTTTGGCGATGCTTTTCTGGCGCATACGCAGTAGTTTTCTCCCAATTCGTCGTTCTTCCTTGGGAGCGAGCGCAGCACTGAGCCAGTTGCTGCAGATCTCGATACCGGTTACGCTCAGCAAGTTAACCGATGCACTCGCTGCCGCCATTCAGCCCATGATCATCACCCAGGCGCTGTTGGCCGCCCAATACGCCGTTCGGGAAGCGACAGCAGCTTACGGCCGCCTTGCAGCGATGGCCCTGCCCCTGGTCACCTTTCCAACGGTCATTACCTATGCGCTGGCGATGTCCCTGGTCCCGGCGGTGTCACAGCGGGCAGCTCGCCAGGATGCCACAGGGATGATCGCAGCTTCTACCCAGACGTTGCGGGGCGTGCTCTTGATCGGTCTGCCTGTCACCGCTGTCCTTTACACCCTGGCCGAACCTCTCTGCCAGCTTGTCTATGGGACAATGGAGGCTGCCAACCTCATGCAGATCCTCTCTATCGGCGGCCTTTTTCTCTACCTCAGCACGCCGAGTGCGGCCATCCTACAAGGCGCAGGATATGCTTCCCTTCCGTTCTACGTCAGTGTTGCACAAGCCATTCTTTCATTGGCACTCACACCCGTGCTCGTGCGTTCCTTTTCTTTAGGGATCGAAGGTGCCGCTTGGGCACAGGTGATTGGCATGGTCGTCGGTGGCCTGGCTAACTGCATCGCCGTTGCACGGCGGATCGGGTTGCGTCTCGGTGCCAAGGAAACAGCACGACTCTTTCTACCGGCCGGTGTGCTGTTTCTCGTTCTCCAGCTGTTGGCTGGCTGTCTGCAGGGATTTTCCCTCCCGATTTTTGTGCTTGTCGCACTTTTTATTGGAGGACTTGTTTACCTTGCGTCAGTTCTCGCCTTCCATTCCCTCTCCCGTTCGGAGTGGTTCGCGTTGCCTTGGGTAGGCGCATGGCTCAAGCGCCTCTTGTCCTAGCAAACGAACTACAACCAGTGACGGCGGCGGAAAAACAACAGCAAAAAAAGAATCGTGGCAGTAAACAGCCCCAAAACCATCCCCCATCCCCAAAGGGAGTCATGAAATGGGATGGGGATGTTCATCCCGAAGACGCCGGTGATGAAAGTCAACGGCAGCATGAACGTCGAGATGATCGTCAGGACGCGCATCACCTCGTTGGTGCGTGCACTGACAATTGTATAATACGTATCCAACGCACCATTGACGAGATCCCGGAAGGTCGCTGTCTGATCGATGATACGGTCGAGGTTGTCCGCCAAATCCCCATAGTACGGACGATTCTCTTCGCTGACTTCAAAGGAGTAGTTGCCGTTGATACTGGAGAAGATCCTCCGTTGCGGAAGGATGACTCTGCGAATCAGCAGGATGGTCCGCTTGAGCGCCAAAAATTCTTCGGTTACTTCGCTGGTGGCTTCCGTGTAAATTTCATCTTCAAGTTCGTCAATACGTACGGCAATACGATCCGTGATGGGGAAGTACTCATCTACGATGCCATCCACCAAGGTATACAACAGGTACTCTGGTCCACGGTTCATATCTTGATAAGAGCGACGGCAGCGATCGGCAACCCGCCCGACAGGGGCAAGGGGTTCCTGATGGATGGTGACGACATAATTGGAGCCCAAAAAGACGTTGAGTTCCGTCGTGGCGACTTCCACTTCCTGGGTCTCATCGTAGCGCAATGCATGAAAGACGAAAAAATAATAATCCCCATAGTAATCCACCTTGGCCCGTGGACTTCGTTGCAGGCAATCTTCCAGCGCCAAGGGGTGAAAATCGAACATTTTGCCCACATAGTTCAGCTCGTCGCGATTGGTGTTGAACAGATCAACCCACAACAAATCATCTGCCGACCGCAACAGCTCGTCGAGGTGCGTAATCGGGACATCATGGCTCATTTGACGTTCCGAATGATTGTAGAAATAGGTCTTGATCAGTGTCCCTCACTCCCCGCTGGCTGCCTGCTTTTGCTGCGTTTGCGCTGGGAGCTGAACTTCTGCCGGTGCCGAGGTTGCAATCGTTTCCCCATTGCTTCCGACAGCCACGATCTGGTAGGTGTACGCCTGTCCGGGCTGCACGGTACGGTCGCGCCAAGTGTGGACGGCAGCCGGAAGTTGCACGATCGTATTTCCATTGCGCCGCACCTCAAAACGCTGCGGTTCTGCCGCTCCCGTCACGCTCCAGTGCAAGTCCACAGTACTCGCTTTACCCGATGCAGGCAAAGAGACGTCGAGTGCAATTTGGGCAGCAGCTTGTTGCTGTTGTTGCGGGGGTTGCTGTTGCTGGCTCGGCGGGATTGTAGGAGGCGCAGCACCCAGGGTGACCACCACAGCATTGGAACGGCTGATCTCCGTGTTGTCCGGGGCAACGGCTACTACAAAGTACCAGAGCCGAGCGGCTTGGGCAGGGGTGCTGTCTACGTAAGTCGGTTGGTAGGTCGAGCCGATGGCCTGGGCGTCTGCCAGATCGGGTTGGGTGGCGCGATAGACGACATAACGTGTTTCGGGAAGTGCGACGGGCTGCCATTGCAGCAGGACAGCTGGCGTGCCGCCATTGGATGTAACGGTAGCCGACAAGCCTGTGATCGGACCAGCCGCCTGTTGCTGCTGCGCGGCTTGCTGTTGTGAAAGCACTTGTTGGACCTGTTGTGAGAGCGTCTGCTGTTGTTGCAGGTCGTTGGGAACGGTCCCTTCGATGAAGGGTATCCCGTTGACCTCGACAATGCCAGCTGGTTTCTCAAAGGCAGGGGGCTGTCCTGCTGCCTTAAAAACGGCAGCGACGACTTTGGCCATATCCGCACTCGATGCCTCTAGCGGCCCAGCAGGGTTCTTCGGATCCCGCATGCCAGTCCAGGCTGCGCCGACCAGTTGTGGCGTGTAGCCGGCAAACCACAAGTCCCTGGATGCCCTTGCATTTCCGCTCTGTTCTTCTGGAGGGGAACTGGTTCCTGTTTTTCCAGCAACAGCCCAGTCTTTTGGAAAACCCGCACCCGCTGCGGTACCCTCCGTGATCACCTTGTGTAATAGATACTGCATTACGTAGGCTGTAGTCGGCTGCAAGACCTGCTTGGACTGGGTGTGGTGCTGGTAGAGCACATGGCCACTGTCGTCGACGACTTTTTCAATCACATACGCCGGATGCATCGCCCCGTTATCGGCAAAAGCCGTGTACGCTGAGGCCATCTGCAGGGGATTGAGCCCTTTGTCCAGATCGCCCAATGCCAGCCTGCGCACGTTGTTTTTATCCACATCTGTCAGGGGTATCCCGAAACGCTCCGCATACGTGGTGCCTACTTGTGCGCCCAACTGCTGCAGCGTCCAGATGGCAGAGACGTTGTACGATTCGGCGATGGCCTCGGTAATCGGCACCCAAGTCTTGTACGACTCACCTGGATAATTGTTGACGACACCTCCTTCGGCTTTTAATCCGCGTGCGTCGGAAACCTTTGAGGCAGCGGTAAACTTACCCGACTCGATGGCTGGCCCGTAGACCGTAATGGGTTTGATCGAGGATCCGGGTGGCATATGGGCAGAAGGGCTGTAGGCCATGTTGAGTCCGGCCATAGGATCATCTAAAAAGTCATAAGAGCCGATGATGGAACGCACGCCCCCGCTTTTTGCATCGAGGACAACCATGGCGCTGTCATAAGCTGGGTTGGTCGGATTTTTCTCAAAGTTGGCTTTGACCTCTTTGCCGCTCTGTAGCTGCGGAAATGTGTCTCGGTAAGTGGATTCCGCCGTATTCTGCAAACTCGAATCGATGGTGGTGTAGATTTTGAAGCCGCCGACGTTGAAGCGTTCGGACGAGATGCTCTGCACTTCATTGCTCAATTGCTGCTGGACGAAATAGAGTGCCGTCGAGACCATGACAGGTTTTGGATGTGGGTTGAAATGCATCTGGGCCTCGGTCACCTGTTTGGCTTGATCGGCTTGTTGCTGCGAAATGTACCCGTATTCTGCCATCGCATCGAGCACCAGGTCTCGCCGTTGCATTCCCTGTGCGCGATGCTGCTCCTGCAGTTTTGGATCGCTGACGAGCGGGTCGAGGGCGGAAGGGGCGTTGACAGCCCCAGCCAGATAAGCAGCCTGTGCCAGTGTCAAATCTTTGGCGGGCTTGTTGAAAAAGGTCTGCGACGCCTGTTCGGCACCGTAAGCGCCATGTCCAAAGTAGACTTGATTGAGGTAGAAGTCGAGGATCTCATCTTTGGTATAGAGCCGCTCGATCTGCATGGCATAGTACGCCTCTTTGATCTTGCGTCCCAATGACTCCTGATCCCCTACGACGGCATTTTTGGCCAACTGCTGGGTGATCGTCGATCCACCCGCGACGATTCTCCCAGCGGTTAGATCAGCGATCAAGGCTCGTCCGATGCCAACAATGTCAACCCCGCTATGCTCATAGAAGCGGTGATCTTCGATGGCAATGACGCCGTTGCGCAGGTAAGGTGAAATCTGATCCAGTGAGACGACCTGCCGGTTTTGATTGATGGTCCCCATCTTCTGACCGTTTCGGTAATAGATGTCGGTTGCTGAAGCCCCATTGAGCTGCGCTTGTGAAAGTGCTGGGGGTGGTACAAATGCAAAGAAAGCGAAACTGGCGGCGAACGCCAGCACACAGGTCACAACGATCCACAGCACTGTGTGATGTCGTTTCGACTGTACCGTCGCCATTTGTATCGCCTCCGGATCCGCTTTTTCCTTTCAATTAGACAAAACAGCTGTTTTTTGCCTTCCGGACCTTCCTACCAGAGGTTTTGCCGCGAAGGTGTATCACGAGCAAAATGAGACGGCCATCTGTGGGCCGTCTGTCTGGCAACGAGGCTCACTGGCCTTCTTGCATATCGGTTTCTACCGGCTTTTCCCGTTGTTTGCGGCTATTTCGCAACCGTGCAACGTCTCCCTGTGCATTCGCTTGGCTTTCTTTGGCCGGTGCATTGCGTTCGATGCGAGCAATGGCACTGCGATCAAAGACGATACGTTGGTTATCGGCCAAACGCAGGGTCACGAGCTGGTCTGAGAGATTGACCACCACGCCGTGGATTCCGGCCGTCGTCACCACCTCATCGCCTTTGGCCAAGGCAGAGAGCATCTGCTGCCGCTCTTTCTGCTGTCGCTGCTGCGGGCGAAACATGAAAAACCACAGCAGGACAAAGAGCAGAATCAGCGGCAAAAACGTCGTCAGCATGCCGAGCCCGGGTGAACCGGCTGCCTGTTGTGCAGCTTGCGTGGGCATACAATGTCCTCCTTTGCAATGCGGATCAAGGACTCCTGCCCTTTCCTCATTGCGCTTTATTCTAGCTGTTTGTCGTCGTTTCACCAAGATATGCGTCAGAGAATTTTCCTAGGACAACCCCTGGTGATACGTCTCTAGAAAGGCTTGGGCAAACAAAAGCAAGCGATCTGCCTCGATGGCTTTTCGAAGCTCTGCCATAAAATGTGTCAAGAAATAAAGGTTGTGATAGGAAAGCAATTCTGCCCCCAAGATCTCCTTACAGACGACCAAGTGGTGCAGGTAGGCTGCCGAAAAGGTCCGGCAAACAAAGCAGTCGCACTCCGGATCCATCGGTCCAAACTCTCGTTCCCATCGGGCATTGCGCAAGTTCAATCGGCCGTAACGACTCATCGCGGATCCGTTCCTAGCAATTCGTGTCGGGTAAACACAATCGAACATATCGACCCCACGTAGAACGCCCTCTAGAATAAGATCCGGAGTACCGACACCCATCACGTAGCGCGGCTTGTCACCTGGCAACCAGGGAAGCGTCTCATCGAGGAGGGGGCCAAAGCATGCCTTGGGCTCCCCGACGGATAGACCGCCAATCGCGTAGCCGTCGAACGGAAGTGCCGCCGTCTCTTGCGCCGAGAAGCGGCGCACCTCTGGATAGATGCTTCCCTGTGTGATCCCAAACAACGCCTGATCGGCTCGCCGTTGATGGGCACGCAACGAACGCTGAGCCCAGCGAAGGGTCCGTTCTGCCGAAGTGCGGGCCTCCGTTGGGCTGCATGGGTAGGGAGGACATTCATCCAGCGCCATGATGATATCGGCTCCCAAAGCGTTTTCGATCTCGATCGCTCGTTCCGGACTCAAAAAAAGTGCTTCTCCAGAGAGATGGGAGCGAAAGGCAACTCCTTCATCGCTGATGCGCCGCAACGCCGCCAAGCTCATCACCTGGAAACCGCCACTATCGGTCAGAATCGGGTGTTCCCAAGCCATGAACCGGTGAAGCCCGCCTGCTTGTGCAACGATCTCCTCACCAGGCCGCAGCATCAGGTGGTACGTATTTGATAGAAGGATCTCTGCGCCCAGTTCCTCGAGCTCTTGGGGTTTCACCGCTTTTACCGTTGCCTGCGTCCCTACTGGCATAAAGACAGGAGTTCGAATAACCCCATGAGGAGTGAACAAACATCCCGTACGTGCAGCAGAATCTTGACTGGTATGCGAAATCTTGAAAGTCAGCGCCGAATTTGTCGACACGCGTTTCCCCACATTTCGAATCGGTGAGATGCCCAACTCATTGCGTCAGCGTTGTATCAATATCGTACTTCTCTGCTTTTTGCGGTGTCACGACGACCATCGTCGCGGTTGCATGGGCACGCAGACGCCCATCTTCTGCACCAATTACCTGTGCTTCGACCGTGATCAGACGCCGTGTGACATGTATCGCCTTAGCTTGTGCACGGACGCGCTCTCCTACGTGGACAGGGGCATCAAAATGAGTTTCAAGTTTCGCTGTCACACAAGATTGACCCAGTGCGTGTGTTACCCAGCCAGTCAATTCATCCATCACGGTGCAAATCAAACCGCCGTGTACGATATTTTGCCAGCCACTATGTTCTATCGTTGGTGTAAAGAAAGCAACCATTTGGTCGCCTTCAGGATGCACCTCCAGATGCAATCCCTTGGGATTGGTCTGACTGCATCCAAAGCAATAGAGGTCGCCCATCGCCCTTCTTCCCTTCTTGCCTTGCCAAGGATAGAGGGTAATCCGGCTAAAATCCAAATACAAGCATTCTACATGGCGCAGAAGCACCGCAAACACTGGAGGCGGAGCCTTTTGGCCCCGCCTCGTTTTAGGTCTTGCGCTGCTCCGAACCTTTTTCTTGTTTTTCACCGTTGTCATCCATGTGACGTTCGGCATAGGCGATCATGCGCCGCACCATGTTCCCGCCGATCTTGCCGACTTCATGGGTGGTCATCTCGCCCCAGCCAACCCGGAGGATCTTCTCCTTCAGCCCGAGATCGTCTGCCACCTCTTCTTTGAGGTGGTCCAACGCCTCTTCGCTGGTGTGGCTTTCGACAACCGGACGACGCTTCCCGTCACCCACGGTGCAAACCTCCTCCGGTTCGGAGCAAACTCAGTGTGCGAAAGACCTCCTCTGCATATGCGCCCTTGTCCAGCATAGAAGTAAGTAGGGGGTGGCCCCATGGCAACACACCCAACTTCGGTTGCCGGTGCCGTTCTGCATGGATTGGTGGTCGCACTCGTCTGTTGTGCGCTTGCCATTTCAGCGATTGGTTTTGCTTTGGCGACAACCTCGCTCTCCGAAGATACGGCTACAACTCTCGCCCTGGTAGGCGCGTTGGCTTGTGCGGTCGGTGGCGGCGGATGGGCGGCCTTTCGCGCTCAACGCCATGGCTGGATCGTCGGTGGATCGGTCGGTTGCCTACTGATGCTTCTCCTCTCCCTCATCGGGTATGCCTTTTACGATGCTGCACAGGACCTGGTGCTTCGGGCGCTCGTCCAATGGGCCGTAGGTTTTGTCGCAGGTGCCGCCGGAGGCATTGTTGGCGTCAATCTTGGCCCTACACGATGAACATGGCATCTCCAAACGAATAAAATCGGTAGCGATGCTTCACTGCTTCCTGATACGCCTGTAGAACATGGTCACGACCTGCGAATGCCGCGATCATCAACAAAAGTGTTGATTTGGGCAGATGGAAATTGGTCACTATGGCATCGACAGCCCGATAGCGGAACCCAGGATAGATGTACAGGGAGCTCCACCCACTGTCTGCCCGCACCTCTCCGTCGTATCGGGAGGCCACACTCTCCAGCGTGCGAACCGTCGTCGTACCTACGGCTACAATACGTCCACCAGAAGCTTTTCTGCTGCGAATCATCGCTGCAGCTTCTTTAGAGATTTCATACCACTCCTCATGCATCTGATGCGCTTCCACTTGCATCTCCGTCACGGGACGGAAGGTGCCCAACCCCACGTGCAACGTGATTGGTACGATGGCGACGCCACGAGCAGCGATGGCATCGAGCAATTCGGGGGTAAAGTGCAATCCTGCTGTAGGGGCAGCTGCTGAGCCGAGACGCCGTGCATAGACTGTCTGATAACGCTGGGGATCCGGCAACGTACGGTGGATATAGGGAGGAAGCGGTATCTGACCAATCTGAGAGAGCAGCTCTTCGACGGGGCGTTCCCCTGCAAAGCGGAGATGCCGAATCCCTTCATCTTCTTCGGCGATCACTTCAGCAGTGGCCATCAGCTGGCCCAGCCGATCTGTAAACGCGATCTCCGTTCCCTTGCGTACGCGCTTCGCCGGTCTCGCCAGCGCTTCCCACAGGCGTTCCTCAAGCGGACGCAGCAGCAGAAATTCGCTCCTTCCCCCACTGGCCAGCTTGTGCCCAAAAATGCGAGCAGGCATCACCCGGGTGTCGTTGATGACCAAGACGTCCTCAGGCCGGAGCATTTCGGGCAGTTCGCGGAAAATCCGATGCTCGATTGCACCCGTATCGCGGTGGAGCACCATCAAGCGGGAAGCACTCCGGTCTGCCAACGGCTCTTGGGCGATCAGTTCCGGTGGTAAATCGTAGTCAAAATCGGCAATATCCAATTTTCCTCCTCCAAGCATGCAAAGATGGCCGCACAGAAGAGTACCTCACGAAGGAAATACCGTCTGCTGCGCTGCAGGGAGTGTCTTTCCCAAATGATGCCATGCCAGAGGAGTGGCCACCCGACCCCGACGGGACCGGGTCAGCAGGCCCGCCTGCAGCAGATACGGCTCGTAGACCTCTTCTAGTGTATCGGCCTCTTCGCCAATCGTGGCAGAAAGCGCCTCCACGCCGACCGGGCCTCCTCCAAAAGTGTCGATGAGAGCGGTCAGCAGACGCAAATCCAGACTTTCCAATCCCAGTGGATCGATATGTAACGCGTCCAGCGCTTCTTTGGCCAAAGCACCGTCGATCGACGGAAGGTGATTCACCTGGGCAAAATCCCGTACCCGGCGCAACAGTCGATTGGCGATACGGGGTGTCCCACGGGATCGACGCGCAATTTCCTGTGCCCCTTCTGGGAGCAGCGAAACCCCCAAGACCGTCGCACTGCGTGAGAGGATCTGCACCAATTCCTCTTGCGTATAGTAGTCCAAGTGAAAGAGCACGCCAAAACGGTCGCGCAGCGGAGCGGAGAGCAGACCGGCGCGGGTCGTTGCCCCTACCAACGTAAACGGGGGTAACTCCAAGCGCAAGGAACGTGCGCTGGGGCCCTTTCCGATCATCACATCGATTGCGCTATCTTCCATCGCTGGGTAAAGCACCTCTTCGACTGGGGGAGCAAGACGGTGGATCTCATCGATAAACAGAACGTCATAAGGTTCCAAAGCAGTCAGCAATGCCGCGAGGTCTCCCACCCGTTCAATGGCGGGGCCGGAGGTGATCCGCAGACTGCTGCCCATCTCTGTCGCAATGATATGGGCCAGGGTGGTCTTACCCAGCCCTGGAGGCCCATAGAGCAGTACGTGATCGAGCGCTTCCTGCCTTTGGCGTGCGGCATCGATGAAAATGCGCAAATTCTGGCGCAATTGCTGCTGACCGACGTATTCTTCGAGTGACCGCGGGCGTAGCGTGACTTCTGAGAGGGCCTCTTCCGCGGTCATTGTCTGAGGGGAACCGAATCTTGGCTCCACAATTGCTGCCCCCCTTTTACGAGCGTCCCTTTCCTCCAAACGTGCTAATAGGCACCCCGGGTGCCAACAATTGCAGCGCATGGCGCAAAATTTCTTGCTCAGAACGGCTGGTGACCGTCCGCAGGGCTTCCGTTACAGCGCGTTCGGCTTCTTGCGCTGCATATCCCATCGCCTGTAATCCGGCGCAGAGATCGTCTACCAAAGTAGAAGGAGAGCGGTCGCCTTCTGAACGGGTTGCAGCGTCTGGCATCTGTGTATACAGGCTGTGCTGTTGTAGCGTGATCAACAACCGCTCTGCTGATTTTTTTCCGAATCCGCGTACCTCTGCCAAAGCAGAGACGTTTTGCGTGGCGACCGCGCGTATCAATCCCTCGACGCCCAAAGTGTCGATGAGGGCCAGGGCACCTTTTGGACCGATGCCACTGATCCCGATCAAGGTCTCGAAGAGATCGCGCTCATCTGCGCGTGCAAAACCATAGAGTGTCGTTTTGGTCTCCGTGCGGTGAAGTGAGGTATAGAGGCGCACCTGTTGGCCTATCGGCGGCGCAGCGGCAACGGAAGGCAAAACGTCGATACGAAGGCCAAAGCTTCCGACTTGTACCACCCACGCCGCGGCCAAAGCATCGACCACAGTGCCATCGATGAAGGCGATCATATCGAGGGTCGCCCCGATTGCCTTACTGCAGCATAAAAGGGTTGGCTGTGCAATTCACACAACGCAATGGCAAGAGCGTCCGCAGTATCGTCTGGAGTCGGTGGCTTGGGAAGTGCTAAAATCCGCTGCACCATGGTCGTGACTTGTTTTTTGTCGGCACGGCCAACGCCGACAACGGCCTGCTTCACTTCGGGAGGCGCATATTCATGCACTGCAAGGCCTGCCTGCGCACAGGCCAGGAGCGCGACACCCCGAGCTTCCCCAACCGCAATGCCGTTGACGTTCCGATAAAAGAAAAGTTTTTCCACGCCTACGCTGGCGGGTTGAAAAGATGCAATCACGTTACGGACGGCTTCAAAGAGCATCGCCAAGCGTTGCTCATGCGGCTGAGAGGGCGGCGTTTCAATACAACCAAACCCGAGCGCTACGACCTTCTGCCCCTGATGCCCGACGATTCCCCACCCTGTCCGGCCAATCCCCGGATCGATCCCAAGCACGTACATGATAAGCCCCCCTGTGACGACACGACGCTTCCGCTTCTTTGTCCATGATAGCGAAATCAGTACAAGGCGTCATCCACCCAAAGCATGCGATCGGCAGCAATCAAAGACAGGTGCCAGACCTCCTGTAGGCCTGGCAACCGGTCTTTGGCATAAGCAGGAAAGCGATGGCTAAGCAGAGGGGTAGCAGCTGGCCAGCGCATCGAGAATCGCATTGCCCATCTCTTGGGTGCCGATCGCTGTCTCGTTCGACTGTGCAATATCTGGCGTCCGGTAACCTGCCGCAATCGTCTGGCGCACTGCTTCTTCAATCGCTTCGGCGGCCTGTACCTCTTGTGCGGAGTACCGCAACAACATGGCGAGGGAAAGGATTTGGGCAATGGGATTGGCTGTCCCTTTTCCCGCAATGTCGGGGGCTGAACCGTGTACAGGCTCATAAAAGCCCCGGGCACCTTTCCCCAGACTGGCAGAAGGCAAAAGTCCCAGAGAACCGGTGATCGCAGCCGCTTCATCGCTCAAGATGTCACCAAAAGTATTTTCGGCCAAAAGCACGTCAAACTGCCCAGGGCGCGTGGCAAGCTGCATCGCTGCATTGTCGACGTAGAGGTGATCCAAGGCGACATCGGGATACTCTTTCGCAACGGCTGTCACTTCTTCCCTCCAAAAACGGGAGACCTCCAAGACATTGGCCTTGTCGACCGAGGTCACATGGTGCCGACGCTGTCGGGCTGCTTCGAAAGCCGCTTGAGCCACACGCCGCACCTCGCTCCGTGTATAGCGCATGGTGTTGTAAGCGAACGGTTCACCTTCTGGGGTCTCTTTTCGGCCCGCTGGCCCATAATAAAGTCCGCCGGTCAGCTCACGCACGACCAACAGATCGACCCCTTCGACACGTTCGCGCTTGAGTGGGGAAGCGTCGGCCAACGCCGGATAGACGACAGCTGGTCGCAGGTTGGCAAAGACAGCCATCGCCTTGCGCAAACCGAGCAGCCCTGCTTCGGGTGCTTGGGAGACGGGTAAGTGATCCCACTTTGGTCCTCCCACCGCTGCCAAGAGGACTGCATCGGCAGCCAGGCAGGCGTCCCGCGTCTCTTGTGGCAACGGGACGCCGAAACGATCGATGGCGGCACCGCCGATCCAGCATTCCTCTACTTCTACAGGGCGGTGCAGGTGCGGGCGCACTGCATCCAGCACCCGCATGGCCTGCGTCATGACTTCGGGGCCGATCCCATCTCCCGGCAAGACGACCACGTGGAACGGCGATACACTCACAAAACAACGGCTCCTTCTTTTTCGGCGTTTTGCGGTTGAATGGCCCAGAGACGATTGAGCGCATCGATATAGGCTGCCGCACTGGCCTGGACGATGTCTGTGGAAATGCCATGGCCTGTGACGCGATGTTCACCGTCAGACAATTCGGTCGTCACCGCGCCCTGCGCATCTTTTCCAGTACCCACCGACTCAATGCGATAGCTGATCAGTTTGGCCTGGTTACCACAGGCCCGATCGATGGCATTAAAAACAGCATCTACCGGGCCATCTCCTGTCGCTGCCTCCTCGACATCGCCTTTCCCCTCTATCTCGATACCGACGGTAGCAGTTGAGAGCAGCCGTGTACCCGTCGAAATTTGCAAGAAACTCAACTTGAAATGGCGCTGCTCGATGCCACGTGTGTTTTCGGCGATCAACGCGATCAGATCGTCATCAGTGACCTCGCGCTTGCGATCGGCCAATTCTTTAAAGCGCACGAAGAATTCCGCCAACTGTTCGTCTGGCAGAGAAAAACCGAGTTGCTTCAAGCGTTCCCCCACAGCGCGCCTTCCAGAAAGTTTGCCCAACACCAGCCGCGTTCCCGCTTGGCCAACGGTAGAGCCTTCCATGATCTCGTAGGTTCGCCGATCTTTGATCACACCATCTTGGTGGACCCCAGACTCATGGGCAAAAGCGTTGCTCCCGATGACCGCTTTGTTGGGCGGTACGGCGATACCGGTCATGCGAGAGACGAGCTTGCTGGTTGTCGCCAACTGGGAGGTTTCGATGCGCGTGTCAACCCCATAGAAATCATTGCGAACCCGCAGAGCCATGATCACCTCTTCCAAGGCCGTGTTGCCTGCCCGTTCCCCGATGCCATTGATGCACCCTTCTACCTGGCGTACCCCGGCTTGGATGGCTGCCAGCGAATTGGCGACCGAAAGGCCCAAATCGTCGTGACAATGGCAAGAAAGGACAATTCGCTCCAATCCGTCAATTTCTGCGAGCAGCTTGGAAAAGAGTGCGGCATATTCGGCAGGTTGGGCATATCCCACTGTATCGGGAACATTGATCACTGTAGCACCCGCTGCCAATGCTGTCCGTACCACTTCAGTCAGGAAGCTCGGATCGGTGCGACTGCCGTCTTCTGCAGAGAATTCGACATCAGAGATAAAACGCTTGGCATAACGCACCGAATCATCGATGGCCGCTAGGGCCTGCTCCCGCGTCATCCGAAGCTTTTTTTGTAGATGGAGATCAGAGGTTGCCAAAAAAATATGCACGCGTGGCGACTCAGCTTCTTTGAGCGCATCGACGACTGCGTCGATATCCCCCCGCTCGGCACGTGCCAGAGCAGCGATTTGAACACCGCGCACTTCTTTTGCAATGCGCCGTACCGCATTGAAATCGCCTTTGGAGGAAGCGGCAAAACCCGCTTCGATGGCGTCCACCTTCAACGCGGCCAACTGCCGGGCAATCTCGATCTTCTCATCTGCCGTCAAGGCAACGCCCGGTGTCTGCTCCCCATCGCGCAACGTCGTATCAAAAATGGAAACATGATCCATCTCGTTGCCTCCTCCAATCCCTTCAAGAAGTGATTTACCGCTGCAACCAGGACATCATCTGCCGCAGCTGCTGCCCGACTTGTTCAACAGGATGTGCGGCCTCTTTTTGCCGAGTCGTTTCAAACGTCGCCCGTCCAGCCTGGTTTTCTAAGATCCACTCGGTCGCGAAACGACCGCTTTGGATATCGCGCAAAACTGCCCGCATGTTCTCGCGAACATGCTCGTCGATGACCTTTGGTCCTCTGCTGTAGTCTCCGTATTCGGCCGTGTTGGAAATAGACCAGCGCATCTTGGACAAACCGCCTTCGTAGATCAGGTCGACGATCAGTTTCATTTCGTGCATGCACTCAAAGAAAGCCATCTCTGGCGCATAACCCGCTTCGACCAACGTTTCAAAACCGGTTTTGATCAAAGACGAAAGACCGCCGCACAAGACGGCCTGTTCACCGAAAAGATCGGTTTCGGTCTCTTCCTGGAAAGTCGTCTCGATGACACCAGCCCGTGTGGCTCCCAGGCCCTTTGCATAAGCAAGGCCTAAGTCACGTGCTTTGCCGCTCGCATCCTGGGCAATGGCCAACAGAGATGGTACACCGCCTCCTTCGTGAAAGACACGTCGAACCATATGCCCAGGCCCTTTGGGCGCGACCATGACGACATCGACATCTTCAGGGGCAATGATCTGGTGATAGTGGATGTTGAAGCCATGGGCAAAAAAGAGGGCTTGCCCGCTGCGAAGGGAAGGCTGGACTTCGTTTCGGTAAACGGCGGCCTGGGTCTCATCGGGCAACAAAAACATCAGGATATCGGCGCGTTGGGCTGCTTCACTGTTGCTGACTGGAGAGAATCCGTCACGCTTGGCTTGGTCAAAAGAGCGGCCAGGGCGAACGGCAACCAGCACCTCGACTCCTGAGTCGCGCAGATTCTGGGCATGTGCATGTCCCTGACTCCCATATCCCAAGATTGCCACTGTTTTGCCCTGTAAGGCATTTAAATCCGCATCGCTGTCGTAGTAGACCTTCATCCATGTGCCTCCTTTTTATCAACAGGGACTGGACCCGCTGCGCCGCTGCGTTGCATCGCGGCAACGCCGGTCTGCAAGAGTTCGCGGATCCCGTATGGGCGTAGGAGCTCGACCAAAGCAGCCACCTTCTCTTCTCGCCCGACTGTCTGAATGATCAGCGCATTGCGCCCCACATCGACCACATCCGCCCGAAAGGGGGCTATCAGCGCTTCGATCTCCGCACGATGCGCAGGGGAGCAGTTGACTTTGATCAAAGCCAGCTCGCGTGCCACAATCGGTTCTTCGGTCAGATCGACGACCTTGATGACATCCACCATTTTGTTGAGTTGTTTGGTCAACTGTTCGATCGTTGGCGCATCGCCCGTGGTGACAATGGTCATGCAGGAACGCTGAGGGTTATCCGTCTCTCCGACGGAGATGCTTTCAATGTTGAATCCCCTGCGGCTGAACAATCCGGCGACTCGTCCCAAGACGCCTGGTTCGTTGACGACAATGACAGAGAGGGTATGGCGGCGATTCACGTCAACCGCCCCCCATAGAGTGCAGCCTCTCGCTGTTGTTCCTGCTCTTCCTCTTCCTTACTCCACCAGCCGATCATGGCAGAGAGGGGGGCTCCCGGTGGAACCATAGGCAAAACGTTTTCCTGCGGATCCACAATGGCGTCGATCACCGCCGGTCCCGGAATGGCCAAAGCATGCTCGATGGATGCATCGAGTCCGTCCATGGAATCGACGCGCGCGCCGTGGATGCGAAACGCCTCTGCCAGTTTGACAAAGTCTGGAATGGAGACGACCTCAGAATGTGCGTAGCGTTTTTCGTAAAACAGCTCCTGCCACTGTCGCACCATGCCCAGGAAACCATTGTTGATGATGACGACCTTGATGGGCAGATCGTACTGGGCAACAGTTGCCAACTCTTGCATCGTCATCTGCAGGCTAGCATCGCCGGTGATCAGGATGACCTGAGCCTTAGGATGGGCAATCTGAACACCGATGGCAGCTGGAAGGCCAAACCCCATCGTTCCTAGTCCACCGGAAGTGATGAATTGGTGGGGAGCATCGACCGGATAAAACTGAGCGGCCCACATCTGGTGCTGCCCCACGTCGGTGACGACGAAGGCGTTGCCGTGGGTGAGACGATGCAGTGTCTCTATGACCGCCTGGGGCTTGAGTATCGTGGCAGTGCGGTCATAGGCAAAGGGAAAACGTTCGGCAAAATGGCGACAGCGGTCGACCCAAGCTTGCCGTTGCGGCAACAGGTTGCCTTCCTCCACCAGGGGCAACAGCGCTTCGATGGCACGCTTGAGATCGGCGACAATCGGCAGGTCAACCGGCTTGTTTTTGCCGATTTCTGCCGGATCGACATCGATCTGAGCGATGGTCGCGTTGGGCGCAAAGGAAGCGACTTCCCCTGTAACCCGATCATCGAAACGTGCGCCCAAAGCCAGCAGCAAGTCACACTCCAGCACCGCATGGTTGGCGGCATAGCTGCCGTGCATCCCCAACATTCCCAAAGAAAGGGGGTGGCTTTCGGGAAAAGCGCCCAGTCCTTTGAGCGTCATCACGACAGGCGCGTGGAGTTTCTCGGCCAGCGTGCGTACGGCTTCTGATGTCTGAGCGCGAATGGCTCCTCCGCCGACGTACAGCAGCGGGCGGTTTGAGGCTTTGATCAATGCCGCAAGCTTGATCAGCTGCTGCATATGGGGTCGCAGGTTGGGGTTGTACCCTTCCAGATGCACGCTGTCTGGATAGGTGAAGTCATCTACCGAATTTTGGACATCTTTGGGAATGTCGATCAGCACTGGCCCGGGCCGTCCAGTAGCAGCGATGTGAAAAGCCGCTTTTAAGATCCTTGGAAGATCGTGGACGTCTCGAACTAAAAAGTTATGTTTGGTGATGGGCGTGGTGATCCCTGTGATATCTGCCTCCTGGAACGCGTCTGTTCCCATGGAGGCACGTGCGACGTTTCCGGTAATGGCGACCAGCGGTACGGAATCCAAAAATGCGTCGGCAATTCCCGTGACCAGATTGGTGGCACCGGGACCCGAAGTTGCGATGCAGACCCCTACTTTCCCGGTGGATTGGGCATACCCTTCTGCGGCATGCGCAGCCCCCTGTTCATGCCGCACCAGCACATGCCGCACATTGTATCGAAAAAGCGCATCATAGATGGGGAGAACGGTGCCTCCCGGATAGCCGAAGACCACTTCCACGCCCTCTGCCTGTAACGCTGCTGCCACCATTTCTGCTCCGGTCATCGTTCTCGCCTCCTGTGCAAGCTCACTCGTCGTAGACCGGCCTGCCCTCTTTTTGCACAAGTTGCCGGAAGCCCTCGTGAAGCCGATGGGTGAGCAGTCCCTCTTTGCCGCTGCCGATCACGCGCCCGTCGATCTGAGTGACGGCAATTAGCTCAGCGGCCGTACCGGTCAAGAAGCATTCATCTGCCACGTAGACCTCATGCAGCGTGATCGGCACTTCCGCAACCGGAATCTCGTAGAGCCGGCAGAGATCCAGGACCGCATTACGGGTAATTCCCTCCAAAGCCCCCATCGATGCCGGAGGAGTACAGACCCGCCCCTTTTGGACGATGAAAAGGTTGTCGCCGGTCGCTTCGGCGACCAGACCCTGTTCGTTGAGCATTAGCCCCTCCCCTGCGCCAGCGTCATTGGCCTGAATTTTCGCCAAAATGTTGTTTAAGTAGTTGAGGGACTTGACCCGTGGATTGAGCGCATCTGCCGCATTGCGGCGCACACCGGTCGTGACGACGCGCAACCCATTTTCGTACATTGCAGGAGGATAGAGCTGAATCTGATCGGCAATGCAGAAGATCTCCGGTTCGGCACAATTGCGTGGATCTAGGCCCAAATCACCGATACCACGCGTGATGACCAGTCGCACGTACGCATCGCGCAGGCCGTTGCGACGAATCGTCTGCACCACGATCTCTTCCAGATCATCAGCAGACCAAGGGAATGCGAGGGCAATCGACTGCGCCGACTGAATCAACCGCTGGATATGCTCATGTAGACGGAAGACAAAACCGTTATAAGCCCGAATGCCTTCAAAGATGCCATCGCCATACAACAGTCCGTGGTCGAAAACAGAGATTTTTGCTTCCTCGCTCGGCACGAAACTGCCATTTAGATAAATCTCATGCGACATCGATTCTTACCTGCCCTTCTTGACACAAAAAGCCCCTCGCCACGCTGGGGCGAAGGGCTTGCTTCGCGGTACCACCCAACTTCGCGACAGGCCTTGCGGCTGTCGCCTCAGAGAGTCCGAACGACTGGGCGATAACGGCGCCAACCGCTCCCGGTTTAGCTTCCTCGAACCACTTGGAGAAGAAACCTTCCCAGGAAGACTCAGGGACGAGAGACACATCCTCCGTGTTCGGCTCGCACCCTCCGCCGACTCTCTGGACACGTCCGGATCTGCGCTTCCCCTCATCGTTCTTGTGCACGATAACGCTGTCACGCACTGCAATGTTGATAGCATCCTACGGTAGCTGACCAGCATTGTCAAGAGATTGATGCGCGAAAGATGCGAAAAGATCCGCGCGGGCATGTGCCTGTGTCTGTTCGGCCCGTGCAACAGCTGCACGCAGGCAGGTGAGCAGTGAGGCTCTCAAGTCAGCAGCATCTAGCGCGGCAATGCCCGCTGCAGTGACCCCGCCGGGAGTAGCCACTTCGTCCCGCAGTTCAGCCGGAGTAGCCCCCGATTCTTTTAAGTAAGTCAAAGCGCCAAAAGCCATTTCTGCGACGAAGCGGGCAACTTGATCGCGATCGAGTCCCAAAGCGACACCGCCCTCTTCCAGCAGGTCGACAAAATGATAGAGATAGCCGGGGCCACTGCCAAAGAGGGCGGTAAAAGGGGTCAGCGCCGCTTCATCATCGAGCCAAACCGTTGTCCCCAGAGGCTCAAACAGAGACTGGACAACTCCGATCATCCCCTGCTGGCTGTACAGACCAGTCACGGAGTGCCCGACTGCTGCAGCGAGGTTCGGCATTGCCCGCACGACCGTGACCTCTTTAGGAAGCAGTGCTGCGATGGTCTCACAATCCGGCGCTGCTGCCAGCGAGATCAGCAGATGTCCTGCATGCAAAGAAGGGCCGTCTTGCTGCAACGTCTCGACCACTTGGCCTGGGCGTACCGCAAGCAGGACCATCTCTGCATCCTGCAAGAGTGCCGCATGATCTCGCGTGGTGACCACACCGAAGGAAGCCGCGAGTGCTTCTAAGCGCGCCGCATTGCTGCGATTGGTCACCATAACCTCTCCGGGCCACCCAAACCGCTGCCAGCCTTCCAGCAATGTCTTGACGATAGCACCTGCTCCCAAAATGCCAATGCGAATCGTAGTCGCTTCCTTTCGATAGCCCAAGTCGCTCGACAAGGCTTATGTGCGCACCTGTCCCTCTCCACGGATGATATATTTGTACGTGGTCAACTCCGACAGCCCCATCGGACCGCGCGCATGGAGTTTTTGGGTGCTGATTCCCACCTCGGCTCCAAAGCCGAACTGAAATCCGTCGGTAAAGCGCGTCGAGGCATTCCAGTAGACGCAAGCCGAGTCGACGGTGTCCAAAAAGCGCTGTGCAACCGCTTGATCGTCGGTGACGATGGCGTCCGAATGATGCGTACCAAAGCGTTCGATATGGGTCACAGCCTCTTGCAGGCCTGCGACGATCTGCACACCGAGATCCAGGGAGAGGTGCTCTGTACGCCATTCGTCAGGGCCTGCCAAAACCGCATGGGGCATCCAAGCAAGTGCCTGGGGCGCAGCATGCAGACGAACCCCCCGCGCCGTCAATCTTTCGTCCAGCTTGGGCAAAAACTGCGGAGCAATTTCCCGATCGACGAGCACGGTTTCGACGGCATTGCAGACAGAAGGTCGTTGGGTTTTGGCATTGTCGATGATGGAGAGAGCCATCGCTTCATTTGCCTCAGCATGCACGTAGATGTGGCAGACCCCCGCGCCGGTCTCTATGACCGGTATCTTTGCCAACGAGACGACCCGCTCGATCAGCTCGGCACCCCCCCGCGGGATGGCCAAGTCGACGATTCCGCGCAGGCTCAGCAGATGATCGACATCCTCGTGATTTGGATTCGCCACAAAACCGATCGCTTCTACAGGGAGTCCTGCAGCAGTCAAGCCATCTCGCAACGCTGTGACCAGTGCGGCGTTGCTCCGGCGTGCTTCCCGGCTTCCTCTTAGGACCACCGTATTGCCCGACTTAAGTGCCAGCCCAGCCGCATCGACGGTCACGTTGGGACGTGCTTCGTAAATGATCGCAAGCACACCAAAAGGGACGCGCCGCTGCTCGATGCGAATACCTTCTGCTGCGAGGAAACTCCGTTGTACGCCCAACGGATCAGGAAGCGCCATCAGCGCCTCTAATCCGGCAGCCGCAGCTTGAAGGCGCTGCGAGGTCAATGTCAACCGATCGATGAAAGCTTCCTTGCGACCGCTCTGTTGTGCCTCCTCGCAATCCTGCTGGTTGGCCGCCAAGATGGCCGCTTGGCTGTGTCGAATCGCTTCAGCCATACTCGCCAAAGCGGCATTGCGCCGGTCAAGACTGAAAAGGGCCACCTCGGAGGCGCATGCTTTGGCACGCAGCGCCTCCGCTTCCGCTTCTTCCCTCATGCTTCTTGCAGCCCTCCCTCTGCGGTTGAACTCAGCAAGACCAAATTGTCGCGGTGGATGACCTCTGGCAGGGAGGTAGCCGGCCGATCCTCAAGAAGCAGTACGGCCAACTCATCGGAAGCATAATTCGTCATGCCCTTGGCGATCGCTCTCTCGGCCGTTACGACCTGGATGACATCTCCCGGACGGAAGGTCCCTCTCGCCTGACGTACACCGGCCAGCAGGAGGCTTTTGCCGGATTGGAGTGCCAAGGCAGCACCATCGTCAATCCAGACGCTCCCATGGGCTTTCGAAGCATAGGCCACCCAGCGCTTGCGCGCGTTGAGCATCGAAGGCTGTGCCTCGATGACAGTTCCTACCGGCTCTCCGGCCAGCGATCTTGCCAACAGTCCCGCTACCCCTGCTTTTAGAATGCGTGTCTCGATGCCCGAAGAGGTCGCAAGTGCTGCCGCCCGCAGTTTGCTGGCCATGCCTCCTGTCCCAAAACGCGAGTGGCTTTCCACATGCACCGATAGATTTTCCAACGACGAGACACGGGCAATGCGTTGTGCTTCGGGATGCTGGGGTGGCCGATCGTAGAGGCCGTCCACGTCTGTAAAAAGCACCAGCAATTGTGCGTCGATGGCTTGGGCGCACAGCGCTGCCAGTAAATCGTTGTCCCCGAAGCGCAGCTCTTCGACATCCACGGTGTCGTTTTCATTGACAATCGGAATGACCCGATGATTGAGCAAAAGCTCGAGGGTATTGCGCAGGTGTACATAACGCTTGCGATGATCGAAATCCCCTCGGGAGAGCAGTGCTTGCGCAGCGGCAATTCCTTTTTTCCGCAACGCATCCGCATAAGCCTGTACCAGCAGGCTCTGACCGACAGCCGCAGCAGCCTGCCGTACCGCCAAGCTGACTGCATTTCCTTCGATACGCAGAAGTGTGCGGCCTGCGGCGACTGCACCGGAAGAGACGATCAGGGGAGCCGCTCCCCTCTCCCACAATGCTGCAGCCTCCCCGGCGATCCACGCCACACGTTGCAAATCGAGCTCCCCACGATGATCTACCAAAGAAGAAGAGCCGACTTTTAGCACCACGCGCCGCTGTGA
Source organism: Bacillota bacterium (assembly GCA_014896485.1). Taxonomy (GTDB): domain Bacteria; phylum Bacillota; class Bacilli; order Bu12; family Bu12; genus Bu12. The sequence goes on along the minus strand of JADBKH010000009.1, from coordinate 69,343 downwards.
CTTGCCCATCGTCTCCATCCCTTTGATCTGCACTGCGTCTCAGAATAAATGTACGTATCTCCATGGTAGCGGTTGGTGGCAAGCGTGTCTAGGATCCTGTACTCTTTCTGGGGAGGTGAAGCCATGGCACTTCACTTGCAGGCCAAACCTGTGGCGGCTGTACTTCGTGCACAATTGGAAAAACGCACGCAACAGCTGCAGGAAGCGGGCATTCTTCCACGATTGGCGGTCCTTCTGGTCGGTGATAATCCTGCCTCCATCGCGTATGCCAGGGCCAAAGAACGGGCTGCCGATCGAGCAGGTATCAGTTTCCGATTGCATGCATTCTCTGCTCAGGCAACAGAAGCTGAAATCCTGGAGCGTCTGGACGCGTTGAACCGTGATCCCGCCGTACACGGCATTTTGGTCGAATGGCCGCTGCCCAAGCGATTTGACAGTGCACGCATCTTAGAAGGTATTGCACCCCATAAAGACGTCGACGGCATCCATCCCGTCAACCGTGGACGGCTCTTCAGTGGGCAAGAGGCGTTTGTTCCGGCAACTGCCCTCGCCTGTATCGCTCTGCTGCAACACTATCAGATCCCAATCAGCGGTCGTCACGCGGTCGTTGTCGGTCGCGGACCGACGGTCGGTCGTCCACTGCTCGCCTTGTTGCTCAAAGAAAATGCCACTGTGACGGTTTGCCATTCTCGATCGGGCGCGCTCGCCCGCTACACCCGAAAGGCAGAGTTACTTTTTGCAGCTACAGGCCACCGCCACTTGATCGGCGCAGAGATGGTCGCTCCCGGGGCAGTGGTCATCGATGCTGGACTTTCTGAAGCGCCCGACGGCACCCTTGCGGGGGATGTCGATTTTGCATCGGTCGAACCCATTGCCGGTGCCATTACCCCTGTCCCGGGTGGTGTCGGCGCTTTGACGACCTTATTGCTCTTGCAAAATGTAATCGATGCAGCTGAGGCAACACTTCGTGACCAGACCTCGTGAGACCGTCCCAAAGAAGCTCGCTTGGACAGGCAGAGCTTAAGAGGTGTGCAGAAGCGGCCAAGTGGATTGCTGAGAGGAGACGACAATGACCGACCTCTACGAACGATCTTTTCGCGATATCCTAGCACTCGCTGGTTCGACAGCGCCGACACCAGGTGGGGGAAGCATTGCCGCCATGGCCGCCGCGTTGGGTACTTCGATGTTGCAAATGGTCGCCCGATTGACCCTGGCACGCAAAAAATACCAAGATGTGGCTGCTCAAGTGACGGAAGTGCTTACGCGCTCCGAAGCGTTGCAAAGCCAGTTTGAAGCACTGCTTTCAGCCGATATGGAGGCATTTGATGCGGTCATGGCGGCGCTCCGCCTTCCTGCTGAGACACAAGAACAACAGATGATTCGTCAAGCCAAACAGCGTAACGCTACAGAGCAGGCGACGCGGGTCCCTTTGTCGCTTGCGCAAGCTTGCTGCGAAGGTCTTGAGCTCGCTTTACAGTTGGCACCCATCGGCAACCAACGTGCGATCAGCGATGTGGGTGTAGGAGCTCAGTTGCTGGGTGCGGCCGCAGCAAGTGCACTGCTCTCGGTCGATATCAACTTGCCCGCTTTGGGAGAGAGCCCTTTCGCACGTGAGGCAGCCGCACAACGCGATCGACTCCGCCAGCAAGCAGCCGACCACGTCAGCCAATGCATGGAAAAAGTTTCGTCCCGCTTGGCCGAGTGAGTTTTAGTCGCTGGAGCGTGCCATGGAAAAGAGCGCTGCCAGTCGCCCTACTGCGCCAGAGGATCCTTCTCGTCCAATGGCCAAATGGAGATCAGCAAAACGATAGAGTGGCCGCCGGCGGCGGTTGAGCTGTTCCATCACGAGCCCAGGATCTCCTTTAGCCAGCAAAGGTCGATCTGTCTCTTGGCGCAGTCGCGAAAGAAGCATCGGCAAGGGTGGATCAAGCCAGACGACGAAGCTGCGCTGCTGTAACAACCTTCGGTTTTCGGGCCGCTCGACACATCCCCCACCCGTTGCTACGATCTGTCCTTCTCCCGCCAGGACCTCTGCAAGCACGGCAGATTCCAAGCGTCGAAACACTTCTTCTCCTTGCGTTGCGAAGATCTCGGCAATCGATTGACCATAGCGCGAAACGATGACTTTATCGGTATCCACATACGGAACACCCAAGATCTCGCTCAATTGCCGTGCCACAGTGCTCTTTCCGCAACCGGGCATGCCGATCAAGCTGAGATTGGGTCGGCCAGCAAAGCGCCCCCACTGTCCTTCTTCTTGCATCGGTCCCTACTCCCCTTGGTAAGGCCAGTATACCTTGCGCACGCCTCCTTCGTCATGCGCTGTGGGTGTAATGTACGTATATCCGACACGCAGCTGATAAGAACCGCCTTGGGGCGTGGTCGCGGTAATCACCCAGACAGCGGACACAGAAGAACCGGAGGGCGGTGCCACCGATGTGATCGTGTATTGACCTGCCTCCGCCACCTGATCTGACCAGATGATGGGCTCACCTTCTTGCAGCGCTTCCAGTGCTGCCGCAGCCCCCGACTCTGCCACCGTACGTGCCTGCATCTGCGCAGCGTGTTCATTGCTGCGCCGCAGGGCAGCCCCGCTGGCTGCGAGGATACTTGCGGCTGCAAGGGTCATGGCGGCCAGTGCGATCAAGGAGACGGCCACGGCAGCGCCTCGCCTACCTGCCCCGCATCGCCACCGTCCAGCAGCGCTCAAGCGTATCTCCTCCCTCTTCCCATACGATGGTCACTTCAATGGCTTTCCCGTCTACAAGAAAGGTCGTGGCACGAACCCTTGTCGCCAACACGTACGTTCCGCCACCACCAGGTGGATTGAGGACGGTACGTGTCAAGTTCTCTCCTTGCAAAAAGTAACGTAAGCTCCGCCCACTGCCATCGGTGCCTTGCAATTCTTTTTGCCCTCCTGGACGAGAGAGTACCTGTGCCGAAGAGAGGCGGGAGAATTCCTCGTAGATCAAGCTTTCCGTGGCGTGCGAAGAAGCCAACGCCTCTGCCTGACTGCTCATCTTTTGGGTTGCACGCCCTGTAGGCAACCATATCGCGGCAATGCCTGCCGCCAACAGGGCAGTTAAAGAGAGGGCGATCAGCGTTTCGCTGAGGATAAATCCCCTACGTCGGGAGAGAAAACCCAGCTGACCCATCGATAAGAATGGATGGCTTCGCCCCAAGAAGCAGTCACCTCCACAGAGATACGAGAACCTGCAGCAGAAAACGCTTCTGTTTTCGGTTGCACCTCTGCCGTAATGGTGTGTCCGTCTATCTGACGGGTCTGCACCCGCTGTCCTTGCCCATCGGCCCAGTCTGCCACCATCGCCGTGGCAAGATCACAGGTGGCGTCGACCAATCGTGCTTGCTCTACCTGTTTTGCGCCTGCTGCAATCGCCCCTGTCACCAGGACTGCCCCAACGACAGGATGGCAGTGGCCACCAGCACTTCTGCGAGGCTCTCACCGTTTCGACGCATCGACGTACCAGGCTCCTGTTCCCACCATCACCACGATACGGATACTGCCTTCCGAGCGGTCACGCAGGACCAATGTCATTCCTTGGCTGATCCGCCCATCTGTTCCGATGCGAATCCATTGCGTCGGTGCGGGCTGACCGGCTTGATTTTCCACCCGCAAGGAGATCCCCTCCGGAAGTTGGAGGACATGACGACTTGGCGGTACCCAGCTTCCTGACGATTGCGCAGGTGTGGCAAAAGTGACCAGACGCGTATTGTTTTCTACTGTACACGTCACGGCATTACCGCGTTGTGCCAACGTACGAGCATCTTCCAAGGCAGCAAGAACTTGATCGGTTGCTCGCTGCAAGGCCTGATGTGAAGTTGCCCGACTTACGGTGCCAATGAGCAATGAAGCGGCTAATGCGCTCAACGACAAGGCAACCAACACTTCCAGCAGGGTAAAGGCCGGTCGCCTTACCTCACCGCTTGACGTACGCTCATTCTCCATTTGCATCCGGGTGAATCTGGGTACCGTAGAGTTCCCCATGGACCGTACAGCGGACAGTGGCTGTGTCATCCAAAGGGTTTTCACCGGCGGCACCGGTTTGGCCGCTGCCGTATTGCAGTGAGATCTCCCACTGACCTCCCGATGGACAGGCGACCTCACCGATTGCCCCATCGTTCTGCAAAGCTGCGATGATCGCTTGGGCATCGGTTCCATTCGGGTAACTGCCATGAGCCGCATGGTAACTTTCCAGTGCGGCACGCAACGCCTCCTGATCGGTCGCACAAGCACGGGACTTGCCCTGCTCGGCGCTTTGGCTCAATTTTGGGATGGCAATCGCAGCCGTGATCCCGATCAGAAACAAAACGATCGTCATTTCCAACAACGTAAATCCAAGCCGCGTACGCCCTCTGCGCCTGTGACCAACCCCGCTATTTTTCATCATCGGCCTCCCTATCCTCGTGTGGAAAATCATCTTTTCCACTAAAAAAGTGTGTTCAGATCAAAAAGTGGAACCATAAGGGTCAGCATCGCCCACCCGACGACGGCCCCAACGGCAATCAACGTCGCCGGCTCAAGCAAGCGCAGCGCATTTTCGGTTAGAAGTTGATAGGCTTGCTCTTCTTCACTCCCGACTTGCAGCAGCGTCTCACTGAGCGTTCCAGAGTGTTCCCCGGCTGCAATCATCGCCCGGGTGTTGGGCGAAAACAGGGGGTTTTTCTCCAGTGCTTCGGCAATCCCATTGCCACTTTCCAGGGCTTCGCGAATGGAAAGAAGTGCTTGTTTCTCCATGGGGTGGATCAAGGAGTCCGTAAGCAGCGTAAGGATGGTGTTCAATGGAATGCCTGCCTGCAGCATCAGCCCCATGCGGCGGCAGACCGCGGCTTGGAAGCGGTGCCGATCCCATGGCGTTTTCGGGTGACCAAACAGCCAAAGGAACAGGGCAGCGAGCAACATCACGCCTGCCATCAAGATCACGCCCGCCTTCCATGGCGTCTGCTGGATGCGATCGGCGAGATGAAAAGCTGCCTGGGCACTGGAAGGGACGGTTACGCCCATCGACGCGTACAAACCTGCAAAGATAGGCAAGACGACGACGAGCAGAAAGAGGCCGAGACCAAAAAGCAGAAAGAGCAGCAGAATGGGATAGAGGAGCTGTTGGATCAGTTTCTGTCGCTGGGAGAGCTTTTTGCTCAAGAGCGCTGCGGCATCACTGATCCGCTCTCCCAGTGCACCGGTCTCTTCTCCCATGCGTACCAGGGCAAGCTCTTCTGCTCCCAATCCACAGTTGCGAAATGCGGTAGAGAGCGGTTCTCCACGCGAGAGCGCTGCTTGCATTTGGCGTGCGATTTCGCGCTGCGCACGCGTTCCGGTGGCCAAAGCGATGGCCTCTTGTATCCGGACACCATTGGTGAGCAAACGCCCGAGGGCGCTCAAGGTACGTGACATAGAAGCGGGAGAGGCAGTACGGGATCTCCCTGTGTGGTGTCGGGCCAGCTCAGTCACCGATACAGCGCCGAACTTCATGCGCGGTTGTCACCCCTTGCTCTACCAGTTGCTCGCCTCTCTTGTTCAGCGGGCACATCCCTGCTTGCATCGCAAGTTCTTCCAATTCCGCATGGCCGACCCCATCCCGCACGGCCTTGCGCATGGGTTCGGTGAGGGTGAGCACCTCGAACAATCCGGTCCGACCCAAAAAGCCGTTACCGCCGCAAACGCTGCAGACAGCCTCTCCTTTCTCTCCTCGGCATTGGGGACAGCGCTTCCGCACCAAGCGTTGTGCCACCACACCACGTACCGCTTCAGCGACCTGATAGGACGCAACGCCCATCTGGCTCAATCGGGAGATCGCTGTCACCGCATCGGATGCATGCAGCGTAGCCAAGACCAAATGACCCGTCAGGGCCGCTCGGACAGCCACTTCGGCCGTCTCTTTGTCACGAATCTCTCCCACCAGCAAGACATCCGGATCGTGGCGCAGCAAAGCCCGCAGCCCTTCCGCAAAGCTCAATCCGATCTCTGGGCGCACTTCCACCTGTGTGATGCCAGGCAGCTTTCGTTCCACCGGATCCTCGAGGGTGCAGATCATCTCATGGGCAGCATCGCGGAGCGAAAGGGCGACATACAGTGTCGTTGTCTTGCCCGAACCGACTGGGCCGCAGCAGAGCACCATGCCTCGTGCAAAGTGCACCAGTTGTGCAAACTGATCCCGTTCGTAGGGAGTCATGCCCAGCTCATCGAGCCGGTGGCGACCGGCACTGCCATGGGCGTTGAGCAAGCGGAGTGCACACCGCTCTCCCCAGACGGTGGCGGTCGATGCGACGCGCACATCGAAGATCGTTTCGCCTTGCTCCCAGTGAAAGCTGCCATCTTGGGGACGTCGCTTTTCCGCGATATCCATCTGTGCCAGCATCTTGACCGTTACCAGCAAACGCAGATAGGCTTCGGAAGAAAGCGATACGAGCTCGTGCAACAAGCCATCGATGCGTAAGCGGATCTGTACCGCATTTGGTTGGGGATCGAAGTGAAGATCGGTAGCACCAAGCCGATTTGCCTGTGTCAGCAGATCGGCGAGGTAGGTCGTGGGATCGTCGAAATGAAGCGTCTTCTCGCTTAGAAGAGAAACCAGCACATCCCCTTCCCTGGGTTCCTGCCGGTTGCAGAAAGAACGAATTTTGTGTTTGGAGCATTCCTTTGCTCCACTCTATAAAGATACGCCCTTACTCCCTTTTCTCCTGCTAGGCGACAACCGCTGGTGCCTCTTTGCCTTGTTTTGCCGTACGCTTGGGTCTGTTACAATTTTTCAAGAGGAGGCGAGCTCTTCGTGGATGAACTGAAAGTGGTCGGACAACCGCTGTTGCGCCCGGAAGGGCAGGATAAACTCAGTGGAAAAGCGCGGTACGTTGCCGATCTTTCACTGCCTGACATGCTTTTTGCCCGTCTGGTCACCAGTCCCTATGCGCACGCGCGCATCCGCTCGATCCGGACTGCGGCAGCACAGCGGCATCGAGGGGTATTCGGGGTATTTACGGCGGAAGAGCTTTCCGTGCGCGGCCTTTTGGCGCAGGACGAGGTTTTCTACGCTGGAGAACCCGTTGCTGTGGTTTTGGCAGAGAGCGAAGCGATTGCAGAAGATGCCGCGGATCAGGTCCTGGTCGACTATGAGCCGCTGCCGGCTATTGTCGATCCGATTGCTGCAATGCGGCCCGATGCGCCCATCGTCCGCCCGCTGAATGAAGGACACGAAGATGAAGCCGCAATCCACGGTGCAGATGTAGAAGGAGGACAATCGGGAGAAAGAAAGCCTCCCAATGTGCCGACCTTGCTCCATTTCTGCAACGGCGATGTCCAACACGCCCTCGCTGCTGCCGATGTCGTTGTCCGGCGCACCTACCGACTGGCATCGGTCTACCAAGGTTATCTAGAGACGCGAGGCTGTCTTGCAAAAGTAGAGCAAGACGGACGTTTGACGGTCTACTCGTCAACCCAAGGTGCCTTTGCAACACGTAGCGTCATCGCCCAGACGCTACAGATGCCCGATCACCTGATCCGTGTGGTGCCGATGACCGTTGGAGGCGCCTTCGGGGCAAAGTTTGGTTCTTTCGAGCCGCTTGCTGCGGCATTGGCACAATTGATCCATCGACCTGTACGCATCGTTTTGGATCGGATCCAAGATTTCCTGACCAGCACCCCCGCACCGGCCGCTCAGATCGAGTTGCAATTGGGTGCCCGCAAAGATGGCCGTCTTACCGCGCTCTCTGCCCGCCTTCTTTTTGATACGGGAGCACAACCGGGCGCTCCTGCCGGTATCGCCGCCATTTTGCTGGGAGGTACGTATCAGATCCCAAACTTTGATTTGATTGCAATGGAAGTGCTCACCCATAAGAATCCTTCCGGTGCCTATCGCGGCCCTGGTGCACCGCAAGCCTTTTTTGCCCTCGAGTCAGCGGTTGATGAAGTCGCTCGAGAACTACGGATCGACCCCATTGCATTTCGACTTCAACATGCTTCACAAAGTGGGGATCCGCGCCCAGATGGCAAACCCTGGCCGAAGATCGGATTGGTCGATGTGCTGCAAGCGGCGCAGCAGGATCCCCATTGGCGGGATCGTCAGGCTGGGCAGGATGAAGGCTGGGGCGTGGCCGTCGGTGGTTGGGTCGGAGGCCTTGAACCTGCTGCTGCTGGCTGCCGTATCGATCCGGACGGCCATGTAACCGTAACCGTCGGTGCGACCGATCTGACCGGAACAGCCACGGCTTTCCAGGCCATTGCGGCCGAGACACTCGGCCTTTCTCCCCAACAGGTACACATTGCCTTTGGTGACACCGAGCACGCCCCCTATGCAGGTGCAGCAGGAGGCAGTAAAACCACTTATACCGTCGGCCTGGCCGTCCAGCAGGCTGCGCAAGCGGCTCGCAGCCAACTGTTGGAAGTCGCGGCCCAACTTTTTGAAGCTGCTCCTGAAGATCTTGAGTTGCGTAATGGTGCGGTACAGATTCGCGGTGTGCCTTCCAAACGGATGAGTATTGCCGAAATTGCGGTACAAACGATGCGCTTTGGTGGCAAATATGCCCCAATCTTCGCTTATGGGCGGACCGCGATCCGGGAACCTTCTCCCGCATTCGGCATCCATGCCGTCAAGGTAGCGGTCAATCGAAGAACCGGCGCCATCCGACCCCGGGGGTATCTTGCCATTCAGGACGTGGGCAAGGCGATCAATCCTGCAGAAGTGCGGGGTCAGATCATGGGAGGGATTGCGCAGGGGATCGGCCGAGCCTTACATGAAGCGCTGCTGTTTGATGAGCACGGTACGTTGATCAACTCGACCCTGGCGGACTATGCCCTGCCTACGGTCAGTGACGTGCCCCCCATCACGATCTCGCTGGTGGAGATCGCTTCGAATGTGGGTCCTTTTGGTGCCAAAGGGGTTGGCGAACCTCCGGCCATTCCAGGAGCGGCGGCTTTGGCCAACGCGGTAGCAGATGCGGCAGGAGTACGCCTGACTTCCGTACCCATGCGCCCGCAAGATCTGCTTGCTGCATTGGATCTTCTGTAAAGCGAAGTTGCAACGTCTCTTTGAGCAGCGCAAAATGCCAGCAACGCTTTGCAATGCAGTGGAGGTCGAAAGTATGTCAACGATTGGACTGGCGCTTTCAGGGGGCGGTGTCTTGGGTGGGGCCCATTTGGGGGCCCTACAAGCGCTTGAAGAGTTGGGGGTGCGCATCTCGGTCGTCACTGGAACAAGTGCAGGGGCCATTGTGGCCGCGCTCTACGCCTTTGGAGCGTTGAACCAAGAGAACCGTCTCTACCAAGCCGCTTCGTTTCGTTTGTTCGATCTCAATAGTTGGCAGTGGCTGGCGGGTTGGGCAGGCCGCCGCAAGCCGACCGGGTTGCTGCGTGGAGAGCGACTCGAGGCTTTTTTGCGTAACAATATCGGAGACCAGTCGATCGAGGCTGCGCCCCTGCCCTTGGGAATCTGCGCCACAGATCTGTACACCGGCCAACTGGTCGTCTTTGGGTCACCCGCACGTCCTTTACCTGCAACGGTATGGAGCAGTGACATCGCCACAGCAAAAGCAGTTCATGCCTCTTGCGCGCTGCCCATTCTCTTTGAACCGGTCGAACACGAACCGTGGCTACTCGCAGATGGTGGCCTTGTCAACAACCTCCCTGTCGACGTAGCCCGCGCTTTGGGAGCGGAAAAAGTGATCGCCGTCGATCTTCGCGGCGCCCAGCAGGGACTCAGCGATACGGCCATGTCCCGCCCGGTCAGCTTGCATTTTGTTGCCCAGGCCACCCTCAATACCCTGACGCATCGTCCCCGCATCGATCGGGAACAGGCCGATGTGACGATTGTGCCCCATTTTCCACATATCAATATTCTCGATTTACGCCAGGCACAGCGATGTGTTCAAATAGGTTATGAAGCGACCCACGCTGCTGCAAAACAGCTTCGTGCGCTGGTCGCATAATCGTAACAGTCAGCGGTTGTTGAAGTGGAGGAACGCATGTCCCTAAAAGAAACCGTGACGATCGACGGACCCGCGCTGCTCGAACAGATTGCCATACTCGGGAACATCGGGCGGCTTCCCAGAGAGCAGGGTGGTGGGCTAGATCGGCGCAGCTATGGGCCGGCCTGGCAGCAGGCGGTACAGACTGTCCGCAGTTGGATGCAAGAGGCAGGATTGAACACGCGACTCGATGCAGCGGGCAACCTCATCGGCCGCCTGGGATCGACGGGACCGGCCTTGGTGGTCGGCTCGCATCTCGATACGGTGCCCAACGGAGGCCCGCTCGATGGCGCCTATGGGGTATTGGCCGGGGTGGCATTGGCAAAAGCACTCCAGCAAAGCGGCTTATCGCTGCACCACGCACTGGAGGTGATCGCCTTTGCAGACGAGGAAGGTCGTGTCGGAGGTGGTCTTTTTGGCAGTCGCTGTATGGCGGGATTGATCCCTGCCGAAGAGCTTCAACCCACTTCTTTGCTCTATCAGGCTTTGACGCAAGCCGGGATCGATCCCCAGCAGATCTTTTCTGCCGCGCGTGCACCCGAAGAATTTGCCGCCTATCTTGAGCTTCACATTGAGCAGGGAGGGCGTCTCGCCTGCCGCGGGCTAAAAGCGGCTGCAGTGGAGGGAATCGTCGGTATCCACCGGTTTCAGGCACGCTTTTTCGGGGAGCAGAACCATGCTGGGGCTACGGAGATGCGCGCCCGCCGGGATGCGGGTCTGGCTGCGGCCCGTTTCATGTTGGCCTTCCGTGATCGCATCCTTGCTGCCGGCGATCGTTTTGTAGGGACCACTGGATCCCTTGTTGTCCAGCCCGGCGCTGTCAATGTCATCCCCGGCTACGCCGAAGTAAATGGCGAATTCCGCAGCATCGATGAGACTGGATTGGCAGCTCTCGATGAGGAAGTGCCGATCCTCTCTAATGCAGCTGCAGTGCAGGAAGGTTGTCGCAGCGAAATCTGTTTTCTTGAGCGAGAGGCTGTCACGCACTGTGATCCAACGATCGTCGACTTGATCGAAGCGACCGCTCGAGCCTACCTGGGAGAGAATGCCGTCACCCGTTTGGAGAGTCGCGCGGGTCATGATACGCAAAGTATGGCGCATCTCTGTCCGGCAGCGATGATCTTTGTGCCAAGTGACAATGGCAAGAGCCATGTTCCGGATGAGCTGACCAGTGACACAGCGCTCGTCCATGGGGCGCAAGTGCTCCTTCAGACATTGTTGGTCCTGGATAAACAGTTATGACCCCAAGTGTGCAACTGTGATAAACCGCCGCCAATGTTATTTTGAATTGTACGAGCCGGCTGTCCAGTCTATACTGTGGATATGCCACGTGTCGGTGTTGCAGATCTCCCTTTACACAGTGGACATTGTCCTCCTTGGCTTTTTGAGCGCATGGTTAAGTTGGCAGGGCCTATCCTCGAAGCCATTGTCCTTCAATATGGGACAACAGAGGTGCTGCGTCGTTTCGCAGATCCCCATTGGTTTCAGGCATTTGGCTGTTTGCTAGGCTTTGACTGGCACTCTTCGGGATTGACAACGACGGTCTGTGGGGCCGTCAAGGTGGCTTTACGACACAAGGGACCAGAAATGGGACTTTTTATCGCTGGAGGCAAAGGAGCGGCGTCTCGTAAGACGCCGCTTGAGATTGCTTCTTTTGCCGACAGCGGAATACTGCGAAAAGATCCGCAACCGCTGCTATATGCCAGCAAGATGGCTGCCAAAGTCGATAGTGTCGCCTTACAAGATGGCTACGATCTTTATCATCATGTTCTGCTCTTTACCAACGATGGGAACTGGGCGGTTGTCCAGCAAGGGTTATACGCTGGTGGTACTTGGGCCCGACGTTACCATTGGCTTTCTGAGCAGCTTGACAGCTTTGTCGATGAACCCCATTCCGGCATCATCTCCGATCACCGTGGGGTTGCCCTCAACCTGACGGACCATACCAACGCCACGCTGCGCCAACAGGTACCGGCTTTGCTGCAAGAGAGTACCCCTCAGCAACTGACTGCCACTTATCGTAAATTGCTCGAGAAGGCACCGGACCTCTCTAAACCGACCCATGTTCGCAGTATCCCTCACGTCACAAGTGAGCAGCTTGAGCTTTTTGCACAGGAAGAGAGCCGGGCTTTTGCACTCCCCTTTGCAGAAGAGACAGTACTGCGGTACTTGGCGTTGCCATCCGGACATGCCATTCCGGATGCGGAGCACTTCGACAAAGCATTGCGTATCCTCTATACGCAAGAATTGCCAAACTTTGAGCACCTGATCGGCACCAAAGGAGTCGGTAGCCATACGGTTCGGGCGTTGACAATGGTGGCCGAAGTCATCTTCGGGGCACCTGCAAGCTTTGAAGATCCGGTGCGCTACTCCTTCGCACATGGCGGCAAAGATGGCATTCCCTATCCCGTCGATCGACAGGGCTACGACCGCTCCATCGCCCTGTTGGAAGAAGCGGTCGAAAAAGCCCGTATCGGAGAATCTGAAAAGCTGGACGCCTTACGCCGCATCAGCACGTTCTCTGCACATTAAACGCCGGCGATTGCCCCTGTGTCTGCGAAGCACCGTCAAGCGCGCTCAATTGACTGTTTTTGCTCAATGCCCATCTGCTGCAGAAACGTGCGCAGCTTCTGTATCGCATGGGTCAAGTAGGCTTCTGCCTCTCCCTTTTTCAATACCTGATCGCTGACCAGACCTACATTGACAAAACCGCGGTAGCCAATGCTGTTCAACCAACGTAGGACTCCTTGCAAAGGCAGTTCCCCAGTACCCAGTGCCGTAGGTTGCCAGCCATCCGACGTTCGTTTAAGGTCGCTGACCGTCATCCGGAATGGCATGTCCGGAGGCGTTCCAAAGCTTGGGTGGCATCGGCTCCGGTCTGATGGACCGCATCCGTTTCCCAGTCGAGCCAGCAATGGGCATTGTCAAGACGTTGAAAGAGAGCGACTGCCTCTGTAGGACTGGCCAATAGCCCGCGCGTGGCCACCTCCAGACGAACATGTCGGGACGCTGCTTCCGCACTTAGCGTCGTAAGCAACGAAGCGAGATCTCCAGGTCGTGCCGCCGGTACGACAATCACGCGGTTGATCTGCATCTCGGCCGCCAGTTGCAGATAGGTCGTCATGCCGTTGACAATATCGGGTTCGCGGTGGGTATTCGAAGCATCCAGTAGCAACGGAGGGCGGAGTGCCGCGATCTCGACGCCTGCTTGGTGGGCATTCTCTATAATCGATTGGCGAAGCTGTGGATCTAAGTCGGCCGAAATCGGGGCACCATCGGCAGTGACCCATTCAATTCCGTCATACCCGAAAGTGTGTGCGCGAAGAAAAACTTCCTCCATATTCCAAGGGGCATAGATATGGTTCGAAAAAGAGATTTTCATGAACTGCCCTCCCTCTCCCACTTGTGATCAGGCTTGTGCCGAAAAGGATGCCGGGTCGGGCATGGAAAGGCCCTGTATTCCTACCAGCGGTGCCCAAAAAGAGACAGGTGAAGTTGCCCTAACCATCGGCACAAACGAACGCCAACTGCCTTCTCCCGTATTTTCCGGAGCTGTTGTAGCTGTTTGGGGGATTTCCTTTCCTGCAAGTCCTGCTGCAATGGCTGCTGCCGCCTGCATATACGCTTCTATCCGTTGCAGGTAAGTCGATCCTGCTCAGCCGGAATAACGCTGAAGGGCAGTCGCGAGGTCCTGATGGGCCCCAAGGGCAGCCAGGTAATGGGCTGCACTAAAGATTGCGTCTGCTGCGTAGAGGGGGGTCACCCGTCCATCGCGATCTCCGTCGACGCCATATCCTCCTGCTTCGGCGACTTGCTGAGGCGACGCGTCCGCGCCGGCAGTACCATAAAACGTGGAGGGCAAAAATTGCATCAACCCTTCCGCCTGCTGCCCGTCTCTCAAAAGCGGACCTATGGCTGTTGGATCTCCTGAAGACTCTGTCATCGCAATTCCTGCCAGCAGACGCCAGTCAAGATCATAGCGCGCCGCAGCCTGCTGCAGAAGGGGCAGGTATTGGGGCAACCAGGTTTCGATGCGCATCCGCGACCTCCCTTGGTTCACGCCTCGAGAAAAGAGTACCGCACTTTTGGGACAGTTGCGAGCGCCCGGACCTCTTATATGACAAAACGCTGCCTATCGTGTAGCAGCTGAAGATCGAATTTCCCGTCGGTTCCCGGCAGCCGCACGTGCCAGAGGGGTAGACAACTTGCGTCAGGATCATGGAGGTTGCTGACGATCTTTGCCTGCCATTCAGCAGTTTCATGCGCAAGTGTCAGGATGGCATAGCCGTGGTGCTTGGCATCGATGGCGGCGATGGCAGGATTTTCTTGACGGAAAAACATCCGCACGATCGGCAAAAGTGCATGGATACCCAATCGTTGAGACGGACGCGCTTTCTTGGAAAGCCACCCATCCAAGCTCTCTGAGAAAGTTCGCGACGTTGTCGATCCGACCATCAGCTCGACGCCCAAAGGCTGCTTGGAGTCGGTTGTCTTATCGATTCGATTGACTTCAAAGGCATGCAAGTCGCCACTTAAAACGATCAATCCGGAGAGATCCCGTTGGGAAAGTTCCTCCAAAAGCAGGCGTCGCTCGCCGGCAAATCCGTCCCACGCATCCATGTGCAAAAAACGTCGAAAGAGGCGCAAAGGAACCAGCTGAACCTCATTGGCCCACAGCTTCCAAGAGGTCGTTGCCCTGGTGAGCAAATCGAGGAACCACGCGCGCTGCTGTTCACCGAGCATCGTCTGCTGCGGTGCGAACTGCCGAGGACAACCCTTGCTGAAGATGCGCTCTCCTACCAGACCTTCGCCACAAGGGTGGGAGGAGCGGTAGAGCCGTTCATCGGTAATCGCCAATGTCGCCAGATCTCCGATTGTCCAGGCTCGATAGAGCTGAAGACGCATCCCACGCGGCGCTGTCGAATCGTACTGCACCCGGGCAGGGATGTACTCATGCCAGGCCCGATTGGCCGCACTGCGGCGATCGGCGTCGGCGGTGGGAGTATCGTCCGGGGCCACACTGCCGTAGCAATCGTTGGCGTACTCGTGGTCATCCCAGATGGCGATCATCGCATGACGCTCGTGCAACCGCTGCAGATCGGGATCACTGCGGTAAGTTCGGTAAAGGGTGCGATAATCCTCTAACGTGTGGGCCGCCTTATCGCTATCCGGCAGGGAGACACCGCGTAGGTAACCCGGATCCTCAGGCTGCCCGGGTGTCTCATAGATGTAATCGCCGAGATGGATGAAAAAGTCTACCTCCTCTTCTGCCAAAAAACGCAGCGCAGAAAAATAGCCGAGTGTGTAATCCTGACAGGTCAACTGGCCAATACGTAACCTCTCGATCGCTTCTCCTGGGGCAGGGAGCGTACGAAAATGGCCCGTTTTGCTAACATGGCCATCTTTGGTGATAAAGCGATACCAGTAATGTTGCCGCCCCTGCAACAAGCCGTCCGTATCCACCTGTACGACATGGTCACAGTCGGCCCAAATGGGGGCAAAACCACGCAACACCACTTGCTGAAAAGAAGGATCGAGTGCTACTTCGAGGCAAACGGCTTTCCCCTCGGCCACCCTTTGCACCGCGCGCCTATCGGGGATTTGCTTGCGTGCTGCGATCGTCCACCAGACCCGCTTCTGATCCAGGATTGTTCCAGCGATACCTTCGGCAATGGTCGGATCGACGCGCGTCCACAGCACCGCCCCGCTGTGCGTTGGGTCACCGGATGCGACCGACTGCGGAAATCCCTCCCCTTCCGAATAACGCTTCCGATACCCCGATTGCTCGCGCAGCACCTCTTCTTGGTCCATCGCTTCCTCCTGGGTTGTCCTTTATCGTTTCACCGTATTGCGACTATGTCTCTTCGCTGCGAAAAAGCACTGCGGCCAAGCTTGCAAAAAGCACTGCTATCGCGATCAAGACAGCAAGATCGCTTTGGAACGAAAACAGATGTGTGTTCAGAAGCAAGGCGTTGAGCGCATCTACCCCGTATGCCAGCGGATCGACGCGTGCTACCGCTTGGAACCAGCCAGGGAGGGGCGACAATGGAAAGAAGGCACCGGAGAGAAAGGTGAGCGGCATCATCACAAAGTTCATCAACAAGGTAAATGCCTGTGAGGAACGCAGTCGAACGCCCAGCAAGATGCCCAAACAGGCCAACGCAAATCCCAAAAGCACCAAGATACCCACCGCAGCAAGACCATGAAAAAATGAGCAGTGCACTTTCACCAACGGTGCAAAGCAAAGTACGATCAGGCCTTGCACCAATCCGGAGGTTGTGCCCGCCAGCGCCTTCCCACCTACGACGGCAAAGCGACTGACAGGAGCGACCACGATCTCTCGCAAAAAACCTGCCCGGCGATCTTCTGTGACGGTACTGCCCGATGCCAAAGCCGTAAACAACACGTTGATCGCCATCAGTCCGCTGAACAGGTAGGCGCCGTAGCTTACCGATGCCTGTGGAAGTTGAAAGAATTTCCCCACTCCCAAACCGAATACGATCAGGAAGATCGCTGGCTGTACGAAAGAGACGGCAAGTTCGACAGGCTGCCGGACAAGGTGCAACATCTCACGCAGCCACAATACGTAGACAGCGGACAGTTCGACTTGCCACCGAGGGACTGCCGGGCTATGCATCCCTTGTCTTTTTCGCCCCTTTCAGGCTTTTTCCCGTGTAATGCTGAAAAACATCCTCGAGCGTCGGCCGATGCATCTCTACCCTCTCGACTTCCCCCTGCAGCATTCCCCAACAATTTTGGCAGAAAGCTTGCCCCGTCCTGCACCGTTAGGCGCAATCGACCAGATTCCTCCGCTACATCTGTCACGCCCTCTACCCGCGCGATCTGAGCAGCTGCGGAACTGGTTGTGCTGCTACGAAGCGTAAGGGTAATCACGTCGCTCCCCATGGCTGATCGAAGGCACTCGGGCGTATCCGAGACGACCAAACGGTCTTCTTCCATCAGCGCCACGCGACTGCACCTCTCGGCTTCTTCCAGGGGATGCGTCGTAAGGGATCACCGTCAGTCCCTCTGTCTTGCGAAGGTGCTCGTATAGGACCAGATCTGCGCACGTGTCGTCGGGTCCAAACCGACAGTCGGTTCTTCCAAAAAGAGAAGACGAGGCGTATGTAAGAGTCCCCGTGCGATCTCTAGGCGGCGGCGCATGCCTCCGGAAAACGTGCGGACCCGATCTCGGGCCCGATCGGCCAGCCCAACCAACTGAAGCACTTCGGCCATGCGTTTTGCCCGCAGGGCAACAGGAAGACCATACACTAGAGCGTGAAAGCGAAGGTTCTCCGCTGCAGTCAGTTGATCGTCGAGGATACTCTCCTGAAAGACCACCCCAATGTGTCGACGTACTTCCGCCTTTTGATGCACCACATCGTACCCGTCGACAAAAGCACGGCCAGACGTCGGGGGAAGCAGGGTAGTCCATATCTTGAGCAGTGTTGATTTTCCCGCACCATTGGGACCGAGCAATCCGAAGAATTCGCCCGCATATACGTTAAGGCTGATATCGTGGACAGCTTCTCGCTGCTTGAAACGACGTCCTACGTGATCGGTGGACAACACCACATCGGTTTCCCCTCTGTGAAGAACCTCCTGTATCTGCGTCGAAATGGTCTTCCCCCTTACTGCCCTTTGCTGCTGGCACAGGTATCATAGCACGGGGGAAGCTCCTCCTCTTGTATTACAAGCGAATCGGGAGGAAAATAAGGATATCTGAAAGGAGTGCTGCTCAATGCCGAACATCGGGATTGGCGGTTTGGTCCTTATCCTGGTGATTGCCCTGCTGCTTTTTGGGCCGAGCAAACTTCCCCAATTGGGTAAAGCGGTTGGGCAAACCATCCATGAGTTTCGCAATGCTGGGAACGAAGCCATTGAAGATGAAAAAGGGGAGAAGGAAAAAGCGGCTGTCAAAGAGCGCGTCGAATAATTTTGTAAGACAAAGAGCGGGGCGCTGCAGATGCGCGCTCCGTTTTGCTCTCTTTCCTTAAGGCTGATTGCATGATTCGGTGGGCTCTATCCATTGGTCAGCCCAATGGTGCACTGCTTCCATTACAGGTGCGAGACCTTTCCCTTTCTCTGTCAGATGATATTCGATACGCACTGGACTTTCAGGATAGACACATCGCTGTACAATGCCGGCTTGTTCCAGTTCCCGTAATCGTTCCGAAAGCATCCGATCGCTGAGATGGGGGACAGCGCTCAAGATATCTGAAAAGCGGCAGCGGCCAGCCAGTAATGTCTCAATGATGACACCGGTCCAGCGTTTGCCTAGAAGCGCAAAACCTTCTTCAAAGCGTGGACACAGCGCCCATGCCGAGTCTAACATCCTCTCTGCCTCCTCCCACGGCTTACAGCATCTTCTACTATACAATAGTGCGAAGCGAGTGCCCACCCTTTTTCCAGACACCCTTGCTTCTTCTCCCCCTGCTTTTCCCTCAGGTATTCTTCCGATATCAAAATGCATCGTCCAACCGAGTTACATTGACGCCCAACATGCGTAATCTATTTGTAGTTGAGGAAGTCCTCATATGGAGGAGGCAGAACGATGATTGCTGCCGACAGTGAACGTCTGTATCAGTTAAAAACGCTCTATGCTGCCCATATTCCGAAACATATCAGTCGGACCAATTACCTGGCTGCGCGGCGGTTAAATGCCAGCAAAGTCGCGATCGCTGACTATTTTGGCATCTCACGCACTGCATTGCACCGCCTGTTAAACCAATGGGAGTTGGAGGACGCCAGACAGGAGACGCAAGCGTTGTATGGTACCCGAGCGCAGGCCGTCTTTGCAGCTGAAGCAGAAAAACCACCCTCCTTCAGCAAAGAGGGTGCCCCTTGGCCACCGCAAGGCAGGATGTCCATTGCCCTTTAACTCCCGCGGACCGATCTGCACTTTTGCGAAACGCAAAAGCGCAGCATTTGCTGCGCTTTTTGAGTTTGCAAAACGAGGGTCAAGCGGTCTGCATCGCGGGTAGACGAAATGCGGTCCGCCGCATCGCAAAGCCGAACCACTCCTGAATAAAGTAGGAACACAAGAAAAAGGTCGCAACGTCCCCCTTCGCGAGCAAGAGATCACGATACATCATCGCTTCCCCAATCTCTTCTTCTCCGGCATTGACGCGCTCGTAGACAGAAGGAGCGATCTGGATGACCATTTCCTGCTGGCTTGCTTCTTGTACCGAACACAATCGCTCCCCGATTACGCGGCCCTGTTGAAAAGGAAGTAGGGCTGCCAGTGGTTGCGGATAACCTTTTGCCGGCTCAGCCTTCAGGATCAATCCCGTTGGGAAATTGTACGTAGCGCCTTGTTTTGCAACGGCTTCCCAGTAATTTGGTAGCTTCTCTTCTCGCTCACGTGCTGTGGGGCCGTTGTTGCCATTGCGCACAAATTCATGTAGCCACGCCTCACTAAAAAGCTCTTCAGCCATTTTGTTCTCCTTTTCTTTGGATTTTCGTTATACCCGTGTTTCCTCGGATCGACTTATCCCCCTCCAAAGGCCTCAGGCCGCACATTTTGAGCCGCTTCTAGGATATCCTGCGGTAACTCTAGACCGATCGCGCGTGTCTTGCGCATCAGTTGGTTCATAAAAATTCCCTGAAACTCTTCTTCGGTATAACCGAGCGGTTCGTACTGTACGCGAAAAGCCGCCACAGAGCTGATGGCCAAATTGACCCGCAGTGCCCGGTTGATATCTTCCACATAAGTCGGATCTTCGTGGAGCATGCGGTGCAAAACTGAGGTACCGAATTGCACGTGGCGGGATTCATCTCGTGTGGTCGCGTTAAAGCCTTGGTAGTATCCCGGAAGAACACCCCGCCTGCGACAAAAGTTGAGTGTGGTCTGCATCACGGTCAACGCACCGACGCCTTCGATCCACAGGTGGTAGGCGGCGATGAATTCGACCAATGTATGCCTGTCTTCTGGATTTTGGCGGATCCGATCGCCCAAATGCGTCAGATAGGCAAAAGCACCCACCAACCCTGGTGTGGCATGTGCGTACGATTGATGCAGTACCCCCCGAATCCCCTCGCCATCGTATCCGACGACTTCCCGGTAAAAGCGGTCAAAAAAGATCGTGTGGCGGGCCTCATCTTCCATCTGGCTGGTCAAAAAGATCTTGTCCTCATCGTTGTCGATGGCCATAAATTCGGGCCATAGATCGACTTCGACTTGCCTTTCGCCATGGTGAAATCCTGTCGCGACATAAAGGAAGGCTTCTTTCTCATCATTGCTCAACTTGGTTTCCCAGTCGATGCGGTCCTGGGTAAAATCCAGCTCCTGCACATTCCAGCGTTGGATCGCGTACTTGTCATAAAGATCACGCGAGGTAGGCCATTGTTGAATACCTGCATGTACGTATTCGATGACGTCGTTGACATCGACGGTTCGCATTTCCCGGAAGGAAGCGCGTTCGACGACCCGTTCCGCTTCAATATCGATCGCCACTTGCCATTCCCCCTTATTAAAAGTAATTATACTCTTCTAAACTTCACAGTTAGTATGAAGCAGCTCTCCCGACTTTGCAAACTTCTTCCAGCGACGCATTTTGTCAAAAATATTCTTTTTTATGTATGCAGCTGTGCAAAGCTCTCTCAACCAGCCGCAGGGATTCTTTCTCTCCGTTTTGCTGGGGCCATCATACAGCCGTTCCAAATATCCCAAGGCACTGGGTGCTGTTGTCCACTGGGGCCCTGTATTTGATCCAACACTTGATGCTTGGTTATAATATCTGATGCTATATCTCTACCTTACGTAAGGGCACGATTGAATATTCAATAGAAGGGATAGATCGCATTGTCTCCTCTTGCTGTTCGCATCCTGGGTTTGGGTGCCGCTGTTCCAAGTCGCACGGTCACCAACGATGAACTGGCCAAACATCTGGAGACCTCCGACAGTTGGATCCGTTCCCACACTGGAATCGTGCAGCGCCATCTATTGGAAGCGGAACAGGCTACCTCTGATCTCGCAGTACAGGCTGCCAACGAGGCCCTGAGAGAGTCGGGTGTGGCCGCCGACGCCATCGATTTGATCATCGTCTGTACGGTTACGCCAGACATGGCTACGCCCGCAACCGCTTCTTTGGTCCAGGAACGCATCGGGGCGACCCACGCGGCTGCTTTTGATCTTTCTGCAGGATGCAGCGGATTTTTGTATGGGCTGATCACTGCAGCGCAGTTCATCGTCTCCGGCAGTTGTCGCTCGGTTTTGGTGATTGGTGCAGAGACGCTCTCACGAGTCGTCAACTGGAAAGATCGCAACACCTGCGTTCTTTTCGGTGACGGTGCTGGGGCTGCCCTGCTCACCCCTGCCCAATCTCCCTTGCAGGGTATCCACGCCTTTGATTTCGGCTCCGATGGGGCAGGCGCCTCTGCCCTCTGCATTCCCATGAGCGGCTCGCGGCGCCCACCTACACCCGAAGGGCTGCTCGAAGGAGCACAATTTTTGCATATGGATGGCCATGAAGTCTACCGTTTTGGCAGCCGCGTCGTACCGGAAAGTGCACTTGCGGTGTTGCGGGACGCCCAATGGACGATCGACGACATCGATCTGTTTGTCGCTCATCAGGCCAACGGTCGTCTGATCAGTACCATTGCCGATCGAATCGGCATTCCCAGTTCGAAGTGCTTTGTCAACATCGATCGGTATGCCAACACCTCGTCAGCCTCGATTCCCCTTGCCCTCAAAGAGGCACAAGAGCAGGGACGCATCCATCCAGGAGACCGCCTGCTGCTCAGCGGTTTCGGAGCAGGCCTAACGTGGGCCAGTATGTTGCTGGTTTGGTAATTTTGTTGTATCATTTCACCATTATGAATAAAACCTTTTCTTCTGCCCAAGAAGCGGTTGCAGACATCGCCCCATTTGCTTCGGTCGCGATCGCCGGTTTCGGCGTACCGCATCGCTGGCCTTCCGATCTTATCCGCGCCCTTTGTGATCAGGGAACACAATCGTTGACAATCATCTGTAATGTGTTGGGTGTCGGTCCCCTCTCCCCGCAAATCCTTGCGGAAAATCACCAGATCCGACATCTCATCGCTGCCTTCTCGACCCTTGCCGGGGTGCATAGCGCAGCTGAGGAGCAAATCGCCCGAGGGAAGATGAGCTTTGAGCTGGTTCCACAAGGTACCCTGGTTGAACGCCTGCGTGCTGCAGGGGCTGGCCTGCCTGCCTTTTATACCCCGGTCGGTGTCGGAACACCGGTAGCCGAAGGTAAAGAGGCACGGACATTTAAGGGCCGAACTTACCTGCTGGAGAAGGCGTTGAAACCGGATTACGCTTTTGTGCGGGCGCAGATGGCCGACACGTTGGGCAATGCTGCTTTTTTTGGCGGCAGCCAAAACTTTGGACCGAGTTTTGCCAAGGCAGCGCGCATCACGATCGTCGAAGCTGACACGATTGTCGCAGCCGGCGAAATCCCTCCGGATCGTGTCGATTTACCGGGCATCTTTGTCGACCGCGTGGTTGCTTCCCATGTCGGCCTTGCAATTACGCCCGAGATGGTTGCACAGATGACGATCGGCAAGGAGAATCGGCCGACCGATCAGCCTCGTACCTACCTGGGAAAACCGGCACTGACACGCGAAATGATGGCTTTCAAAGCGGCACAACTGCTCAAAGATGGGACTTACGTCAATCTCGGCATCGGTATTCCTACGCTCGTCTCCGATTTTCTCTTTGATCGGGACATTATCCTTCATGCCGAGAATGGAATTCTCGGATACGGCCCCATCCAGGCAATGGAAACGGCCGATCCGGATCTGTACAACGCAGGGGGTCAGCTCGTCTCCCTGCAGCCAGGGGCTTCCTTTTTTGATTCAGTCGCGGCTTTTGAGATGGCCCGTGGTGGTCATGTGCAGACGGTACTGCTGGGCGGTTTTCAAGTCGATGCCGAAGGCAACCTGGCCAACTGGACCATGCCGGAGATGGCCGGCGGCGGTGTGGGCGGTGCGATGGATCTGGTAGCTGGCGGCAGCGAGATCCTCGTGATTATGGAACATACAGATAAAAATGGGCAACCCAAACTGCTCCGCCGCTGTACCTACCCCCTGACCGGACAACGGTGTGTCCAAACCGTAGTCACCGATTTGGCGGTCGTTCGCATCGATCCCGCAGGCATGCTTGTCGAAGAGATCGCCCCCGGTTTTTCCGTCGAAGAGATCCAGTCACTGACAGAAGCCCCTCTGCGTGTCTCGGATCACGTACGACCGATGTTTTGAGCGGCTTGCCACGCTGAAAGTGCCGCTTGCGCAAGGCAGAAACCACCGATGCCGTCCCACAGCCAATGGCCACCGGTGGCGATCGTGGCGAAAGCAGTAGCCGCACCGATTACCGGCACAAGGACGCGGCCCAATCGCTGGGGCAAGAGCAGCCCAGCCATAAACGTCGTGCGAAAGACATGCCCACTTGGAAAACTACCAATCAGAAAAGAGCCGCCGTTCAATGAAGCACTTGCTGGCCAAAACGGAATCGGGGGAGCCAGCAGTGTTTCGATCTTTTCTAACCAACTTCCTGCTTGCGGCGACAGTCCTGTTGGAAAAGGCGGCAGGGCGTATAGCCAATGTTTTGACAACACTTCGATGAGATTGCCTGCTCCCCACAGCAGCACAGGCACTATCCGTAGAAGCAGACTCTCTTCCCGAATCAAACCGGTGGCAACAACGGTAAGCAGCGTCACCGTTGTGCTCCCGATGATCCAGACCAACTCCAACCATGGAAAGTGTATGCCGATCGGCAACAGCTTTTGTTCGACCCAAACATTGATAATGTGCACGAAACCGGTTGTTGCCAACAAGGTGGCGATAGCGAAGAAGGCCAGCCAGATCCCACTTTTTCCCCACTGCCTCCCCGCACATGCTTGCTTCATGTCCTCACCACCTGCCCACCTTGCCCAAAACGGGATTCTACTATAAAATCAAAAGCAGCATACCAATCGGAAGGGGTTCTTCCAATGAGCTTGCGCTTGGCGCTTTTTGCCCCCAACTCCCCTACATTAATCGGCGATATTGGCGTCGATCATCAGGCCAGCATTCATGCTTTGAGACAATTGAGTGAGCAGTTGTACGGTATTGAAGCGGTACTCACGGTCTCCCCCCACTTCGTCACACCACATACATTTGCGATCGACATCCGCCCACAGATCCCGCAGATTTTTGATTTTTTCGGTTTCCCAGAGTCTTTTTACCAGGTGTCCTATACGCCTCCGGGTCATCCCGCCTTGGCCCAAGAGCTCCTTGGGCTCGCGCAAAAGCACTCCCTGCCATTGTTGTCCACCGATCAATGGGGCCTCGATCACGGGGCTTGGTCGGCGCTCCTCCACCTCGCACCACAGGCAACAATTCCGGTCATCCCTCTTTCCATCGCACCTGATCTTGGCCCAGCAGCACACGAACAGCTGGGTCACCTCATTTCCCAGCTGGCACAAAATCATGAGCTCGCTCTGATCTGCACAGGTTCAATCATTCATCGCCTTGATTTGTTCCAAATGGGGCGTACTGCACCCCCTCAAGCGTACGAATATCTGGAACAAGTCAAAAAAGCATGGAAGGCCGGTAGCTGGCAATCCCTGTGGGCCATTCCTGAACGACTACGTCAGGCAGCTGCACCAGAGGGAGGCGAGGCCCCATTGCGTGTCCTGGCAGGTGCGATTGGAGAACCCTTCTCTGTCCAAATCCTCGTTGAAGAAGAAGACTTCGGTGCCGCCTCCATGACCATAGCTCTCTTTACACCAGCTTCTACTCGTACCAGTTGAGACAATGCACATTCTCCACATCGGTCAGTGCATACCAAAACGGTATTTCACTATTGCAGGTCATTCTAAACAGGTATATCCACAGGTACGCAGCGATCTGCACATTTATTGAATTTTTTCAGTTCTTTTCCGCGTCTGAGCGCAAAAATTTCTGCATTGCAGCGAAAAACCGTTCAAAAAAGGCGATGTCCGCCGTCTCTGGCAGCCGTATCTCAACGTGAATCTCTACGTGTGTGCGACTGCCATCTTCTTTGACGGTCATACGCTTTGTACTTGTACTGCTACTGTCTGAAGGTTCCCCGATCCCCTGAGCTTGGGCGGAAAATTGGGAAGTTTCTACACCCTCTTCTGTTGGAATGACAGTAGACGCTACCATGCTTTCTGTGGCAAGTGACGCTTCTCTCTCCTCGGATCGAGCCAGCCGGCAGAGGGTTAAAAACGTTGCTACCGTCTTACTGATGACCTCACTGCCACCGTTGCTACGGGCGCGGAAAAAATTGGCAAACTCCTCCGCTGTACGACGATCGGCCTGCGGGTACACAGTGTACAAATCACCGTACGCTTTTCGTATCGCATCTGCCAATACTTGACGATAATGACCACCACGGTACTGTCGCCAAAGTGCTGTTGGTACACCATTTTCATCGACAAAGCCGAGAAATCTCAGGACCCTCCGGATGGCCCTGTCGTTAGAAGAAGTATACCCGAGGGAAGCTAGCCATTCGTTGGTCACTCGTGGAGGGACACCTGTATTGAGCATTGTGTTCTCAAAGAAATCTGCCAGCTTCTGTGTTGCATGTACGTACGGATACTCCATACCGTTCTTCCTCCTGTACGGATATGTGCATTTTGGAAAGTATAGCATAATCCGTACCTTGATACCTCTGTTTAATACCAAGGAAATCTCTATCGTGCGCCAGCCAGGTATGCCAGTATCCCAAATACCCATGAAGAGAATCGTCCCAACGGATTGCCGAAGTAAGCGAGTGCGAAAAGCAAAACGATCAGCAGGTAACTCCCTACCTGCTGGATGCGTACCTTCCATTGTTCGGGAAAACCCAATCCATTGAGGAGGATATGCGAACCGTCCAACGGCGGAATGGGCAACAGATTAAAAATACCCAAAAAGACGTTAAGTGCCGCCGCCGTCAACAGTGCCGAAGCGATCCAGTTGTCTGCCAAAAAAGAAAAGCGGTAGGCAATCAACAAGAGAAAGGCCAGAAGCAAGTTGGTCAACGGCCCGGCCGCAGTCACAAGTATTTCATCACGGCGTGGATGGCGTAACCGCTGAGGGTTAATCGGTGTGGGCTTGGCCCATCCAAAACCGACAAGCACTAACAGCAGCGTGCCGAACGGATCCAGGTGAGCCAACGGGTTTAGTGTCAAACGCCCCGCCTCACGGGCAGTGGAATCACCAAGCCGATCCGCGACATAGCCGTGCGCAAACTCGTGAAAAACCAACCCGAACAGGATGCCTGGCAATGCAAGCAAGACCGCTCGCCAATCACCGCCCAGCAGCATGTGTGACCCTCTTTCCAGCCTGTGAAGCAGCCTCTATCCATCCTACGGTACGACACACAGCTTGGCAAAGCTTGCTCACTGGTACCGGTTGAACGTTTCCCACTCGGGAGAGACTAACACCGAGGTGATTCGAATGTGGGCCACGTGGGGGATCGCTGCCATCTTCCTGATTGCCGGTGTGACGTTGACCGCCTTGGGGGTTACCGCCATCATCGGCGTCCCCTTACTGGTGATCGGCGTATTGGCGATCGGGTTTGCATTGTTTGGCAACCGCCAGACGAGCGGCAGAAAAAAGCAGGTACGCCATCTCAACGAGGTTTCTGCCCCTGCTCGTCAGCCGAAACCTTGAAGGATACAACGCGCTATTGATAAATGTATATAAATAAACTATACTATCTGTGCAGAAGGGGTGTGCACAGATGGATATCGCCTATACACCGGAGCAAGAGGCCTACCGTCGTCATGTTCAAGACTTTCTCAAAGAGACCCTCCCCTATGGATGGGGAACCCCAGAGCATCCCTTGCCCAAAACAGCCGAAGAACGTGCCGTGGTTGGCCGATGGTGGGAAAAAGAACTTTACAGAGGCGGATTTGCAGGCATCTCCTGGCCAAAAACGTATGGCGGTCAGGGATTGACAGATAATGCACCCCAGGGAATCAATCTGCTCGGAAAGCAGCTTCTTGGACCGACCCTGCTCATTAAGGGACCCGAAGAACAGAAACGCCGCTTCATCCCACCCATTCTCTCCGACGACGAGATCTGGTGTGAGGGGTATTCTGAGCCAAATGCGGGCAGTGATCTCGCTTCCCTGCAAACCCGGGCGGTCTTGGAAGGAGACGAATGGGTAATCACAGGCGAGAAGATCTGGACTTCCAACGCCCACCTCGCCGATTGGATCTTCCTGTTGGTACGAACCGATCCTGATGCCCCAA
This sequence comes from Bacillota bacterium, assembly GCA_014896485.1. Lineage (GTDB taxonomy): Bacteria > Bacillota > Bacilli > Bu12 > Bu12 > Bu12. The sequence continues at coordinate 42,158 of JADBKH010000009.1, read as the reverse complement.
AACACCGGGGCATCAGTTTTCTTTTGGTTCCCATGCATTAACCTGGTATCACGATCAGTCCCATTCGACAGATTACCGGTGATGCCGAATTCAACATGGAGAAATTCGAAGGGGCTCGCACTGCAAAGGAGAACATAGTCGGTGAAGTCAATGATGGATGGCGCATCGCCAACGTAATTCTTTCTTTTGAACGCGGCAGCGGTGCATTGGAGTCCTATGACCAGTATAAGCGCGAATTTGATCTGGCGTTGCAAATCTCCAAGCAGCTCGAAAATACAAATGGTCCCCTTTCTGACGATCCGTATTGGCGTCAACGTCTCATGCGTGCTTGGAGCGAAATCGAGATTTTACGGATGATTGGATACAATATCGCGACATAGCTGCAGCAAAAAAATCACTTGGGTCCGGAGGCGTCGATTCAAAAACTTTTTTACAGTGAAATGCATCAACGTTTCACTGAAATGGCGATGGAGATGCAAGGTGGCCAGATGCCTTATATGAGTGGATTGGAAACGCGTGCAGACGGGGTGCTCCAACGCAGTTTTCTGTTTGCCCGGGCTGAGACGATTGCGACCGGCTCTTCCCAAATCCAACGGAACATCATCTCTGAGCGCGTGCTCGGTTTGCCCAGGGGAGACCGCTGACCGACGCAGTTGCGAAGATCCCAAAAGGTGCCTTCAAGGAGCAAGGCACCCTTTGAGATTGCTTTATTTTCTGGGTCGATCCATTTCCTCTAAGAGTTGGGGTAGGCCGTCCCGATCAGGTTTCGCTCAAGCAATTGGTCATATCCCTGATCCGAATAACCGAGCAACTGCTTGTAGACGTAGGTGTTGTGTTCGCCGAGCAGCGGCGCTGGCGATTCCCAGCGCATGGATAGCCCCGACCACTGCGATAGGTGGCTGGGGTACAGGTGTGTTCCCGTCTCTGGGTGGGTCATCGGCTTGAAAAAGCCCCGCTCGGCAAAGTGCGGATCGGCATAGGCATCTGCCTCGTCGTAAACCGGTCCTGCTGCAATCCCAGCTTCCTGCAGCGCATAGAAGAGTGCCACCTTGTCATGCTGTTGGGTCACCGAAGCGATCAGTGGATCGAGAGACTCTTGGTGCTGCCGTCGCAAATAGGCCGTGGCAAACCGAGGATCCTGTGCCCACTGCGGCGTACCGGCAAAAGCGACAAATGCCTGCCACTGGGCGTCATCTTCCAGTGTCAGGACGATCCAGGCATCTTCGCCCTTGCAGGGATAGCAACCCTGCACGTAGTAGGGATGCTTGTTGCCGTGTGGCTGTGCCACACGGCCGTTCATGGAATAGTCCAAAAAAGCTTCTCCCATCTGCTGCATCATGTTCTCCGCCTGTGGAAACTCGATGAACATCCCTTCCCCTGTTTCTTCCCGATCGTGCAGTGCCGCCAAGACCGCAAAGAGCACCCCGTGTGCAGAACAATCGTCCATGTGAAAAGTCTCGGTTGTCTTGGAAGGATCGGCGTTGTCGTATCCGCGGATATAGGTGACGCCAGAGAGCGCTTCAAAATGTGCGCCAAAACCGACGGCATGGGCGTAGGGGCCGTGCATGCCCAACGGGGGCATGCGCACCAGGATCAGGCGCGGATTGATCGCCTGCAAGTGTTCCCACGTCAGCCCGAGCTTCTCTCCTACCCGAACTGCGTTGTTTTCGACCAAGACGTCGCTGATCCGCACCAACCGCTCAAAAGCTTCCTGCCCCTCTGGCTGGTCCAGCTCCATCGTGCAGCTGCGTTTATTGATGGCATGCACATTGAAGACAGCGCTGCGGTTAAACGCATCTGGCCCCGGATCGTGATTGGGGTAAGCACCCCCAATCCCGCCCATCGAAGCAGCCATCTCTTTGCTCAAATAAGCGACAAATCCTCGCGTGCTTGATGGAAAGTGATCTTTCGATTCGACCCGAATGACCTCTGCACCTAACTCACCCATCATCTTGGTAGCCAAGGGCCCTGCCCAGACCACCGTCATGTCGATGACACGAATTCCTTCCAATGGCAAATGGGCCACTGTCATTGCCTCCCCTTCCCTAGATGACGTCCAGTGCACGGAGGCTTGCCAAGGCTTCAGAGGAAAACCCCAGCTCGTTCCCATAGATCTCTGCATTGTGCTGTCCAAGTAACGGTGCGGGACGGCGCACTTCGAATCCTTTGCGCGATTGCCGCCATGGCGCACCGACATACGTCTGCAGGCCGGCGACGGGATGATCGATCTGAATGAAGGTGCCCAACGCCTGAAAGTGGGGATCGTGCATCACATCTTCGACCGTCGACAGGGGAAAGACCGGCCATCCATGCTTGAGATCGGCCTCTTCAAAGCACTCCAGCTTGGTATGGGACATCAGCCAGGGGTAGAGAACTTCTTCTACCCTCGAGATCGTCTGGGGATCGATGAGTGCTCCTTCGGGATTCTCCTGAAAATAATGCGTCAGCTCCGCATCATTGAGCGTCGCCAGCATCCGCGGCGCCCACGCCGGTGTCGTCACGATTTGGACATAGCCATCTGCACACGGGTAGACGCCCATCGGCAGGGCAGCACCGAGGGGACTGCTGCGCCCCGAACGTTCGCCTGTGAACTGGTAGGCCAGCTCCAACGTCATCCGCCGATCGATCGACCCCAGCTGTGTTTCGACTGCAGCCACGTCGACATGCTGCCCTTCTCCCTGATAGCGCCCGACCAGAAAAGCCGCCAGCACCTGTCCCGCAAAGGCATTCCCTGCTTGGGCTTCCACCATGTTGAGGGTCTTTTTGATCGGCGTCAGATCAGCTGCGCCAGTCGCATTCATCGGCCCACCGGTGGCGTAGTAGACGATATCGTTGCCCCGAAACGGGGCATAGGGCCCGTACTGCCCAAAGGGTGTCAAACTGCCTACTACAATCGAGGGCTTCATGGCACGCAGTGTCTCAAAACCGAGTCCCCAACGTTCCATCTGACCTGGTGGAAACGATTCCAGAATGATGTCAGCCGAAGGGACCAGCTGCAAAAAGAGCTCACGGCCACTCTCGTGTTGCAGATTGAGGGTCAATCCGCGCTTGTTGCGGTTGAGGTGGAGGAAAAGGCCACTGGCCTCGGGGTTGGGGATATCGTGGGGAAAAGGACCATAACGTCGTGCCGGATCGCCTTGGGGCGATTCGATTTTGAGGACGTCGGCGCCAAAATCGGCGAAAAGCTTGCCGGCAAAGGGGCCTGCAATCGAGTCGGTCAATTCCAAAACGCGCACGTTGCTCAACACTTGGGACATTGTCTCCTCCTTCGTACGAGCAGTGCATTATTTTTTATGTTATAACAATACAATGGGTGTGGCAATGTCCAAAAAGGCATAACCATATCCTCTACCCTGCCTGCCTATCCCCTAGGGAACATCGCGTTGTTATGCCCCGGGCGGATCGACGAGTTTTCCTGGATTGAGCAGATGCTTGGGGTCAAGCACCTGTTTGATTGCACGCATCCACTGCAAGCTATCTCCATGTTCTCGTTCCATATAGCGCTGTTTGCGGATACCTACGCCATGCTCTGCAGTTGTCGTTCCCCCCACGGAAAGCGCATGGGAAGCGATGCCATCGATGACTTTCTCCGCTCGACTTACCTCGTGTGCCACCGCAGTATCGACCATCATGATGACATGAAAATTACCATCGCCGACATGTCCCAACGTTGCTCCGTGGCGTTCTCCCCATCCCCTGCCGACCTTCTCACTTTCAATCTAAAACTTATTTTATCAGTTTACAACAGTTGAACCGGCGCTTCACTGCGTTCACGTACGCGATTGCGCCGCTGAGCAGTCTTGCACACCGGTTCTATCAAAGGAGATGGAAAACCCAACGGATCTACCCCAGTTGCTGCAGAAACGACTGGCCGACAGGGGGAGGCGCTACGCCAAAATACGCTGCCAACGTTGCACCGATGTCGGCAAAGGTACTGCGCACCCCCAGATCGATCGGCCCGTTAAAACGCGGTCCACCGACCAGTAGCGGTACATATTCCCGGGTATGATCGGTGCCTGGATACGTGGGATCATTCCCGTGGTCGCCGGTGATGATCAGCAGGTCTTCTTCTTTCAGTAAACCGATCGCCTCTGGAAGAAAAGCATCAAACGCTTCCAGCGCCGCACATTCTCCCTCGACATCTCGGCGATGGCCATACTGTTGGTCAAAGTCCACCAGGTTGGTGAAGACCAAGCCCGTCTCCAACCGCTGAAGCGCTTCCAAGGATCGGCGCATTCCATCCTCGTTGGAAAGGGTGTGTGGTGCCTCAGCCAGTCCAGCTCCTCCGAAAAGATCACCGATCTTTCCAATTCCAATGGCCGAAATCCCGGCTTCCGCCAGCGATTCCAGCACAGGCCGCCCCAGACGTATCGGATAATCCCGGCGATACGGTGTACGCACATACTGTCCCGACTTTCCCGTAAACGGTCGGGCGATGATTCGTCCTACACCATGTTCGCCCTGCATCACACTTCTGGCGTGTTCACAGATACGGTAGAGCTCCTCTCGCGGAACCACATCTTCGTGTGCCGCGATCTGCAATACCGAATCTCCGGAAGTGTAGATGATAACGTCGCCACTTTGGCAATGTCGATCACCCAGCTCCTGAATGATCTCCGTTCCTGATGCTGCCTTGTTGCCCAACCAGCCTCGGCCGAATGGCGCACAAATTTCGTCCAGCAGCTGGGGCGGAAACCCTTGCGGGTAAAGGGGCAGCTCGGTTTCAGTGATGACACCCATCATTTCCCAGTGGCCGGTCAAGGTATCCTTGCCTGCTGACTTTTCCGCCATTTTGCCAAAAGCCCCTTTGGCCGGCACTTGCTTTCCATCCGGAAAATGCACCAGCCGATCGAGTCCCAGCGCACGCAAGTGCGGCACCTGCAAGCGATCTGCCAGATGGCCCAACGTATTTGCACCTGCATCGCCGAAACGATCCGCGTCTGGAAGTGCTCCAACCCCAATCCCGTCCAATACCATCAGTAACACACGTTTACTCAGTGCGGCACCTCTTTTTCTGTCTTTCTACCCTTATCCTTACCTCGCATGCACGTACGGGATCCCATCTGCAGCTGGCGGGCGACTGCGCCCTACCAAGCCGACCAGGGCGACAACCGTCAGGACATACGGGAGAATCAGGACCAACTGATAGGGCACCGAGGTTCCTTGAAACATGTAACCCAAAGCCGAAGCCCAGCCAAAAAGCATGGCCGCACCAAAAGCCCCCCAGGGGGTCCATTTCCCGAAAATCATTGCAGCCAACGCGATGTAACCACGTCCGCTGGTCATATTCTGGGTGAAACTGTTGAGCACCCCAATGGAGAGATAAGCACCTCCCAACGCAGAGAGAAAAGCACCGATCAGCACTCCTAAATAGCGCAGGCGATAGACCGAAAGGCCTGCTGACTCCGTAGCTTGTGGATTTTCGCCTGCGCTGCGCAAACGCAGTCCGAAAACAGTGTGGAACAAGACATAGTGTGCGAGAATAAACAAGCCGATCGTGATGTAGACCATCACATTCTGGTGCCCGATTACGTCGCCGACAAAGGGGAGTTGTGCCAGGCCCGGAATCGTGACGACGGGCAGCTGTGGGGTGTTGGAAGGACTGCCTTGGCCGAAAAAGATGTGAAGCAAGTAAGCGGTCAAACCGGCTGCGATCATATTGACCGCCGTCCCGATCACGATCTGATCTGCGCGCAGGTGGACCGCCGCCCAAGCCATCAAAAGCCCCATCCCCAGTCCACAGGCGACTGCAAGCAGGAGGCCGAGCCATGCATTGCCTGTCAAGCTACTGAAGAAGACAGCAAAAAAGGCAGCGGTCAGCATAATCCCTTCCATGGCAATATTGACGACTCCGGAACGTTCCGAGAAAGTGCCTCCCAGTGCAGCCAGTGCGATGGGCGTTCCCAACGAGAGGGTCATGGCCCACAACGTCGGACTTAAAAAGATCGTAGCGAGGTCCATCAGCGTTCCCCTTCCACAACCGCTGGCGTTTCAGCATGCTGGGGTCGTCCACTCGCTCGCCGTGGCAAGTGAAAACGTCCCTGAATCCAGCGGATGATTGCTTCTGCTGCTACGAAAAAGACGATGAGTCCCTCGATCACATTGGCCAATTGGGCGTCGACCCCGGCATTGATCTGCATCATCTGACCGCCAGTCGTCAGGGCGCCGAACAAGATGGCTGCGAGTACAACTCCGATCGGATTGTTGCGCCCCAGCAGGGCCACGGCGATAGCGGTGTAGCCGTACCCAGAAGAAAAGCTGTCATAAATGCGGTGTTGCACGCCAAGGATTTGGGCAGCACCGGCCAAACCTGCCAACATACCACTGACGCCCAACGCCAATACATACTGTCGTGCCACAGACATGCCCGCATATCGTGCTGCCACAGGGTTGCGTCCAATCGTACGCAGCTGGTAGCCCCAGCTGGAGCGGTAGAAAAGCCACCATAGGACGGCTGCTGCGACAATTGCGACGAAAATGCCTGCCGAAAATTGCGGCTGCACCAAGATAGGCAAGGTGGCACTCGGGGCAATGATCGGGGATTGAGGTAAGGTTCCTGGGGCCTTCATGGGGCCACTTTCAACGAGGTACTGACCCAGGTAAATGGCGACATAGGAGAGCATCATGGTGGTGATCACCTCGTTGGCTCCCCGGTACGCTTTTGCCAGCCCAGGAATCAGGCCAGCCCATATTCCCGCGGCGATCATCGCGGCCAAAAAGCAAGCCAGGATATGGAGTATAGGAGGCAAGGAGATGGCATAGCCGACATAGGTGGCTGCCAGCGCCCCAATCCAATACTGTCCTTCTGCACCGATGTTGAACAAACCGGCCTGAAACGTGACGGCCACACCCAAACCGACGATCATTAGGGGAATGGCCGCCGACAAAGTGGCGGCGATCCGTGTTGGATCCCCAAAAGCTCCGTCCACCAGCGCACCAATGGTCCCCAGAGGGTTATAGCCCGTGGCTGCTGCAACGATGCTGCCGACCACGAGGGCCAAGAGGACGGAGAGCACCGGAAAGAACACTCCTCCAATGGCTCCCCAACGCCGCACCGGCGTCCCTGCACTCATGGTACCACCCCTTCCTCCTGCGCCGGAGTGGCGCCGGTCATGTACCCACCCAATTGCTCCCGCGTTGCCGTCTCTCCTGGTACAACGGCAACCAATCTTCCACCGTAAAGGACACCGATCCGATCCGACAACGTCAGAATCTCGTCCAGCTCAAGCGAGATGAGCAGTACGGCCCGCCCTGCCTCTCGCAGCCTCAGCAGCTGCTGGTGGACAAATTCGATCGCGCCCACATCCAAGCCACGGGTTGGTTGTGCTGCAATCAACAGTTGGGGAGAACGACTCACCTCCCGGGCAAGGATCACCTTCTGCTGATTGCCTCCTGAAAGATGTCCTGCAGGCAGGCGCGGATCACGCGGGCGGACGTCGAAAGCCTCCATCTCTTCCAAGGCGTACGCCTCGGCGACCGAACGCCGCAACCCGAGCGGTCCAAAAAATCTCGGATTTTGCCATTCTTTCAGCAAGAAATTATCTGTAATGCTAAAATCTGAAATCAGCCCTTCGGTGCTGCGATCTTCAGGGATATAGCCGATTCCAGCTCGGGCTCGCTCCAATGCCGACATGGAGGTAATTGCCTTTCCAGCGAGCAACAGCTGACCACCGCTCACCGGCAAGACGCCAGCAAGTGCTTCCGCCAGCTCAAACTGGCCATTGCCTTCCACGCCGGCAATGCCGAAGATCTCGCCAGCACGCACGTTGAAGGAGACATCATGCACCCGTTCGACGCCATCGCGCCCGGCTACCTGCAAGTGACGCACCGACAACAAGACTTCGCCCGCCTCTTGAGGGGGCTTCTCGACACGCAAGACCACGTCGCGACCGACCATGAGGTTGGCCAGTTGCTGCGGCGTGGCGTCCCGAGCAGATAGGGTTGCCTCCGCGACGCCCCGACGCATGACGGTCACGCGATCGGCGATCTGCAGCACCTCGTCAAGCTTGTGGCTGATGAAGATCACCGAGATACCCTGCTGCGTCAAGTGACGGATGATCGAAAACAGCTCTTCGCTCTCCTGGGGGGTTAATGCTGCAGTGGGCTCGTCCAAAATCAAAATGTGGGCTTGCCGGTAGAAAGCTTTGAGGATTTCAACCCGCTGCTGCAACCCGACCGGCAAGCTCTCGATGCGGGCATGGGGATCGACACCCAGGTGATACTGTTCGGATAGGGAACGTATCCGTTCTTCCGCTTCACGGCGGTGATACCACACCGGTGTCGGCTCGTCGCCCAGGATGATGTTTTCCGTTACCGTCATCGCCCCGATCAGCATGAAATGCTGGTGGACCATGCCAATGCCGTGCGCAATCGCATCACGGGGGCCGCTCAAGCGTACCGGCGTCCCATTGAGCACGATCTCTCCCTCATCGGGTTCATACAATCCGTAGAGGACATTCATCAAGGTCGACTTGCCTGCGCCGTTTTCGCCGAGGATGGCATGCACCTCTCCTTCGGCCAGCTCAAACGAAACGTGATCATTGGCCAACACACCGGGAAACCGCTTGGTAATTCCTTTTAGCTCAAGTACGTTCACATGTGCATCTCCTCATGGCAAAGGGAAGCATTTTGCCTGAAAGGTTATTTCTGCACCTCAGGGGACACCGTGATTTGTCCTGCAACGATCTGTTGCTTCAACTGATTCACCTGATCGACGATCGCCTGGGGGATGCCCTTCATCGGAGGGGCCATACCGACGCCGTCATTTTTCAATTCAAAAGTGGAGACCCCAGACTGAAGCGAATTGTCCTGCAAAGCCTTTATGGTATCGAATACGGCAACATCGACCCGCTTTATGGCGCTGGTGAGGACCACGTTGGGCGCCAAGTACGATTCGTCAGAATCGACGCCGATGGCATAGGCGTTGTGTTGTGATGCGGCATTGAAAACGCCTTGGCCTACCGGCCCTGCTACCTGGAAGACAATATCAGTACCCTGACTGATTTCAAGGCTGGCCAGCTGCTCGCCTGCTGCAGTGTCGGTGAAGTTCCCGACATAGCGCAGAAGGACCTTCCCTGAAGGATCCGTCTGTTTAAAGCCCTGTTGAAAACCGGCAATATAGGAGTCGACAGGCGGAATCTCCTGACCCCCGATCACCCCCACCACGTTTTGCCCATTGAGATGGGGCAGTCCTCCCTTCGTCTCTAGCAGGCCCGAGAGGGCACCCACCAAATAGCCGGCCTGCTCCGACTTAAAGAGGGCGGAGGTGACGTTGGGGAGATTTACCGTCGAGTCGATGAGCAGGAAATGGGTTTTCGGGAATTGGGGAGCCACTTGCTGGACTGCGTCGGTCATATTGAACCCAACAGCAATGACCAGTTGGTCTCCTTGTTGGGCAAGGTTGCTCAAATTGGTGACATAATCTTCTGGACGTTGCGATTGAACGGCTGTCGCCTGAATCCCCAACTCTTTTTGGGCGCGCATCAATCCATCATCCGCAGACTGATTAAAAGAATGATCATGCAATCCTCCAACATCGGCAACAAGGCCAACCTTCAGTCCGGAAGCAGTACCGCTGCCCGATGTCCCTTCCCCTGCAGCTTGTGAGGCAGCTGCGCTATTGCTTTGCTGGGAGGGAGTGTTCGTCGAGCCAGCCGAACCACTCCCGCCACAAGCGGCAAGCAGGACCGCCAACGATGCACCGATAAAGCCAATCGTCCCCCGCTTAAAATGTCTCATCTGTCCTAACTTCCCTTCTTTGGGTATCGCGCCTGCTTCCACCGGACAAGCGACGTTTCCGCACCAAATTAAAATTGAATTCGTTCGGTATAAAACAATCTTTGGAGAGCAAAACAGGCTTGCGGTGTTCGTCGAAATGGACTTGCTCCAGCACCAGCAGCGGTTCTGGACCGCTTAAATGCAAGGCTTCCTGTATCTGCGTCGAAGCAGTCTCCACCTTCACCTTGCTTTGTGCCAAGGTGATCCGCTCTCCACGCTGTTGCTCCAAAAAGGCAAACAAGGAGGTACCCATCTCCTCTGAAGCTGTCGGAGCCAACCGGACAGGCAGGATATCTTCGCAGTAGGCACACGGAAGATCATCTTTGGTGCGAACGCGATGGATGACACCGACAACGTGCTCCTGCTCCTCCTTAAAGAGGCGTATCTCCTGGGGCGAAGCCGGACGAAAACCGATCTCATAATCGGCGGTCCCGGCACGAAATCCACTCTGTTCAATCCATTCCGTCACACTCATCAGTGTTTCAAGCCCTGCATGAATCGATACAGGTGCATTGACAAACGTGCCGCGGCCACGCTTTTTGATCAGCACGCCTTCTTCTACGAGGCAAAGGACGGCCTCGCGGATGGTCGAGCGGCTCACACCAAATGCCGCGCTCAACTCGGCTTCACTCGGAAGTTGCTCTCCGGGCTTCCACTGCTGTTGTTCGAGCTGGTTACGCAATAATGCGACCACCTCTTCGTAGAGAAGCTTGTGATCTTGAGAAAGCATGATGCTGTGCCCTCACCTCCCTATCCGCCGATGTAAGATGTCTGATGTCTGATGAATAGATGTCATCCTATCGGAGGTTGTATCACTTTTATTTCACTTTTGCAATGATAATAAAACGCAGGAGACTCTTGGCCCCCTGCGTTTGAAAAAGGGTTGGGATGGCAATCGGGTGGGCTTTAAGAACGAAGAGCGCGAACGGCGCCAAGTACTTCTTCGACGTGCCCATCGACCTTGTCTACATCAAAGCGGGCGCGCAACACCCCCTCGCGGTCGATGACGAAAGTGGTTCGCTTGGCTACGCGGCCCAATTCCGGATGTCCAGGAATCTCGGTCAAAAGTCCCAGCGAATCGGCGATCTGGCCATTGGCATCCGAGAGTAGCGGGAATTGCAGGTTGCAGCTGTTGGCAAACGCCTGATGGCTCTCCTGTGTGTCCACGCTGATCCCCAGCACACTGGCCTGCAAGGCTTGAAACTCAGACAAATGGTCATTGAAATCATGGGCTTCGCGCGTGCAGCCCGGCGTCATATCTTTGGGATAGAAGTAGAGCACCACCGCTTGTTTACCCTTGTAATCGGAGAGATGCCTTTCAATGCCATTGGCATCCATCGCATGAATCTCAGGAAACGTTTCGCCCACCTCCTTCAATGTACGGATCTGCTCGAGCACTTCTTCCACGGGCGGAATATCGGCCATGCTATGGCCGTAATGAACAAAACGGACCACACCCATCGTATTGACCAATGCCTCCGCAGGCATCCTCCCCAACCGGTACCATTTCACTTGCTGTCCATATCGATCCAACAAGGTATGCTGTGGGTCGGCAATAGCCAGAAAGGTAAGTTCATGGGCTTGGAAGTATTTTTGGAACGTGCTGGCATCATCCGGCCCAATGATCAACACCGTAGCCCCTTCTGCCTCAAAATCCCGAGCGTGAGCTTGCAAATCGGCCAAATTGCGCCGGCAATACGGACAAGCAAAGCCACGCAAAAAAACAAGATAGAGCGGCCCTTGGCGATACAGCGCTTCCACATCGACGGGGCGACCGTCATACGTCTGTGCGACAAAGGAAGGAAAAGGATCGCCAATATTTAACGGTTCTGCCACAATATTCACCTCCGCTCCAGTCAACCCCATAGGGCGCGTTGCAGAACATCCATACGCCGTGCTACCGCGCGTTGCGTAACGCGAGCATTCGGCGCTCCCAACTCCCATGCATGAAAAGTGCCTGCATTGACATGGAGCTCGACCGCAACGTCTTGCTGCATCATGCGCCATGCGTACGCGATGTCTTCATCCCGGAAGACCTCCAGTGTCCCCACTTCCAGGTACGCCGGTGGTAGGTTGGAGAGGTCAGTTGCCCGGGCCGGTGCCGCATAGGGGGAAACGTCTGGTCCTCCTACGCGATCTCCCAGCAACGCTTGCCATCCGAGCAAATTCATCTCACGGGGCCACCCAGGCCAATTGCCGTGAAACTGCTGGCTGGACAACGTTTCGTTGCGATCGTCGAGCATCGGATAGATTAAGTATTGGAAACGGATCGACGGTCCCCCACGATCTCTGGCCAACAAGACCGTTGCAGCACTGAGGCCACCTCCTGCGCTCTCACCGCCCACGACAATATGTGTCGGATCGATTCTCAACGCCTCGGCATGGGCGGCTACCCACTGCAAGCCAGCATAGCAATCCTCTACCGGGGCCGGATGAGGATGTTCTGGAGCAAGGCGGTACTCCACATTGGTGACCACAGCATTGAGCTGATCGGCGAAAGTACGCATTTGTCCGTCTTCCATCTCAATGTCGCCCAAGATCATACCGCCCCCATGAATATGGTAAAAGCAGGGTAAAACCCCTTCCTGCTGCTTGGGCCGATAGATCTTCAAGCGCAGTTGGGGAGCGTCTTGTGGACCTGGGATCCATTCTTCCTCTACGGTGACCTCTGGAATTGCCGCTGTAGCAGCAGCTGCAGCTGCTGCTTGGTGCAGTGCGTGACGCATGGCAGGAATCTGTTCAAGCGAAAGATGGGACATATTCAACGAACCAAAAAGTGTTTGCAGCTGTTCTGCTGCTTCTGACAACTCTGGATCCAAATTCTTATGCAAGGGCATGGTCCCCACGCTCTCTTCGTTTAAACTCAGGGCGCTCGATGCGCGATACTCCTTGAAACGTCCAAGGAGGAAAGTTCTTCTCTAAGAGCATCCATAGATCCTTTATACGCTTCCTGTATCATTTTTGAAAGAACTTTCCCAAATTGCCCTGGCGCTGCTTGACAGTCCGTTCCTCTGTTCTTATGGTAAATTTTCAGGGAGGTAGATCGCCGATGGGATTTGTACCGACCAGTATGCAGTTGACCAGTAGCGCTTTTCGTTCCGGGGAGCCGATTCCAAAGCGGTACACCGGAGAAGGTGAAAACATCTCACCGCCGTTTGCGTGGCAGAATGTCCCCGAAGGGACGAAGTCCTTGGCGCTCATCTGCCACGATCCCGACGCCCCGTTAATCTCTCCTGGAACCTATGGCTTTGTCCACTGGGTGCTTTACAATATTCCAGCATCGGTCACGTCCTTGCCAGAAGGGGTCGACGGTTATACCAAGGGCAAGAACGACTTTGGCCAGCAAAATTACGGTGGGCCCATGCCCCCCAACGGCCATGGTCCCCATCATTACTACTTCTGGCTTTTTGCGTTGAACCAAGAGCTTAATCTTGCGCCAGGCTTGACATTGTGGCAGCTGCTTCAAGAGATCGAACCCCATTGTATCGGCATGAACCGCCTTGTCGGAACTTACGAGCGGCTTTAACCTGCGCAACGCATGCATTCGCCGTTACCTACCCTAGCTGCGCCGCTTTAAACATGCCAAGGCCATCCAGCCCACCCGCAGTCAAAGGGCCCGGGTGGGCTGATGTGGTAAAATATCCTTACATTGTTCGAGAGTGTGCGAAGGGCGATCCGGTTCGATGGGGGCTCAAAGTACACAACAAAGGGACAAGAACCGTTTTCGCGTGTTAGAATTGTTACCGTAATCATTGCGTCTTAGGGGAGAAAAGATCATGCACATTCTCGTGGTGGGCGCAGGTTCGCTCGGGCAAGTTTTTGCAGCATTTTTGAAAGAATCTGGAGTCGATGTGACCCTTTATGGTACCCCACACACCATCCAAGCACTGCGCGAGTACGGGATTCGTTTAGGGGGGTTGCGTGAACAAGAATGGTCAGCTGAGCAGTTTAAACTGATCGACGATCCCCAGGCGATCCAAAACGCCGATCTCCTGCTTTTTGCCACAAAGGGTCATCAGCTGGAGACGGCCGCGACCTCGCTACGCCACGTATCCTGCCAAGCGGTCTATGGGGTCCAAAATGGCATTCGCAAAGGCGATATTCTCGGCACGGTCTTTGGCGCAGAGCGCCTGCTCGCCGGAGCGACCATTGTCGGGGCTGAACGGGAAAAAGGGGGCCGCGTGCTCCTAACCGGCAAAGGACGTACCTATGTCGGCCCACTAGCTGCCAGTGCGCGACAAGCAAGAAATGTCGGGCAAGCTTTTGTCGAAGCGCTCTCAGTTGCCGGATTACCCGCAGTTTGGCTGGCAGAACCTGCCGAAGCACTCTCCGTGGAATGGTCGAAAGCATGCAATGCAATCGGCAGCTTCGGGGTTTCCACACTCACGCGCCTACCTTGGACCCGGATCATGCAAGAAGAAAACCTTGTCCTCACTTTTCTTCAGTTGGTACGCGAAACCGCAGCAGTTGCCCAAGCAGAAGGCATTGCCGTCGACGATTTCGAAGGTTTTCCAATTCGCACGTACGTAGAAAAAGAAGATGCATCGATTGTGCAGATGCTGGGTGAGCTCGGCAAGCGTGCCGAAGCCAACGGAGGGCCGCCCATGCGTGTCTCAATGCTGCAGGATCTTGAAGCCGGACGACCGCTCGAGGCAGAACATGTCTATGGTGGTGTACTGGACCATGCGCGTGCTGCCGGCATCACGGTACCTGCGATTACACTGGCTGCCCACTTGATCATGGGCTTGTCGGAATCCTTGACGTCCTAAGCCTCGTCCTATGGACATTCCTGATGACAAAGGCTCTTACCAGATCCCCTGCTCATCTTGAGCAGCACAGTTACGTCAGTCCGTATTGGGCACGCACCAAATCGCCAATGGAAAGACGATCCAAAATGGGAAAAGGAACCAGCATGCTCAGTTGGACCGCACCGGGCAGGCGGGCGATCTTGACCCCTCCGTTGATCGTACAGCGGTTGCGGACTTCCGACGTACTCATGCCAAACAGATGCGCGGCGCGTAATATGGCCACATCGTTCGCTTCATTGATGGTTTCCCCCGTCCCGATGATCTGGATCGGCCCAACGTGAGAGGCCACCGATACACCATAGGTTTTGGCAAGGGCATCACCGATGGAAAGTTCTTCTGCATCAAACGGCCGTGCCAAAAACGGCAGATCTTCGGGAACCGGCAGCAGCAAAGGCCCCTCCAGCGTCAGCTCCTTCAACACTTGGAGGCGCAGGCGCACTTTGGCTGTTCCGTCGACCCCGTGAAGGGCAAGCTCCCCTTCCCCAATGGCCGCATGGGCATCTCCGAAGTAGATCCCTCCACCGGCCACTTTCATCGGTGCGATGAGGACGGCGCCCGGGCGTACATCGGCCGAATCGAGGTGTCCATCGGTCTTGGCCGCATCGAGCGCTTCTTTCGAGAGGGCATAGGGGTGCTTTGCCCCGACCAAGCTTGCTCCGAAATCGCCGGCGTTGTGCGAATCGGGCAACATCCGGGAAGGCGTTGTCCCGATATTTCCGATAGAGGCGCGTAAGCGTGCCAAGGTTCCCGCGAGGGTTGCAGGCCGATAGAGCAAAATGGGATTTTACTCAGAAGCTTCCGGCAGCGCCATCACCTCATGCGCCCTTTCGGCCAGACGTTCGGCCACCTCTGCAGTGACGGTCAGGCCCACGCGCCGCTGCTCGTCAAATACTATGGTATAGCCCTCATCGAATCTAAACGTGTCGATCACTGCCCCACAGTGGGCACACCGGACTGCCTGTTCACCTGTCCCTTCTACAATAAAGTCAGGCCATGCTTGCCCGCATCCCGGGCACTTTTTATCTACGAAAGGATCATCGCCGTACGCCGCCGGATTGGTTCGCATCGTTCCGGAGGCGGAAGCCTAAGCAGCGATAATCGCCTCTTCGATGAAAATGGCGATGCTATCCCCTACTTCCGCTCCTTCCACAAAGACCGGGGCTGTCACTTCATGGCCGCCGCGAAAAGTTGGCGTGATCATCGGTCCCCAACATCCTGGGGAGCGACGCCCATCACGTGACCCCCATCGGAGATTCGTCCTGCCGGTGCGATCTCTGGTCCGACCAACCCCCGTGTATACCGGTTGACTGCGAGCTCGTTCATGGTCTTCTCGTTGGAGACAGCCATCGGAAATCCCTCCCGTTTTTCTGAGTAGAAAGCCTTACGAAAAAGCGCTACTTCCTGTGAGTGCCTGTCCAGCAATCAGGGTATGCACGTCGTAAGTTCCCTCGTACGTATCTACTGTCTCCAGATTGAGCATGTGGCGGATGGCCTGATAATCGAGGGTGATGCCGTTGGCTGCCAGAATAGAGCGCGCCATGCGTGCAATCTCGAGCGCTTTGCGGGCATTGTTGCGCTTGGCCAGCGAAATCTGTGCCGGATCCAACCGACCTGCTTCTTTTAGCCGACCCAGCTGCAATGCTGTCAGCCGCATCTCACCCAAATACGAAGCCATGGTGACCAAGCGCTCCTGAATCAGTTGGCGCGCAGCAATGGGACGGCCAAAGGTGATGCGCTGTTTGGCATATTCCAGCGCTTCTTGCAGGCAGGCTTCTGCAGCGCCGATGCTTCCCCACACGATCCCATAACGGGCGCTGTCCAGACAGGTAAGCGGCGCGCGCAGGCTGTGCGCCAAAGGCAGATGATGGTCTTCATCGACAAAGACCTCCTGGAAGTGGAGCGCACCGGTTACAGAACAGCGCATCGATGCCTTGCGTGGGATCTCTTCGCGTGTTAGGCCTGCTGCATCCGCTTCGACCAAAAATCCGTTGATCCGCCCTTGCTCGTCTTTGGCCCAGACCACAGCGAGATCGGCGATGGGGGCGTTGGTAATCCACAGCTTGTTGCCATCGAGCACCCAGCCGGTGCCACTCCGCCGTGCCGTCGTACGCATGGCATTGGGATCGGAACCAGCATCTGGTTCTGTCAACCCAAAGCAACCTACTTTCTTCCCCGCTGCCAGTTGTGGCAACCAGGTTCGCTTCTGCTCTTGCGAACCAAACTCGTAAATGGCATGCATCACCAGGCCACCTTGAACGGAAGCAAAGCTCCGCAGGCCCGAGTCTGCCCATTCCAGCGCCTCCATGATGATGCCGTAGCTTACTGGTCCCACTTCAGACGCACCATACGCCTGCGGGAGATCGGCGCCAAGCAGTCCCATCTCTCCCAGTCGTGGGATCAACGCGATGGGAAAACGCCCTTCCTGCCACCAAGCAGCCACATTTGATAAGAATGTCTCTTTTACAAATTGACGCACTGTTTCCCGTAATTCCCGCTCTTCTGCCTGTAAGCGTGAAAAGGCATCGAAATAGTCCAGCGGATCGACCGGCAAGGCATCTACCTCCTCTTTCTCAACAACTCAGCGTACGGGACAAGAATAGCACATACGGGCTTTCAAATGCGGAAAAGCCCCACGCCTTTATGGCGCGTGGCAAAGCCAGAGGATGAAGCGTGTGGATTATTTTATCTTTCGCAGGCAAATCCGCCACTGGGCTTCTCCGGTCTGCTCAAAGGCGGTGACCTGATGGCCGTTCTGCACTGCCCATCGGGGAAGGCTCTCTGTAGCCTGTGTGCAGTCAAAGTCGACAATCAGTTCATCATCCACTGTAAGCTGGGCCATCGCCTTTTCGGCTTCCACAATCGGAAAAGGGCAGACATATCCCAGTACTTCCAAGTGCTTTGTCAATGCTTTTCCCCTCTTCTCTGATTTGGTTCAGGTACTTTCACCGGCCGCGACACGAATGGGCAATGCCGCAGAAGTACGCATCGGGCGTATCACTTGCCAATAGGCGACAAACCAGCAACCGAGAATAATCGCAGGGGTGGCGACCCACCCTTGCCAGGTAAAGAGCGACGTATTGACCAAACCGTTTCCAATATTGCACCCTCCCGCCAGGGCGGCACCAAATCCCATCAGCAACCCGCCCCCCAAATTGGTCAACGCTGTTTTGGCGGGGGGAATTCGCCAGCGGAACTCTCCGCTGGCTTTGGCAGCAATAAAGGAGCCAATTGCGATGCCCAACACCAAAAACACGCCCCAGTCCAGCATTTTGGTGTTGCCTGTCACCAGAAAACCGAGCAGGTGCGCAGAAGGGGTCGTAATGCCCAGACCACCGATCCGGCCGGTGACCTCGCTGAGTGGCCATGCCAGGATGGCGATGCCCCCTACGATGGCCCCAGTCACAAAGGGATGCCAGCGTTTTTCAAACAGCACATGAGCAATGCCCTGCTTACGTGGAGGCAAACTGGGCACGCGCACTTGCGGACGCCGCAGGTGGCTACGCACCGCAATCAGCGTGAGGAGCGTAAAGAGACCGACCAATACCCAAGGCGAGACACCCAAGCTTTGATAGAGAAACGGGTGGTTTCCCTTGGGCGTGGTGATCCATTGGTAGACGGGCTGTAGTACCCCAAATTTGACGGCAGCGGCACTGACCATAAAGCCAAACAGGGAAATCCAACTGCCCAAAAGCCCTTCCCCCATGCGATACCAACTGCCCGAGGCACAACCTCCCGCCAAGATCATCCCACATCCGAAGACAAATCCACCTACGATGGCGCCCAGCCAAGTAAAGGGGAGCGGAGGAATGCGAATGATCCCAAAACTTGACAACGTGTAGACACCCATGCTTTGCACGGCAATGGCGATCATGGTTCCGACAAACAACCGCGTGTCTCTCATGACAAAGACATCCCGGTAGGCACTCACCCAGCAGAACCTGCCACGTTGCAGGACAAAACCAAACGATACCCCACAGGCAAGCCCCAGCAGAACGACAAGAAGCATCTCCCATTTCTCCCCTCTGCAAAGAATATAAAAGATGGGGGATATTATAACCTCAGTTTACACATGTATCAAGTGTGAATTTACGAGAAAGTCGATCCTTTGAAAGGCTCTCCCTTCTCTTCCGTGTGCTAAGATGACGCCATCAAAGCAATCCGTGAAAGAAGGCTTTCAAGTTGAAGGCAGCCGATCGCGACGTCTATTGGGACACGGTGTCTTACGGCTCTTGGACGTTTTACCTTGCAGCCACCGAAAAAGGGCTCTGTCGCATCACCTTACCCCATGAAAATCTATCGGCATTGGAGCAATGGGTGCAAAAGCACCTTTCTCCTCGGGAGTGGCTCCATGAGCCACGTGCGCTCGCGCCGTATACCGCACAGATCCGGGAGTATCTGGAAGGGAATCGGACGAGCTTTTCCCTCGCTTTGGATTTAGAGGGCACCCCGTTTCAAATGAGGGTCTGGCAAGCGCTGCAGGAGATCCCGTATGGTACCCTGCGGAGCTATGCGGAAATCGCGGCTACAATTGGTCGGCCTACAGCGAGCAGGGCCGTAGGCAGGGCCATCGGCAGCAATCCGATTCCCTTGGTCATTCCCTGTCATCGCGTGATCGGCAAGGATGGCACGCTGACCGGCTATCGCGGCGGTCTACCGATGAAGGTTGCCCTTCTAAAACACGAAGGCATCGCATGCGGGCTGCAATGACTCCTGCAAAACGACCACCGGCGTCTTCATGAAAGCGCGGTGGTCGCATGCAAAAGAACGATTTCCGGAGTTAGCCCCGATTACGGGGATGGGGTAACTTCTACCGTCAACCGGATGGCCGGCAGCCCCTCTCCAGGATGATCCTCTCGGTAGGTCAGCATCGGCTTGGTATAGACGTCGGGTTTAGGCTGTTTGCCCTTGTAAATGCCGGGATAGAGATCGATGTAATGCGGGCCCGCTTGACCACTCAGCCGCAGCTTGAGATGCACATCCCCATGGCTGTTGAAACCACAGATATAGCCGATATACGCGTTGTCGTACGTAACGGCATAGATGTTGTCGTACTCGGTCCAACCCACTCCTTGCAGGTGGACATCGACCTCTTGCCCTACACTCCCTTTCTGGGGTGTTACCGAGACGATCTTCGGCAAGATCTGCAGGGTCGTTGCCGCAAGCGTCTTTCCATTCACCTGTGCTTCAATGAGATGGGCAGGACCTCCCAAGTCGTTGGGAACCTGAAACGTTGTCTGCAGTTGCCCTCGGGCATCCGTATGGACCTCCAGCAGGTGCTGCTTTTCCATTGCGTATCCGGTTGTTGTAACGCGGTTGCCCCGTGCCGTATTCCATAAAAAGGAGACGGCCGTATTCGCTGGGAAGCCACTTCCCGTCAAGGTGACCTTTTCCGAAACCGTCGCCTGCGCGCGATCTAAATGGAGGCTAACACCCGGTGCGGATGGAGGCACTTGGAGGGTATAGCTGCTCTTCGGCGCAACAGGCGGGGGCGTTTCGACACTGTTTTGGATGATTGGCGTTCCTGCAGTAATGCGGAAAGTAAACTGAGGACAATCCAGATAGGCATAAGGTCCCTGTTGATAGTTGATATAAGGAATGCCATTGTAATTGTGCCAGATGCCGATCGTATGTTCGCCTACATCGCCTACCGCCCGAATATAAGCAGTGGCGCTTCCCTTTGTTGCAACGGCAGAGATCAGCCCCGTAAACGTATTGTCGTAGGTGACCTGCCAATTTCGCTCCATATCAGTGTAGCCCAATCCGTCCACGTGAATGGCGATGCGCGTTCCTGCAGGTCCAGAAGCAGGCGTTACAGTGAACTTCGGCTGGACCATAAGCCCCGTTTTCCCTTGCGGGCCGCCTTCTTTTGATGTGACGAGCAGATCATGCATGCCGCCGTAATCCTTGGGAACCCGAAACGAAAAGTGCACCTTCCCTGCAGCATCTGCAGTCGTCTCCCCAAGCAACTGGGATTGGGGTTCAAAGGCGACACCACCAAATTTATCCAAACCCTGAATAACATAATGTCCCGAGACAGTCTGCCAGAGGATTTGCACTTTCTGCCCAGCATGAAACTCCTCCCCGTTTAGGAGGATCGGCTCGCCAACTTGTGCCTCTTGCCTGGAAAGTTGCACATTGGCGTCATACCGGGGCAAAGCCGTTTGCGATGCAGCCGTTTTTGCAGGCTGTACCGCTGTTTGTGAAGGTACCGACGTACGCTGCGCTTCGACCTGCCCAGGAGACTGACGAAACGGAGCGGTCACCGCAGCAACGATGGCTCCGCCCCCTGTCAAGGCAACGGTTCCAATCAGCCCTACCATCAGGATTCCTATCGCGGCAAAGAGCGCAATTCGCTTGGGTTTCCACTTCCTCTGCAAGCCGTCCACGTTCCTTTCCTTGCCTTATGAAGTGCTCTTGCCAGCGACAACCTGATCTTTTCCGGCAGGGGCGATCGTAAACTTGGAAAGCGGAATGTTAAACGGCTTGAAAGAGCCGGTTCGCCCATCCGGTGTTGTCGCCGTGATGGTGTAATCAATGGTTCCCGGTTTCGCATCGGTTGGGATCTTGTAAAGGATGGTGTAGTACGATTCATCGACCTGTTTTGCAGAAGGATGGGGTCCAAAATGTAGATCGAGGGTTTGTCCGTTGCTGAGCTGCACTTGAACTTTGGCGTTTTCCACCGGTTTTTGGGTGGCTAGATCGATCACCCTCACCCGAAAGACCACTGCTTCCCCGGGATGAAAGAGACTGGCATTGACACAGCCATCGGTTTCCGAAACGATATCACCGGTGACATCGAGCGGAAGCTGAGAAACCGCCACCGTTTGGGTAACCTGCTGTGCGGTCTGATTTTGGGGCGTCGTGCTCGCCCCACTGCTGCATCCTCCCAGCAAGAGCAGCGCAGCCAATGTACCTGCTCCGACTACACTTCCGGTTTTCCACTTTGTCCTCGAAAGTTCCTTGGCCATAAAAGCTCTCCCCCTTCTTATTCATAGTTTACGGTAACGAAACAGATTGACAATAGCCCCCATGGTCTGTCTCGTCGATACTCCCCCTAAGCAAAGAATCGGACTGCTTGGCAGTCCGATTCTTTGACGCGATATACCCGCATCCACTATCGACGCATCGCCTGTGCAGCGTACAGGTGTGCTATCGGATTGGTCTGGTTTACAGCGCTTCGCTGACCGACTTCATCTGCATGAAATGCAGCAAATACTCTGGCGAGCCGGTCTTGACATCCGTGCCGGAGAGGTTAAAGCCACCAAAGGGATGTACCCCTACCAAGGAGCCGGTGCATTTGCGGTTGAAGTAGAGGTTGCCGACAAAGAAGTGCTCGCGGGCATATTCCAAATGCTTCCGATTGCGGCTGTAGACGGCACCCGTCAGGCCATAGACCGTCTGATTGGCAATGTCGATGGCCGCTTCAAAGTTGGGAGCCCGCAGACAGGCGACCACCGGACCGAAGATCTCTTCCTGAGCAATGCGGGCATTCGGATCGACGTCGGCCACCAGCGTCGGTTCAATATAGTAACCGCTTGGATCCCCAGCGTGTCCCCCGACCACCACCCGCCCTTCCGTTTGCGCAATCTCTACATACTGCAGCACCTTCTCATATTGCTGGGCACTGATCACTGCAGCAACTTGCGTCTTTGGATCTTCTGCAGGTCCCACTTGCAGCGCCTGGGTCTTGGTCACGAGCTTTTCCAATAGGGTGTCGTAGACTGCGTCGACCGCGATGACGCGGGAGCAGGCCGAACACTTCTGCCCCTGGTAGCCAAAGGCAGAGGTGACAATCCCGTCGGCCGCCGCATCCAGATCGGCGCTCTCATCGACGACAATGGCATCCTTGCCCCCCATCTCTGCCACGACCCGTTTGAGCCAGCGTTGCCCTTCAACCACCTGGCCTCCAACTTCAAACAGGTGTGTACCCACCTCGCGGGAGCCGGTAAAACTGATAAAGCGCATCTGGGGATGACGGGCCAGGTATTCCCCTACCTCACTGCCCGAACCAGGCAAGAAGTTGACCACCCCTTTGGGCAGACCCACCTCTTGCAGGATGGCCGCCAGCTGATAGCCGATCGCTGGTGTGGGGCTGGCTGGCTTGAGGATCACCGTATTGCCGACAGCAACCGGCCCCATCGTCATCCCCGTCAGAATGGCCAGCGGAAAGTTCCAAGGTGGCAGAATCAGACCGACGCCCAGCGGAATGTACTGCGAGGTGTTCTCTTCACCCGGATAGGGCGCCGTCGCAACCGGTTGCGCCATTCGGACCGATTCACGGGCGTAGTACTCCAAAAAATCAATCGCTTCGTTGACATCGCCATCGGCCTCGGACCAGCTCTTGCCCGCCTCCAACACTTCCAGGGCACACAGGTCATAACGCCGACGGCGCATTTCTGCTGCAGTTGCCAGCAGATAGCGGGCACGCACCTCTGCTGGGGTCATCTGCCAGGTTTCAAAGGCCTGCCAAGCTGCTTGCAGCGCTTGATCGGCCAATGCCCGATCCCCTTTGGCGGCAACTGCCACCAGCCCTTCCTTGCGACAAGGATTGTAGCTTTCGATCTTTTCTGCCGTGTCGACCTTCTGCCCGTCGACCACTGCCGGTATCTGCAACGGAAAAGCGGCCCGGGTGCGCTGCAATGCTTCTTGCATCGCACGCAATGTCTCTGGTTGGGTAAAATCTAGCGGTCTTTGGTTCTGAAAAGGCAGCAGTTGCATGCCAAACCTCCTTCACCCATGCATCCCACGTTGTACACCAAATCGATCATCCCGCTTTGATCCCTTGGTGGGGGGCTTGCGAAGACGCCGGCATCAGGCTGCGCAGCACAAAACCGATATTGGCCGGTCGCTCTGCCAAGCGGCGGGAAAAGTAAGGATACCATGCTTCTCCAAAGGGCACATAGACCAGCGTTCGATAGCCGCGTTGGGCCAATGTACGCTGCAAGTCGGGGCGAACACCGTAGAGCATCTGAAACTCCACCCGATCCGATGCCACCGGATGTTCCCTACAATACGACAAGACACCGGCAATGATGGCCGGATCGTGGGTGGCCACAGCGACGCTGCCCCCACCCTGCAGGCAGGCAAAGACCAGCTTGCGATAGTTGCGATCCACATCGGCCTTTTTGGGAAAAGCCACTTCCGGCGGTTCCAAGTAAGCGCCCTTGACGATACGCACCTTTGGATGTAGAGGAAGCAGCCGCTTCAGATCGTTCATTGTCCGATACAGGTAGGCCTGCAAGACAATGCCGACATTTTCGTAGGTGGGGCGCAATGCCTCAAAAAGGCGAAGCGTCGCTTCCGTGACGGCCGACTGCTCCATGTCGATCCAGACAAAAAGGCCGGTCTGCCGGGCTCGGACTGCGATCTGTTCCATCCGTTGATGTGCCTGCGCTTCATCCAGCAACAGGCCCAACTGTGTCAACTTGACAGCCAGATCGGGTTTGACCGACGCTGCAGCTACCGCATCGATGGTCGCCAAAATCTGCGCAAGCGCAGCATCTGCTTCCTGCTCCGACGAGACATCCTCCCCGAGCAGATCCAAAATCGTCCCCAGCCCTTCTTCCTTGAGCCTGCGCATCACTGCGATGGCATCGTCGATACGCTCCCCAGCGACAAAACGCCGTACCAGCCACTGGCCGCGCCGGAGGATCAACTGCTTCATCCACCAGCTGTCTGCCGCTGCCAAAACCAAACTCCGTGTCCAATGCGCCATCGGGCTCACCCCTGCTCGCGTGCGGCTCGCTTCCCGGACGATTTCCATTTCTATTGTAGAGCATTCACTCCTCTGTTGTCTGACTCGGGTGGCGCTGGTTCCCCACCAGGCTCCCTAACCAAATGGCCAGGCTGGAGATCGCGAACGCCGGCAGCAACTCGTAGATCGTCTGGTGCAGCGGAGGGATATTCGCCCAGACAAAGACCGTCGCGGCACCGACGATCATTCCGGCCAAAGCACCGACGAAGTGCGTGCGGCGCCAAAAGAGCGAAAAGAGCAAGAGCGGTCCAAAGGTGGCGCCCAGCCCCGCCCAGGCATAGGAGACCACCGAAAGCACACTGCCTCCAGAAAACGCCAGCCATACCCCGAAAATGGCCAGCCACTCATATCGCTGGCTTCCGCAGAAAGGGCGGTCACCCAGGGATTAATCCCCCGCTCCCCAATCGCATAACCGCTGAAGTTACGCACGCGTCGATACGTAAAAACGCCAAACAGCGCCATTGCCACCATATAAAGGCAAAAAACCGCCAAGAAAAGCCCTACATGATCACCTCCCCTTTTATCTATGCCGTTTCATTCCCTATCATTGGAGGAGATTGCAATCCTATAAAAAGAGGTGGAGAGATGGAATCATTGGTAAGTGTTCGTGCACTGATCACCGGCGCATCCAGTGGCCTTGGCTTGGTTATGGCGCAAGCCTTGCTGCAGTGTGGTGCCAAGGTGGCACTGGCAGCTCGACCTACACAACGATTGCACACCACCGTAACCTCCTTCGTGGAGGCTGGCCTAGAGGCTAAAGAACTTCCCATGGACGTGCGTTCCGAAACATCCATCGAAGCAGCCACGGTAACGCCACAGCTTTTTCGCAATCTTATCGAGACCAACGTAAATGGCTACTTTTTGGTTTCCCGTGCAGTAGCTCCAAAAATGGTCGAGCGCGGCAACGGTCGGATTGTCAATATCTCGATCAACCATCAGACGATGATACGCAAAGGGTTTGTTCCCTATGGTCCTTCCCGTGCTGCTACGGAAGCTCTCTCGGATCATGGCAGAAGATTTACGCGACAGCGGTGTTGCAGTCAACATTTTCTTGCCTGGTGGCGCTGTTCGAACCGGCATGATCCCACCCGAGGCGCTGGCACAACCCGATGTACAATCTTCTCTGCTGGATCCGCAGATCATGGCGTGCCCCATCTCCTTCTTGGCTTCCCCCCAAGCAGAGGGTATCACTGGCGAACGCATCGAGGCCTTGCATTTCGATAGCTGGCTAAACGAGCGGGGGCTGCATTTTGAAGAAGGGGAGACGCGTTAATCTGCGGCCTGTTTCATTCCTTGAAAGAGTGCCGTTTTCAAGCAGAAGGAAAGCGGTACACCGTTGTTGTCGAACTCGATTTGAAAGGTCTCTCGGCAGTTTTGCGAGGCCATACGCATGCGGATCATGATCACCTCACATTGCGCTTTTGGGGTCCGGGAGCGCGCCACCCATTCTCCGACCAAAAGCGGAAGATCCCATCGATCGCAAACGGCAAATGTCAGTCCTGCCATTGCAAAGGCAGACTGCCACTCAGCGATGCGATACTCGCGGATATGGCTTGGATCGCGCAATCGCTCGATCGCATTGATAAAATCGTCTAACTCGTCCTCATCAGGTGCATAGTGATCGACAACGAGCAGCTGTCCGCCGGGAACAAGAACGCGCGCCACTTCGTGCAACACTTGTTCCAGATGTGGGAAGTGATGCATCGCCATGCGGCAGGTGACCCTATCGAAGCAGTTCTCGGGAAAAGGAAGCTGTGCTGCGTCTGCCACCTGAAAATCAACGTTGGTAACGCCGCGCTCTTGCGCCAACGCTCGAGCTGTCTGGATCATTTCAGGGGTCACGTCAATGCCGATTACCTCACGGACCTCTCCCGCAAAAGCGAGGGCGGTATGCCCTGCCCCAGTTCCCAAATCGAGCACGCGTTCGTTGCCAGAAAGACGCGCCGTTGCGATCAATTTTTGCAAATCCGACCCTTGGGCAAAGAGGGGCGCATCACGATAGGCGGCTGCACTGGGCCCAAACTGCTTGCGAACGTCCTCTTGATGTTCGGACATCGCTTGCAAGATCACCTCCTACTTCCCTTCCCTTGCTGGATGACCACCTTCGGATCGAGAACTCATAGACGAACTCGAAGTTTTCTACCGCGCATATCTCTCCGTTCGAGCATCCTCTTGGTCACTTGGCCCGCTTGGACCCTACTATCATTTGTGTAGTGCACTCACTTCAGGGCGATCATCTCGTCGTGCAACTGATCGTACATGCGGGCTTCCGACAGCGCGATCTGCTGCCCTACTTCAAACATCAGGCGCAGCGTCTGCGGATCATGATAGGTAACCAGTACCTCTTTACATAAGGCATAATGGCGCGGCTCATGTCTGCCGGCATGCACGTCCCAAAAGGTGAGATCAAGCGGATGTACCGCATTGTACTGGGGATGACGCAGTCCGGCAGCAATCGCCCCCATCACCTCTCCCGCAAAATACTCTGACCCCAGACCAACGGCCGCCATCGCAGCGACTGGTTCGGCGGTCCGCAAAACGTCCAAGAAAGTGTCAATCGCTCCTAAGACTGCCGAAGAAGGCAAGACGCCTACAGGCGTTCCATCTGCCTCAAACTGCAGTTTTGGATCGACACTTTGCAGAAAGCTACGGTAAAGCACCGCATGAGAACGGCCAGCAATTCCACGCCCCGCTTCATCCCACAAGTTGTCCGCAATGGGAATCCACCAGCGATCATCCGGGGGCATAGCTGCCACTGCCGCACCCAGTACCCGCGGAAAATGCCGGCTATAGAAACTGTACTGCAGGGCAAAATGGCGTACCTGGGCAAACGTGTACGCCCCGGCTTGCAGGGTCGTTAAAAAACGCCCCTCATAAAAAGCGCGCTGGACCACCTGGTCCATGGCTGCCTCTACCGCTGCATAGGTCAACAGAATTCGCACACGCTTCGCCCCTGCTGCCTTGCCCTCATTTGATCCAAGAGTCTAAAAGAACCGCTTGCTCGGCGCAAGAAACGCTTGATCCCAGCCTTTTTAAACCAACTAAGGACGCGCCGGAGAACCATCCGGCCGGCGGGCAAAGGTCCACTCGGGCAGACCTTCTATCGGAGGATACTGAAGCGCTTTCTCCTCATCTATATCGACGCCCAACCCTGGTTTGTCGTTGGGATAAGCGTATCCATCCTGAACTTGCGGGCAACCGGGAAACACCTCTTGCAACCGCTCGCTAAAGCCCACCCATTCCTGGACACCAAAGTTTGGTACATGAAGGTCCAGGTGCAAGTTCGCCGCATAGCCGATCGGGGATAGATCTCCCGGCCCATGCCAAGCCGTGCGCACACCAAACGCTTCGGAGAGCGCTGCAAGCTTACGGGCGGGTGTGATGCCACCAATATGGCTGAGATGCACGCGTATAAAGTCGGTCAACCGATTGGTGATCACGCGCTGCCACTCCAAGGGATGGGAGAAGAGTTCACCCATCGCGATCGGCGTACACGTCTGTGCGCGCATGGTTTGCAGCCAGTCGACATCTTCCGGCGATACGGGGTCCTCCAGATAAAAGAGACGGTACGGTTCAAGCTCTTTGGCCAGGCGGACCGCATCGATGGGGGCCAATCGTTCGTGCACGTCATGGAGAAGTTCCACCTCAAACCCGATGCTTTCCCGCAAGTGTTCAAAAAGAGGAACGATGCTCCGTGCATATCGACTCGGATCGTAATAGGCACCTGGTTGCGCACCTCGCGGGGCGTGAACGGGTACGTAACGAGGGGTCAACCGCATGGCTGCATCCAGATGAACGGCTCCTCCATATCCCCCCATCTGACAACGTATGAAGCGATACCCTTCTTCCCTGTAGCGGCGGACATTGTCCTCGACTTCTTGCGGATTCTCTCCGTCCGCATGTTTGTAAACGGCAACGCCTTCCCGACACTTGCCACCAAACAACTGATAAAGAGGTGCTTGCGCGAGCTTGCCTGCGATGTCCCACAACGCCATATCCACACCGGAAATGGCGTTGTTGAGCACCGGGCTGTTTCGCCAGTAGGTCGCTGCATACATACTCTGCCAAAGATCTTCGATGCGTCTCGGATCCTTACCCACCAAAAAAGGAGCAAGATACTTTTCCAGCACGGTAGCTACAGTAAACGCTTGTTGCGTAAAAGTCGCGCATCCCAAGCCGTAGAGTCCAGGTTCGCTGGTCTCTACACGCACGACAACCAAGTTAATTCCTTCGGGAGCTGTAAGAATGGTCCGCACGTTTTCGATTCTAAGTTGCATGTCTGATTCCCTCACCTCTGCCAAAATACAGAACAAAAAGTCCGAATTCCTCGATCAATGCCATTACTCTTGAAACAGGTTCAATAATCGCCGGGCGCGAGCAGCGATCTTTTGCCACTCTTTTTGGCTCACTTCTTCCTGTGGGAAAAGGGCTCCACCGATGCCCAACGCAACCGCCCCCGCTTGGAGAAACGCTGCCGCATTCTCCTCGGAGACTCCCCCCGTTGGCACAAAAGCCACGCCATGAAACGGACCCAGCAATTCTTTTAGATAAGCAGGCCCAACGACCCCTGCGGGAAAAAGCTTCAACATTTGGGCACCGTTGGCCAAAGCGGTGGCAACCTCCGTGGCGGTAAAGACCCCTGGAAGGACCGGTACACCACGAACGTGCGCCTGCGCGAGGATCGCTGGATCCAAATGTGGACAGACAAGGAATGCTGCGCCATGTTCCATCGCTTTCTCTGCCTGAGCAGCTGTCATCACCGTACCTGCGCCAACGAGCATTTGGGCGCCGAACTGCTCGCGTAAGGAAGCGATAAGTGAAATTGCGCTGGAAGAATCCAACGTGATCTCCATTGCGGTGATACCAGCGCCGGCCAATGCCTCAGTCAACGGAAACACTTGTTCTTCCTGAAAACGCCGAAGAATGGGAACCACGTGCGCTTTTTGAAGTTGCTGATAGCTTTCAGCCAATGTCATGGTTGTACCTCCCTACCATTCGGCGATGCTGCCGTCTGCATTGCGCCAAATTGGGTTGTGCCAGGTTGTAAAGCCACTGCTCTCCCGGACTTTTTCCTCATCTATCTCGACACCAAGGCCACTCGCTGTGGGGAGATCCACAAATCCGTCCTGCAGCTTCAACAGCTCGGAGTTGCGTAGGTAATCTTGCAGATCAGCCGTATCGTTGTAATGAATTCCAAGGCTGATCTCTTGGATCACCGCATTGGGCGCAGCGGCATCGATCTGTAGAGAGGCAGCGAGTGCAATGGGTCCAAGTGGACAATGAGGTGCCACGGCAATGTCGTAAGCTTCCGCCATGGCCGCGATACGGCGCACTTCTGAAATACCACCGGCATGGCTCAAATCGGGCTGAACGATGTCCACCGCTCCGCTGGCAAACCAGGGTTTGAAATCCCAGCGGGAAAACAGGCGTTCTCCCAATGCGATGGGAATCGTGGTCGTTTCGGCCAGTGTCCGCAAGCTCTCCATATGTTCGGGCAAGACAGGCTCCTCGACAAACATCGGATGGAAGGGCTCGAGCTCCCGCAAAAGAACCTTGGCCACCGAGCGGTGTATCCGTCCGTGAAAATCGATGCCCATGTTGCGATCGTTGCCAATCGCTTCCCTCACTGCCGCAGCCCGCGCAATGACAGCATCGATTTTTGCTGGGGAGTCAATGTAATCCATCTCTTCGGAAGCATTCATCTTGACAGCCGTAAAACCTTCCGCAATCCGTTGCCGAGCCTGTTCGGCGACTTGGTGAGGCCGATCGCCGCCAATCCAGCTGTAGACCCGAACCTTCTGTCTTACCGGTCCACCCAGTAACCGATAGACCGGCACTCCCAACCGCTTTCCTGCAATGTCCCACAGCGCTTGATCGATGCCGGCAATCGCGCTCATAAAGGCAGGCCCTCCGCGGTAAAAAAAGCCTCGATACAGTACCTGCCAGATGTCTTCGATTTCGCCAGGATCCCGTCCGATCAAAAACGGTTCGAGTTCTTTGACCGCTGCGGCCACCGAAGCGGTCCGCCCTTCCACGACCGGTTCTCCCCAACCGACAATCTCCTCATCGGTTCCGATACGAAGAAAGAGCCAACGGGGCGGAATGGGAAAGAGCTCCATTGAAGTGATTTTCATCTGTTTCCTCTCTTTCAGCGAAGGGTCGTTTGCGCACCACTCAGAAAAAGCTCAAGCTCCTGACGCGAAGGAGACTGTTCCCAATCGCCCACACCTGTAACCGCAATGGCGCCCATGGCTACGGCCCGTACGACCGCATCCTGAACCTCTTCCCCTTCCAACAATCCAGAGAGGAGACCGGCTGCAAAAGCATCTCCTGCTCCCACTTCGTCCACCTCGCGGACTTTAACCCCAGGGACAAAACCACTTTGCTGCTGATTGTCAAAGTAAGCTCCCGACGGACCCAGTTTCAGGACCACTTGCTTGGGCCCCATTTCCAAAAACCGCTGAGCAGCAATTTGGGGATCATCGCTTCCGACCAGCCACCGTGCTTCTTCTATCCCAGGTAGGAGAATATCGGACAAAGCGACCAGCTCAAGGAGGATCGGACGGGCTTCTTCAATGCCCCAAAGCTTTAGCCGCAGGTTGGGATCAAAGAGGACCGTCATCTTCCGCTCATGCGCCTGCTGGACAGCAGCAAAGGTCGTTTCACGACACGTCGCGCTTAACGCAGGGGTAATGCCAGTAACAAACAGGTAACGGGCCTGGGGGAATACCTCCAAATCCACCTCTTGCGGCGCCAGAAAACTTGCCGCCGAACCTTTTCGGTAATAGAAAACCTGCGCTCGGCCGGTTGGACTTTTTTGCTTGAAGTACAATCCTGTTGGATGCGTGCGGTCCATGCGGACACCACCGACGTCCACGCCTTCCCCGCGAAGCAAGCGGAGGATGTGTTGCCCAAACGGATCGTCACCCAACTTGCTGATCCATGCCACACCATGTCCCAGACGGCTTAAGGCGATGGCCACGTTGGACTCTGCCCCGGCAATGCTGCGCGCCAGGATGGCAGCACCATCCAAATGTTCAGGATAAAGCGGTCGAAACGAGGCCATGGTTTCACCGAAGGTGACGACTTCTATGCTCAACCCGATTCCCCCTTACCCCTTCACGGCCCCTGCGGTCAGTCCAGCGACAATAAACCGTTGTGTCAGAATGGCGATGATCAAGACGGGCAGAGTGATGACCACTGCTGCAGCCATCAGTCCTCCCCAGTCAATTTGGGCATAAGAGATGAAGTTGTAGATGGCGACAGGCAACGTCTTGGTATTGTTGGCAGCCAAAACGACGCTGAACATAAAATTGTTCCAAGAATAGATAAACGCCATGATCGAAGCGGTGACGATACCGGGCCCCGAGATCGGGAGAATGACATGCAGAAAAACCTGCAGTGTCGAACCTCCATCTACCCGACCTGCTTCGTCCAACTCTTTTGGAATCGCTTCAAAAAAGGGGATCATGACCCATACGATGAACGGAACTCCCACCAGCATGTGCGTCAGGATAAGCGCCAGGTAGGTATCCGTAAGGTGGAGGGCACGAAACATGATAAACCAGGGAATGAGCAGAGAAATTCCTGGAATCATGCGTGCCAAGAGGATCAATGTGGCCAGTCGGCCCTGATTGTACCGTGCGATTGCATAAGCTGCAGGTAGCCCCAGGAGCAGACCAAAGAACGTCGATCCTACTCCGATGGCCAAACTGTTGATGAAGAATTTTCCAAACTCTTGTTGTTCAAAGACATTGGAATAGTTGGACAGCGTTGGTTTAAACCAAAAGGAAGGGGGGAGCGTAATGATTTGAATCGGTGTCTTTAAAGAGTTGAGCAACATCCATAAAAAAGGACTCATGAAAATGAGCAGGATAAAGATCAGCAATGCCCAAAACCCAACCCGTCCCAATCCACTGCGACGTTTTAATGATGCCATGATTATGCCTCCACCCGCCCACGTATCACCGACAGCAGCAGGCTGATACCCAGGACAATCGCGAAAAAGACGACCAAAATGGAAGAAACGTACCCAAAATTGAAGTAGGAAAAGGCTTGCTGGTACGTATAAATGTTCAGCGTCTCTGTCGCATATCCCGGCCCGCCACCTGTCGTGGCATAAATCGTGTCGAACCACTTGAGCGCATCAATCACGCGGAGCAGTACGGCAACAGTCAACGTTGGCCGCAAGAGAGGAAGCGTGATCCTCCAAAAGGTCTGCCAAGGAGTGGCGCCATCGACGGCTGCTGCTTCCAACGTCTCCGAAGAAAGGTTTGTCAAACCCGCCAAAGCCATCAGCGTGATCATGGGAGACCACTCCCAAACGTCCAGCAAAATGAGGGTGGGCAAAGCCCAACGTGCTTCACCCAACCACCCAGGCTGTGGAAGACCGACGATGCTCAATAGGTAGTTGACAATCCCTGCAGTGGGTTCAAACATCAGCATCCATACCATAGCCACCGCCACGGGCGTTGCCATCATGGGGAGAAGCAGCAGGGCTTGGATGATGTTTTTTCCACGGAAGGATCGATTCAGAAAAACAGCGACAGCGGTACCGATGATGAGCTCCACGGCCACCGCGGCAACGGTAAAGTAAAACATCCGGACAATGGAGAGCAAAAACCGATCATCGTGGACGAGTCGGGCATAGTTGGCAAAATGGTTCCACGTCCGTGGTGCGCCACTGCTGAGGCTCCAGCCGGTAAAGCTGTTGTAAAGGGTATAGATCAGCGGGAAGATCATCATGACGAAAATGAACACCATGGCCGGCAATGGAAATAGCCACTTTGCATGGCGATCGACAAAGCCCATGCCGCGTAAACGGTTTCTAGGATGTCCGGCCCCCATCAATTCACCTTCTTCCTAAAACAAGATCGCCTCTTTCCGTGCAGGGAGAAGGCGATCTTGAGCAGTAAGCGTTACTTCTTTTCGGTATCGAGCAGCTGTTGGAACTGCTGATTTGCACTGCTCGCTGCAGCAGTAACATCGCCGCCCTGAATACCCGTATCAATCACGGTGCCAATGATGTCCCGTGCTTGCCCAACTTGCACCACCAAAGGACGGTCATAGGGCCGGCCATCCGCGGAAGCTTTTGCCGCAGCTACCCAATCTGACGGGAACGATTTCATATCTTCGTCATTCCATAAGCTGGCCCTTGCGCCAGGCACAGGAGAAGAACCAGTCTGAAGTTTTTTCACCGTATCTGGAGAAGTGGCCCATACAATAAACTGCCAGGCTGCATCCTTATGGGGAGCTGTTTTGGGAATGGAAAGGCCCCAGGACGTCACCGAATAAGGAATCGAGCCTTTTGGACCTGCCGGGAACTTGGCAATCCCAACGTTTTGTGCCACTTGTGATTTGGAGGGATCCGTTACATTTTGGAATACCGAGTCTGCATCGGTCCACATGGCCGCTTTTCCTTGTGCAAACACAGCAGCCGCTTGCGGCCACGACATGTTCAAAGTACCTGGAGGACCGTAATCTTTGAGCAATTTGCCGTACGTCTCAAAAGCCTGAATCGCTTCTGGCGTATTGAGTGTGGCCTTCTTCGTCTGCTGATCGAACCAATCCCCGCCATAGCTGTAAAGGAAACTGCTGAACTGTGTTACAGAAGCTTGCCGGTCTCCCCGGGCAACAAAGCCGTAGATACCATGACTTTTATCCGTTAGCTTCTGGGCATCTGTGACCAGTTCATCGATGGTTTTGGGTGGCTGTAAATTCGCTTTTGCAAAAAGATCTTTTCTGTAATAAAGAACCTCATGTTCCACAACAATAGGAATCCCCGTCAACGTGCCATTCACATTTTCCGTCTGAAGCGCAGATGGGAAGAAATCATTGTACTGCCAGTCTGTCGGCGTTTTTTGCTGATCTTTCACATACCCATTCAGATCTTGATACCAGCCGTTTTGGACAAACAACCGCGCTTCTTGCAAGGGGCGCTGTGCAAAGACGTCGATGTCCGAGTTGCCCGAGGTAAACTCAGTCGTCAATTTTTGAGTCAGTTGTGTTTCTCCATAAGATTCAAGATTGACATGGATACCAGTTTTACTTTCGAAATCGGGCAACAACTTCTTGATGCCATCGGTCCACGGGTGGTTTGCCAGAACAACGCGAATGGTCACCCCTTTGGTAGACGAAGCGGGATTGCCCGCATTGTTTTGGGATGAACCGACACTGCCACCTCCACACCCAGCCAGCAGGCCCACCAACGTCACGGCGCTGCCAGCCAACATGGCGAAACGGGGCTTCATCGTTTTCCCTCCAATCCAATATTGTGGCGGGAGGAAATCGATATACGAAATCGATTTCCTAATGCTCGGAAGTATGATATCATCCACTCTTAGAGAGATCAAGCGTTTTTGGATTCAATACCGGACAACAAAAGGGTGAAGGAAAGTGGCAAAAAGCCATAAACCAACCATCTACGATGTTGCAAAGGCTGCTCACGTTTCACCCACTACCGTCTCACGGTTTCTCAATGGACAGTACCAATCCATGAGCAGCGAAGCACGGGACCGCATTGCCACAGCAGTTGCCCGATTGGGGTACACGCCCAACCGTTTCGCCAGAGGATTGCGCAGCAAGCGCAGTGGCATGATTGGCTTGCTGGTCGTCAATTTGTCTTATCCGTTTGCATCGTTGCTCTCCCGAGGCTTGGGGCAAGTTGCTTATCCGGCCGGCTACCAGGTGATCACGGCGGATTTTGACGGATCCGTTGAAAAGGAGCGTCAGTACCTTCACATGTTCTCCCGGGGACAAGTCGACGGACTGGTCATTCAAACCGAGGGGAAAAACCGCGC
The DNA here is from genome assembly GCA_014896485.1 of Bacillota bacterium. Taxonomy (GTDB): domain Bacteria; phylum Bacillota; class Bacilli; order Bu12; family Bu12; genus Bu12. Next base: position 7,020 of record JADBKH010000009.1, on the reverse strand, counting down.
CCTCCTTGAAAAAATTGCGGGAGAATTGCCAGTGGTTTTGGTGGACAGAAACTACGGCATCCCCCATACAGATTCTATCGTCATCAATGATTTAGAGGCTTCGGAGGAGATGACCCGCCACTGCCTGCAGCAAGGCTATCAGCGGGTCTTTTATTTCACGGAACCCGAGGAAGGTATTCCCCCACGAGCGTTACGCCTGCAAGGTTACATACGGGCAATGGCCGACAGACAATTGCCCCAGGATATCATGCGTGTACGTAAAGAATCGCCCGTTGAAGTAAAAGAAGCGCTTCGGTCTACCCTTGAGGTGGCTCAGAAGCAACCCACGGCCATTTATACGGCCAACGGACTTGTCATGCTGGAAGTGTTGCGTGCCCGCAACGCTCTTAAACAAGAGTCCCTCGATGTTCCCATCGGATTGGCCACTTTCGATGATCCCGATTATGCGACGGCACTTTCACCTCCTTTGAGCGCCGTCAATGTCCCAATGGAAGACATCGGGAGAATTGCCATGCACATGCTTTTAAGAAGGTTCGAGGGCACCCAGGCGGAAGAGCAACACATCGTCCTTAGAGCAAACGTTGTACCCAGAGAAAGCACGAGAACGATCATCTAACGGCTTTCGTATTACGCCAGTCGACATTTTGTTCTTACCCTGGTTTGGCATACAACAGGTTGTGGCTTAGAGCAAGCTGGTTGGATTTCCCAAAAGCTGGGTGAGGGTCTGGAGAAACCGCGCGGCCGGGGCGCCATCGACCACCCGGTGATCGAAGGTCAAGCTCAGCGGCAAGCGCGTTCGTTGTCCGATCCAGCCGTCTTTGAGCACGATCTGGTTTTCCGCTGCACCGATGCCCACAATGGCGGTTTCGGGCGGATTGAGAATCGGCGTAAAGAACACCACCCCGTAGCTTCCCAGGTTGGTCACCGTACAGGTGCCCCCTGCCATCTCTTCGGCGTGCAGCCGATGCTCCTTCGCTCGCTGCACCAACTGCTCCCGCGCTTCGCTGAGTGCAGCCAGCTCCAGTTGATCCGCAGCGTGAATCACCGGAACCAGCAGGCCTTCGGGGGTATCGACAGCCACTCCAATGTGGACCTGCTCCAGTTGCAAGATCCCGTCTTGTGTCCACCGCGCATTTAACGCCGGGTGTTGCCGCAAGGCGAGCACCACTGCCCGCAGGATCCAGTCGATCAGGCTGGCCTGAGGGACCAGAGAATGCCTGCTTTGTTGGAGCAACGTGATGTCTGCCCAAGCCGTTTCGGTCAACCGGGCCGTTTGTTGCACAGACTGCAGCATGCGCCTGGCAATCGTCTGACGTATCGGAGAGAAAGGCACGAGCTTGCCCTCAGTCTCCACCTCCCCACCTTCGGATGCCTCGGGAGCGACTTTTGCAGAAGCTGCTGCACTGCGCACATCCGCTTCGGTGATGCGTCCATGTGGACCGCTGCCCACCACCGTCTCTATGTCAATGCCGAGCTCCCGTACCAGCCGGCGGACCCGTGGAGAAGCTTGCACGCCACTCCCTTGTGCAGCAGCCGAATCAGACGGGCCGTTGGCCAAAGGGGCCGAACGGGGGGATTGTTCCTCATTGGAGGAGATGGCTTCCGTATCAATCAATGCCAGCACGTCCCCCACTTTTACCGTATCCCCCCGTTGCGCACGAATCTCACGCAGCACCCCATCGCAAGGCGCTTCAATTTCGATGTTCGCCTTCTCGGTTTGAATCTCGACCAACACCTCTCCCTTGTGGACCTCATCCCCTACCTGTCGATCCCAAAAAACGATGAGGCTCTCATCGACCTCATCGGATGTTTTTGGCAAAAGTACCGGCTGTAAAGGCAAGACCCGCTTCCCCCTTTGACTTGTCTACATATTGACCAGTGCTTTGGCTGCTTCTGCGATTTTTTCTGCGTTGGGAAGCACGAAGTTTTCCAGAGGATCGCTGTAGGGTATCGGCACATCTGGAATGGCCAGCCGGCGAATGGGTGCTTCCAGATCGTACAGCCCGGCCTCGGCCACAGTCGCAGCTATCTCGGCCGACATGCCATACGACTGATAGTCCTCGTCGACGACCAGCAGACGATGCGTCTTGGCAACGGAGCGCAAGATCGTCTCACGGTCCAACGGCACCAGGGAACGCAGATCGATGACTTCTGCATCAATGCCTGCTTCCTTCAACTGCTCGGCCGCTTTCATCGCATGTACGGTCATCATCTGAATGCCGACGATCGTCACATCGTTACCCTCACGGACGATCCGGGAACGACCCAATGGAACCGTATACGGCTCTTGCGGGACTTCCCCAATCGAGGCGTCCAGCTGATCCATCCAGCCCAATCCCTGCAAGCCTTTGTGAAACATGAGGATCACCGGATTGTCCTCCCGGATGGCAGCAATCATCATCCCCTTGAGGTCATCCGGAAACGTGGGGGCCACCACCTTCATGCCTGGCAGGTGTGCAAACGTGGCGTAGAGGGTCTGGGAGTGCTGGGCAGCATCGTTGTAACCGCCCCCCACCGCGGTCATCAGCACCAGGGGGACTTTCACATGGCCACCAGACATGTAGTGAATCTTGGCCATCTGATTGTAGATTTGGTCCATGCAGACCCCAAAAAAATCGACGAACATGAGCTCGACGATCGGGCGCATCCCTTCCATTGCCGCACCGATGGCAGCGCCAATAAAGGCGGTCTCCGAGATGGGGGTATCCAAGATGCGCGTTGGCCCGTACTTTTCAAACAGCCCGGTGGTTGAACCGAAGATTCCCCCGTACTTGCCTACATCTTCTCCCATGACAAAGACCCGGGGATCGCGTTCCATCTCTTGGTCAATCGCTTCCACCATCGCCTTGCTCCCGGTCAGCATCCTGCTTTTGGCAGTCGTTGCCATACTCGTTTCCTCCCCTCAAGCAGGCTCAAAGAGGTCGGCCAGTGCCTCTTCCGGCTGCGGATAGGCACTTTCTCGCGCGTATGCGTAGGCTTCGTCCACCTCTTGATGGGCACGGGCCTCCATGCCGGCAATCTCTTCTTCGCTGGCCAGCCCCTGTTCCAGCAACCAATTCCGCATTCTGGGAATGGGATCCTTCTTGCGGAGTTGTGCCTCTTCGTCTTTGGGACGATAGACTTCCGGATCTCCTTGGAAGTGGCCCAAGTAGCGATAAGTCTCGATCTCAATCAGCGAAGGCCCTTCTCCTTGCCTCGCCCGTGCCACAGCTTTTGCGGAAACGCGGTACATCTCCAGTGGATCGTTGTCTTTCACTCGAAAGCCGGGCATGCCGTACGCAACGCCACGGATATCGTTGAACGGCACCGCGGTAGAGGCCTCTTTGGGCACCGAGATGCCGTAGTGATTGTCTTCGACAACAACAATCAAAGGAAGTTTCCAAAGTGCCGCCAAGTTCAAGGTTTCGTGGAAAGCCCCGGCATTTGCGCCACCTTCGCCCACGAAGGCAACAGCAACCCAATTTTTCCCCTGCATCTTTGCCGCAAGCGCTGCCCCAGCAGCAGGAGGCAACCCCGAAGCGATGATGCCACTGCAGGCAAACTTAACCTTAGGGTCAAAAAGGTGCATATGGCCGCCCTTGCCCTTCCCCAAGCCCGACTGCCGCCCGAAAATCTCGGCCGTCATGCGCTTGAGATTGACCCCCTTTGCAATCGCATGGTGATGGGGGCGATGCGGAGCCGTGACGGTATCGTTTTCAGTCAGATGCGCCATCATGCCCACCGCCGCCGGCTCTTGTCCAGCCGCCAGATGCATTTCCCCTGGTACCGTACCTGCCCCAATATTGAAAATCGGCGTTTTGCCCTCTGCATACGCCTGTACCATACACTCTTCGTAGTAGCGGATTTTTACCATGGTCTCATACATCCACCGCGCTTTTTCGACAGGGATCTCCTTCACGATTTCCGCGGTTGCCATCCCAATCTCCCCCTTTCACGCAGCAGACTATCAAATGGCACCCTTGTCCATGCTGGCACACTTGAGAATTCTTGTCAACTTTCCATAGTGGTCTGGGAGATTCATTTCAGGCAGGCTCATGCAGCACATCTCGTGGGGAAAATCAGTCGTGGTGGCCCATCGCCCGATCGCGCGGATCGGTGAGGGCAGCATACAGATCGAAAGCCCCCCGGTCGGTCAGCGAGGCCAAGTAGTAGGCAACCTCTTTGGCCCGGGTTTGCCGGTCCTGGGGATCAAGGGGGTCGATGCGCTCTTGAACATAGGGGGGAAGCATTCGGCGGTGCTGCAGAAACGCCTGAAAAAGGTAGCGCAAGACCTCTTGCTCTTTGTAGTTTTGCCGCGCAATCAGCGGATGCTTGTAGATGTGATCAAAAAGAAAGCGGACCATGCCTCTGTATCTTTCCATGGTCTGCGGTTGAAGCGCAATTACAGGGTGCGCCCCATACAGGACCTCGTCGTGGGTTTGCAGGCCGGCAGCTTGTGCCTGCTGCAGGCTGTAATCGTGCACTTCGCGGATGGTCGCATTGATGAAGTGACGCCGTGCGCGTTGGGCATGCACGCGCTGCACATCGACCCCTGGCCAACGGCCATCGGGGTGGTATGCCCGAAGCTCCTGTTCGGCTTGCTCCCAAGGCTGGCGCCAGGGTTGCATCTCCGGTGCCGTCTCGATCATCTCGACAGTCATCAAGCCTGCGCCGATGGCATCTTCGACATCGTGTCCGGCATAGGCCACCATATCGGCCAAGTTGACCACCTGCGCCTCCAGCGTTGGCTGTGGGTAGCCATCAAAACGATCATCGGGAATGTCAAAGATTGAGGCGTGGCGAGCAATCCCTTGCCGCGTGGCATAGGTGAGGTTGATCCCTGGGTGGTCGAAGTACTGGTTTTCCAGCTCATCGACCACACGCAGCGAATGGGTATTCGAGTTCCACCCCTCTGCCACGTCTATCTCCTTTAGCGCTGCATTGAGTGCCTGCTCGCCGGCATGTCCAAACGGCGTATGGCCCACATCATGGGCCAAGGCGATCGCCTCACACAGGTCTTGATCCAGCCCCAGCCAGCGGGCGATGCCCCGCGAGATCTGGGCGACTTCCAATGAGTGGGTCAACCGTGTCCGAAAGAAATCCCCTTCGCTGACGACAAAGACCTGCGTCTTGTGCTCGAGCCGATGAAAGGCAGCAGAATGGATGATGCGGTCTCTGTCGCGTTCAAACGGGCTGCGTGGGTCATCGGCCGGCTCTTTAAAACGCCGCCCTGTCCACTGCGGATCCTCTGCGGGCGTGCGGAGGGCAGACAAGTCGGAAAGTGCTGGTTTGGGCAGAACGATCGCCTCTTTACCTGGGTAATACCAATTATTCTACATACTATGACAACAAATGTGCTCTATCTTCTAAGTAGCTTCTCAGTATGCCCCTCTACGGCCCAGCACGGCGGGGATGGTACGCGTCAAGATGTACAGGTCGAGCCAGACCGACCAGTTGCGCACGTAGTAGGTGTCCAGGCGCATGCGATCGTTGAAGTTGAGATTGCTGCGACCAGAGACTTGCCACAAGCCCGTGATGCCCGGCGGCACCCGCAGGATCACTTCGGCCGCTTCTTGAATGTCGTCGGACTCCCGCATCAGATATGCGCGTGGCCCTACCACGCTCATCTCTCCCCGGAAAACATTCCACAACTGTGGGAGCTCGTCCAAGCTCCATTTGCGCAGCCAACGCCCAACACGGGTAATACGCGGATCGTTTGCCAGCTTGTGGTAGCGGCGGTATTGCTCCGCAGCCTCTGGATCGGTCTCGAGAATATGTGCCAGTACCGCCTCAGCATCGACGATCATGGTCCGAAACTTCCATGCCATCAGCAGCTGGCCCCCCTGTCCAATCCGCCGGTCTGCGTAAAAGACCGGTCCCGGCGAATCGATCTTGATCAGCGCTGCAATCAGACCAAACAAGGGAGCAAGGAGCAACAGGAGCAGTCCACTCGCCAGCAGATCGGCACACCGCTTGAACACCTGGTTGGAGGGGCGCAGCAGCTGATTGTGGATCTCAATGCCGAGCATACCTTCGAAATCTTGCGCCGTTACCCCCAAAGTAGGCAGGGTAAACTGCTCCGGGATGACGGTCACTTTACGAAAGCGACGCAGTTCGTTGCCCCGTGCACGGACCAGCTCTTCCCAGGGTACATCCTCCTGTACGACGATCAGGTGGTGAACACGTGGTCGTGTGCCCAGTGCTGCAGCAACTTCTCGCTGACTTGCCTCACCAACCTCGGTTTCCCCATCGGCCAGCAGTGTCACATCCAGACACGCCATCGGCTTGAGTCCCAAGCCTGACATTCGCTTTAAAACCCGGGCTACCCGAGATGCAGCTTCACGAGTCCCCAGTACCCAGACCGGTTCACCCCACCAGGCTTCCTTGGCAAACGTGGCACGAACACCTGTGCGAAACAACGGAACCAAGACCAAACTGAACAGCCAAGCAATGATGTAAAGGCCGCGTGAAAAATTCATGTCATCTCTAAAAAAGAAGGAAGAGCCGGCAACGATCAAAAAGACCAAAGTAGTGCCCAGTGTCAACCGGCGCAACTCTTCAACCGGAGCTCGTCCAAATCCAGGGTAAAGTCCGATCAGCGCGTACATGGCCGGAAAACCTGCAAGAAGCAGCATCAGTTGCGCATACTCGGAGGGCACCAAAGCGCCACCAAAGAGATTGCGCAGCCAAAAGCCGAAGATGCCGGAGAAAAAGACAGCAAGTACGTCCGATGTGACCAGGACGCAGACTGTCAGCCATGGCAAGGGATACATGCGCTGATCCGTCTCTTGGCCTTGGAACAACCCATCCAGTTGGGCCGCTACCGAATCGACATCCCCAAGCAAATTGCTTCCCCCAATTTTACGAATTTTCGCTTTATGGAAGCGCTTCGGTTGTCTCTGCAGCAATATGTTCCTGATACCATCGATACACATCGGCAATGCCCTGTCGCAGGTTGATCTGCGGATGCCAGCCGAGCCCAGTTAGCTTGGAAACATCGAGCAGTTTCTGCGGGGACCCGTCCGGCTTGGAAGGATCGTA
>JADBKH010000008.1 GCA_014896485.1 Bacillota bacterium | reverse complement strand
AGTGTAATGCCTGATCCAAAACTTTTACAACCAGTTATTGACGCAGGGGTTAAATTCGGGGTTATTAAACCGGTAAAGGCAGAAGATGTCATTTGGTCTAAGACTTAATGCAGAACCTAAATGAGAGACAAGGTGCTAAATTTTTACACTGGTTTCGCAAAAAATGCGAACGTGGTTTTAGCATAAATGCTACAATCCCAGGTGGCCTGACTGCCTTAGAAGCTGTATGTACCCAAAGGAGGCGCTCTCTTGATCTATCGGCATTTGGGTCACAGTGGTTTAAAGGTGCCGCCGTACTGCTTGGGCACAATGACGTTTGGAGAAGCGGGTTGGGGGACAGACGAGGCAACGGCTCGGCGGATGATCGATCAGGCATTGGACGCGGGTATCAACTTTTTTGATACTGCAGACCTGTATAGCAATGGCCGGGCAGAAGAAATCCTCGGTCAGACGTTGGATGGGCGTCGAAGCCGTGTCTTTATTGCTACCAAGGTGCGTGGCTCCATTGATCCCTCGTGGAATGAGATGGGCCTTACAAAGCAGCGCATTTTTGCAGCTGCTGAGGCCAGCCTTCGCCGATTGCGAACCGATTACGTCGATCTCTACCAAGTGCATCGATGGGACAGGGAAACGCCGATTGAAGAGACGCTCGAAGCGCTGGATCGCCTCGTGGAATCGGGCAAGGTGCGCTACATTGGTCTTTCGAACTATGCCGCTTGGCAGATCGTTCAAGCACAGCATAAGAGCCGAGAAAATGGCTGGACGCCCTTTATTTCGGCACAGATGCACTACAGCTTGGTCAATCGGGATATCGAGGCAGAGGTGATACCGGCCTGTCAAGCGGAAGGAATCGGCATACTGGTGTGGAGCCCGCTTTCCGGAGGCTTTTTGAGTGGTAAATACAAGAATCGCGAAGAAGCGGAAAAGGGAACACGCTTTGGCGACCGTGGAAATTTTTGGTTCCCCTATTTTGATCAGAACCGCGGATTTTCTGTTCTCGAGCCTCTCCATCAAGTTGCGGAAGTCCACCATACTTCTATGGCCAGCGTCGCTTTAGCTTGGGTGCGCGAACGAGCGGGGGTGACCGCTGTGATCCTTGGAGCACGCAAACCGGAGCAGTTGGAGGATAACTTACGCAGCCTGGAACTTCAGCTGTCCAATGACGAGATAGAGATGCTCGAAGAGGTTTCACGTCCACCAAAATCCTATCCTTCCTGGATGATCGAGCGTCAGAGTGCGCCAAGCCGTTCGTAAGGGCGGCGAATTCGGCGAAGTGAGGATTGCCCATCGATAATGGTGTGCGCGCAGAAAGCGTTCTGCGCGCGTTTCTGTTATGGTTAGGTGAGAAACGTGAGGGGGGAGTGCAGGTTGGAGGTGGATTCGGCCAATACGGAAGCGCAACGCAAGCGCTTCGGATTGGCGTCGTACTGGTGGGCGGTCATCGGCGTTGTCTTGGGCGCATTTGTGGTCATTCTCAACAACAGCCTTATTAATGTAGGCATTCCGATGCTCATGCAGATCTTTCATGCGAGTGAAGCACAGATGACTTGGGTGGTCACCGGGTACATGATCACACTGGGCGTGATCATCCCGATTTCGGGGTTTGTCGTCGACCGCTGGGGGACCAAACGGATCTACCTGATCGCCTTGCTGATCTTTGCAGCGGGAGCAGCTGGATGTACGTTGGCGACCAGCGTGCCCATGCTCATCCTCTTTCGGATTGTCCAAGCCTTTGGCGGGGCGCTCATCATGCCCAGCAGCATGACGATCATCTACCGCGCTGTTCCGTTTCAACTGCGTGGGACAGCACTGGGCTTGTGGGGTATTTCCGCGATGGTGGCGCCGGCCATTGGGCCCACCCTTTCCGGCTATCTTTTGGAATATACCAGCTGGCATTGGCTTTTCCTGATCAACGTACCGGTTGCATTATTGGCACTGGGGGTAGGAGCCTGGGCGCTGCGTGAAACGCCAACCCAGAAGGAGGAACATTTCGATTTCGCTGGTTTTATCGCGTCCACCATTGGAATGGTGACCCTGTTGCTCGCCTTCAACGAAAGCAAGCAGCTGGGCTGGACATCCGGGCCCATTGTCGGCTTTTTCATCGTCGCAATCGTTAGCTTTGTGTTTTTTGTCCGCCACGAACTGCGGATTGACGAGCCCCTTCTACAGCTGCGGGTGTTTGCTTCGCGGACCTTTTCCTGGGCGATGATCGTGGTGGCGGTCACTGTCATCGGGCTCTTTGGCGGCGTCTTTCTGATTCCCCTCTACACCCAAGGTGTACTCGGGTTTACACCGATTGAGACCGGCTTGCTCCTGTTGCCGGCCGCTGCTGCGACCGCCGTACTCAATCCGATAGCCGGTCGCTTGTTTGATCAGTATGGCCCCCGGTGGGTGGTCGTCAGTGGGGTCCTGATCGTGGCCTGTGCGACATTGGGAATGGCCTTTTGGGAGCCATCGACCTCTTTTTCGGCCATGCTGCTCTGGCTTTTGGTACGCGGAATCGGGTTGGGCATGTCGAACATGACGGCCACTTCGGCAGCGTTAAATACCGTGCGGCCTGAGTGGATTCCGCGGGCATCCGCAATCAACAACGTGGTACGACAGGTGAGTGGGGCGCTTGGCATCGCACTTTTGACGAGTCTTTATTCCGGCCGCATCGATCAGCTGAAGGCCCAGGGATTCTCGATGATCGATGCAGCATCCCTTAGTTTCAACCGTGCCTTTCTGATCGTGGCTTTGTTGAGTTTCTGTACCGTTCCGCTTGCTTTTCTACTGCGGCGCACCCTGCCTGCTGGCATCTTGGAACCATCGTCCAACCGCTCTAACGACCCATCGAGCGCTTCATCCTCTTCCAAGCCTTTCTCTCCTGGTGCCCGATAGCGGTAGCAAGAGGAGAACGGGGGAGGTCGTTGACAGCACGCTTCCAATTGCATAAAATCATCTCAAAAATGAAACGCTGTTTTGCACTGTGAAACCACTTTGTTTGTGAAGGACGGGAGCGTGGGCCATGGATGCTGCGTCACCAGCTGAGCGGATCGAACCTGCATCCGAAGAGGTGCTTGCACAACAGCTGGCGCAAGCCTACCACACCCACCGGGCGGTGTTGCCTCGAGGCGGCGGAAGCCAATGGGAATTGGGAGAAGTACCGACTCGTGCGGATCTGTTGCTTTCTTTGGGTAGATTGAATGGGATAGCTGAATATGCACCCGAAGAGCTGGTCGTACGCGTGCAAGCGGGCATGGCACTCGAGGCGTTGCAATCTTTTCTACAAGTGCATGGGCAGTGGTTTCCTGTCGAACCGGTCGCTGTACCCGGAAGCAGCATCGGTGGCCTTTTGGCCACAGGGGCGAGTGGTGCCCGGCGACTGGCGTTCGGGACGCCGCGGGATCTCGTGACAGGGATGCGTTTCGTGCTCCCCGACGGACGGCAGATGCACAACGGGAGCCGTGTCGTCAAAGATGTGGCAGGATACGACGTCAAGCGGCTGCTCATTGGCTCCCTTGGCACCCTTGCGGTGATCACCGAAGCCTGGTTGCGGGTACGTCCTCTCCCTGCCCGGCGGCAGACCGTCCTGCTCTCTTCCAAAGATCCAGTGGGTCCTGTGGCACCCTTGCAAACCGTTGCACATCGCATCCTCGCTTCCGAGTTTTTGCCGACGGCGATGGAAGAACTCGACGCCCGTGCAGCAGTTCAGGTCGGCCTTCCCGGTCATGCCACGTTGGCTATCGAACTGCAAGGGGAAACAGCGGAGGTCACCTATCAGCGTGACCGTCTGGCGGCATGGGCTTCCAAACAGGAGGACACCTCTACCCCTTTATCGCTCGATCTTTTGGAAGAAGAGGCCTCCGATGCATTTTGGACTGCTTTTCACCATCGGTTACCCCAGGCCCCCCTCGTCGTACGCGTCGGCGTTGCCTTGGCAGATTTTCCATTGATCTGGGAGACGGTCATTCAACGGAAGGTAGAGTCGGCCTGTGTCGCCGGACCAGGCCATGGTGTCCTTCGCCTTTTTGCTACGCCCTCCGAAGAAAGAGAGATGCTCGCTTTGTGGGTCGATTTTCTCACCCGTCTCCGCGCCCAGACAGAAGCCTGTGGCGGCGCGCTGGTATTGGAAAAAGCACCTGCAGCACTTCGGGAAAGGGTCTCGGTTTGGGGGAAACCTCCGGCTTCCATCGAGGTGATGCGGGCGATCAAAAAACGTTTTGATCCGCTTGGTCTTCTCAACCCCGGACGTTTTGTCGGCGGAATCTGAACCCCCAGGGGGTGCACAGATGGGCGAAGGCGATATTGGGGCACAGCCATGGGACGCTTGTGTCCATTGCGGTTTCTGTCTGCCAGCTTGCCCGACGTATGCCGTCACCGGTGATGAGTTCGACTCTCCGCGTGGGCGGATCGCTTTGGCCAAAGCGGTTGCCGACGGACAACTCTCTCCCGATGATCCTGGATTTGCCGAGGCTTTCGATCGTTGCATCGGCTGTTTTGCCTGCCAGGAGGTTTGTCCTTCCGGGGTGCCATACAACCTCATCTTTGAACATGTCCGAAGCCTTGCCCAATCCTACCGCAGAGAGGGGCTGGTGCGTCGCCTGGCTTTCTCCGGCCTTTTTTTGCACCAGGGGCTGATGCGCATGATAGCAGCGCTGATGCGTTTCTACCAAAAGAGCGGCCTGCAGGCATTGGCGCGAAAAAGCGGTTTGTTGTGTGTGATGGGACGCTTGGGGGCTTTGGAACCGCTGCTTCCCAAGCTGGCGACGCCGCAGCGGATGGCCCCTGGCCAGTGGCTCCTTCCTTCGCCTGAGCGTGCAGCTCAAGCTGCCGCTCAAGCCCAGCGCGTCGACCTGCGCAATCCCCGGGCCGTCGCGCTCGCTGCGTCGGCGAGAAAGGCTCAAGCGATGTCCCACCAAGTTTCGGAAGCATACGGCTCTGTTGGAGAGGAGGTCGGCAGCGATGGCAAAGGCCGTTGAGGGCAGGGCAGTCTCTGCAACGCAGAGAGAATGGGCGGCGGTCGTGCAGGCGATTGTAGCGATCGTCGGAAGCGACGCCGTGGTTACGGCGCTGACACATCGGCTCGTCTATCAGTGGGATGGCAATACCGTCTTTGGTGGCCTGCCGCAGGCGGTGATCTTGCCACGTGATGTGGACCAGGTCGAGCAGGTGATCCGCATTCTTTCGGATCATCGCATCCCATGGCTAGCACGGGGATCGGGAACAGGGCTTTCCGGGGGTGCGGTTGCGATACAAGGAGGGGTCATCGTCGATTTGGCACGCCTGCGTGGGCCGGTGCAGATCGATGCCATCGGTCCATTGGCCCGGGTGGCACCAGGAGTGACCAATCTGGAGCTCAACCGGGCCGCTGCTGCCAGAGGTTACTTCTATGCCCCCGATCCATCGAGTCAAGTGGCCTGCACGATCGGGGGCAACGTGGCGGAAAATTCCGGAGGAAGCCACTGCCTCAAGTACGGCGTGACCGTCAACCATCTCCTGGGCCTCGAAGTGGTGACCGCTTCTGGGCAGCGCTTGTCTTTGGGCGGAGCAGCCCCGGATCTGCCCGGCTACGATCTGACTGGATTTTTTGTCGGCTCCGAAGGCACGTTGGGAGTGGTGACGGAGGCGACGGTCCATTTGGTCAAACAACCCCAAGCGGTGCGTACGGTATTGGCACTTTTTGATGGACCCGAGCAGGCCAGCCAAACCGTTTCCGATGTGATCGCTGCCGGCATGCTGCCTGCTGCCATGGAGATGATGGATCGATTGGCCATGGACGGCGTCGAGCTGGGGCCTTACCGGGTGGGCTATCCTTCACAGACCGGTGCAGTCCTGTTGATCGAAGTTGATGGAATCGAAGCCGGGTTACCAGAGCAGGCGGAGCACATTGTGGCGATTGCCCAGCACAATGGCGTGCAGGAGGTGCGTGTCGCACAAGATGAGCGCGAACGTGCTTTGTGGTGGCAAAATCGCAAGACGGCCTTTGGGGCGATGGGCAATCTCTCGCCGAACTACTATGTTCAAGATGGCGTCATTCCACGGAGCCGCTTGCCGCAGGTCCTTCAGCAGATCGAATCAATCAGCCACGAGTTTGGACTGCGCATCGCCAATGTCTTTCATGCAGGGGATGGCAACCTACATCCATTGATTTTGTTTGATGACCACCAGAAGGGTCAGCGGGAAAAGGCCATCCAAGCAGGCTCAGCAATCTTGCACATCTGTGTCGAAGAAGGCGGTTCGATCACTGGTGAGCATGGAGTCGGCATCGAAAAGCGGGAAGAGATGCGATGGATGTACAGTGACGAAGAACTCGCCTTTCAAGGCGAGTTGCGCCGTGTGTGGGATCCACAGGGGTTGGCCAATCCCGGGAAAGTGTTGCCCACTTAAGCGGGTATCTGCGGTAGAATAGAGCGGCTTGGACTGGTGGTCTAGAGCAATGGATGAATCAAAAGAGGTGCACCATGCTTCCTGCACAGATTTACGACGCTCTTCTTGATATCGTCGGATCGGCGTACCTGCGTATCGAGCCGTCTCAGCTGGTTCCTTATTCCTACGATGCCACCCCCCTGTTTCAGCACCTGCCGGATGCTGTTGTCTTTCCCGGAAGTACCGACGAAGTTGCACGCATCCTGCGCTTGTGCGCACAGACGAATACCAAGATCGTCCCTCGTGGGAACGGTTCGGGACTTTCAGGGGGTGCCGTGCCAATCGAAGGGGGCATTGTTTTGGAAATGAATCGGCTCCACGCGCTTGATGAGATCGACACTGCCAACCTGACAGCTACTTTTGGCCCAGGGTTGGTCACCTCGCAGTTGAGCAAGGCGGTCGAAGCGCAGGGGCTTTTTTACCCTCCTGATCCGGGAAGTGTGGTCATCTCTAGCTTGGGGGGCAATGTGGCCGAATGTGCAGGTGGCATGCGGGGCCTCAAGTATGGGGTGACCAAAGATTATGTGCTGGGTCTGGAGGCGGTCTTGCCCAATGGCGAGGTGATCCGCACCGGCGGCAAGAATACCAAGGATGTTGCAGGCTACGATCTCACTAAACTGCTCATCGGTTCGGAAGGGACATTGGCGGTGATCACGGAGATCACCGTTAAGTTGCTGCCCAAGCCAGCGGCAAAGCAGACGGCGATGGCGCTCTTCGATACGCTGTCGCAGGCTGCAGCTGCAGTAGCGGCAATCATCGCCGGACGGATCCTGCCTGCGACGCTGGAGTTTTTGGATCAGCCGACACTAAAGGCAGTCGAGGCCTATACCCATGCTGGACTGCCGACCGATGTGGCGGCGCTTCTGCTCATCGAACAGGACGGGGCTGCAGTCGTCGTACAAGAGGAGATGGAGCGTATCGCAGCGATCTGTCGGCAACAGGGCGCGCGGGAGGTGCGTTTGGCCCGTGACGCCCAGGAGGGCGAAGCGCTCATGAGCGCACGGCGGGCAACCCTGCCGGCCCTTTCCCGCCTGCGTCCGACGACGATCCTGGAAGATGCGACGGTTCCCCGCGCACAGTTGGCCACGATGGTGGAGCGGATCAACGCCATTGCCGCCCACCATGGCGTGATGATCAGCACCTTTGGTCACGCCGGGGACGGAAATTTGCATCCGACCGCCTTGACCGACGCCCGCAACCCAGAAGAGATCGAAGCGGTCGAGCAGGCTTTTGACGACATTTTTCGCACCGCATTGCAACTGGGCGGCACGATCACCGGGGAGCATGGTGTAGGATTGGCCAAAGCTGCCTACATGGAGGTACGTTTTGGCAAGGCGGCGATCGAAGTGATGAAAGGCATCAAGCGTGCCTTTGATCCGCAAGGCATCTTAAATCCGGGCAAGATGTTTGCGGCCCAGACGCCGCGAAGGGTGGTGGTCAACCATGACCCATGAAGTGTTTTCGTCCCAGCACCCGCCGTTAGCGGAACTGGCAGAGCAGCTGGCTTACGATGACTTGATGAACTGCATGCGCTGTGGCTTCTGCTTGCCGGCCTGCCCTACCTATGCCGTTACCGGCGATGATTTTGATTCTCCGCGTGGACGGATCTCGTTGGCCAAAGCGGTGGCTGACGGCCAGCTCTCCCCCGACGATCCCGGCTTTGCCCAAGCCTTTGACCGCTGCATCGGCTGTTTGGCCTGCCAGGAGGTCTGTCCCTCTGGGGTGCAATACAACCGCATTTTTGAACAGGCTCGCGCATTCATCGAAGCACGACGGACCCATGGGCCTGTGCGTCGTCTGGCCTTCTCCGGACTCTTTCTACACCAGGGGCTGATGCGCACGGCAGCAGCGCTGATGCGTTTCTACCAAAAGAGCGGTCTGCAGGCGTTGGTGCGAAAAAGCGGCGTGTTGCACGTGATGGGGCGTTTGGGGGCTTTGGAGCCGCTGCTACCCAAGCTGGCGGCGCCGCAGCGGATGGCCTCTGGCCAGTGGCTCCTCCCTTCGTCTGACCGTGCAGCCCATGCAGTTGCGCAGGTCCAGCGCATCGACCTGCGTAACCGTCGGGCCATTGCCCTGTCTGCACCGGCCCGAAAGAACCGGGTATCCTCCACCGCGACAGCAGTGGAAGCTGCTCAAGATTCGGAGAGGGCGAATGCGTGCCTGCGTGTCGGCTTGTTTGGCGGGTGCATCATGGATGCGGCGCTCTCTGTCACCAATGTCAATACCGCACGGCTGCTGCAATACGCCGGTGTGGCGGTCATCAATGTCCGTGGGCAGGCCTGCTGCGGTGCTCTCCATGCGCACAACGGGGATCTACAGCACGCCCGGGAGCTGGCGAAACGGAACATCGCGGCCTTCGAGCAGGCCGAGGTAGATCTGATCGTCAGCAATGCCGGCGGCTGCGGTGCCCAATTTTTCGAATATCCCGAACTGCTGCAAGACGAGCCACTATGGCACGCACGGGCTTGTCGTTTTCTGGAAAAAGTAGTCGACGTCACCGAGCTGCTGGATCGTTTGGACAACTTGGAGGGATTGCGCCCGATCGAGGCGGTGGTGACCTACCAGGACTCCTGCCATTTGCGTAACGTGATGGGCGTCACCGAGGCACCGCGGAAGCTGATCCAATCCGTACCGGGCGTGCGTTTTGTGGAGCTTCCAGAAGCAGAGAAGTGCTGCGGCTCCGGGGGAATCTACAATGTGACGCAATACGATTTTTCCATGCAGGTGTTGGATCGCAAGCTGGCTTTTCTCAAGCAGACGCAAGCGGATTATCTGTTGACGACCAATCCCGGTTGCCAGCTGCAGCTGGCCTATGTGGCCAAGCGATCCGGCCTTCCCCTGAAGGTGATGCACATCGTCGACTTTTTGGCCCAGGCCTTGCCTGAAGAGAGGTGAAATCATCATGCAAGTTCACCTCGCTTACGGTGAAGAAAGAATAGAGGCCGATCTTCCCGATCAGGCCGTTGTGCTCCGGCCTCAGCCCGTCGCTGGCCTTGCCGATGAGCATGCTGCCTTCCTTAAAGCGTTGGAAAACCCCATCGGCAGCGCTCCTCTAAGCGCGAGAGCCTATTCGGGCATGCGGGTGGCCATCGTGACAGCGGACATCACGCGGCCGATGCCCAGCGACCGGATCCTTCCTTGGCTTTTGGAAGTGTTGCATGGGGCAGGCGTTGGTTACAAGGACGTTGTACTCATCAACGGTACAGGTTCTCATCGGGGGAATACCGAAGAAGAATTCAAGAAAATGTACGGGCCGGATATCGTCGCCCGCTACCGCATTATCAATCACGATGCGTACGACAAGCAAACCCTCTGCTACTTGGGCAAAGTGGAGACAGGTGCAGAAGTATGGCTCAACAAGGCATTTGTGGAAGCGGACTTCCGCATTGTCACCGGGTTCGTTGAACCCCACTTTTTTGCCGGCTTTTCCGGTGGAGCGAAGGGAATCTTTCCGGGCATTGCCGGGATCGATTCAATCATGCATTTCCACAATGCTGCAATGATCGGCCATCCCAAGGCCACTTGGGGTGTCTTGGAGGGCAATCCCTTGCAGGAAGAGGCACGGGCGGTCTGGAACCTCGTTCAGCCGGAATTTTTGGTCAATGTGACGCTGAATACCAACCGACAACTGACGGGTATCTTTTGTGGGACAATGCCAGAGGCATTTGAAGCTGGTGCTGCTTTTGAGAAGAAAATGGCAATGGTTCCTGTCGATGAACCGTTTGATGTGGTTGTCACCACCAACAGCGGTTATCCCCTCGATCAAAACCTCTACCAAACCGTAAAGGGCATGTCTGCGGCGGCGGAGATCGTCCGTCCAGGCGGCACTATTCTCTGCGTTTCGGAATGTCGTGAAGGCTTTCCCGATCACGGACGTTTCAAAGAGCTGCTGCAGATGCAGACCATACCCAAGGCTTTGCTCGCGATGATCGAATCCCCTGGATTTCATGCCTTTGATCAGTGGGAGGCGCAAAAGCTCGCCACAATTTTGCTTAAGGCAAGGGTCCTGCTCTACTCGTCAATGCCTGATGAGACGGTTCGGGCTGCCATGCTGACGCCTGTTGCCCATATCCAACGGTGTGTCGATGACTTGTTGAGGCAGTATGGTCCGAAGGCGCGTATCGCTGTTTTACCCGATGGTCCGCTGACCATCCCTTACCTTCGGCCATCCGTACACCTCTAAGCGGCAGGCTTCCCTGCATGTCAAGGTTTGGGTTGACGGTTGATGTCGTTTGAGGGGCAGAAAGAGGGTGAAGAGATGATCCCTGAGGAAAAGGAGCAGCAGCTTCGAGCATACCTGCGCACGTTGACGAGCGCTGTCGTCGCCTATTCCGGCGGGGTGGACAGCACGTACCTGCTGTCCGTCGCTCATGAGGTTTTGGGAGATGCTGTAGAGGCGATTACGGCAGTATCCCTCTCATTGGCGCGACGGGAACAGGAAGAGGCGGTAGAGCAGGCTCGACGTATCGGTGTCCGCCATCGGCTGATCCAAAAAGCGATGAGGTAAACGATCCGCGGTATCGGCAAAACGATGGCAGCCGTTGTTTTGTGTGCAAGCAGCACGTCTTCGGGGCACTGGTTACCATCGCGGGGGAGCGATCCGGAGGAGCGGTGCTCGACGGGACCAATGCCGACGACGCGCATGACTTTCGCCCAGGAATGCTCGCTGCGGAAACGTTGGGGGTACACAGTCCCCTAAAAGAGGCTGGGCTGACCAAGGCGGAGATCCGAGCGCTTTCCCGACGGCGCGGCTTGACCACGTGGAACAAACCAAGCGCCGCCTGTCTTTCTTCGCGTGTGGCTTACGGAGAAGCGATTGCTGTCGGCAAGTTGAGGCGCGTTGAACAGGCCGAAGAAGCGTTGTTGGCGTTGGGATTTGCACAGGTGCGTGTACGGGATTACCACGGTGTGGCATCGATCGAGGTGCTGCCAGAAGCGCTCGATCGGCTTTGGTCCCAGCGTCAGGCCGTGTTTGAAGGTGTGCAGGAGGCAGGTTTTACGACGGTAACCGTCGATCTCGAAGGCTATCGGTCCGGCAAGATAAACCGCAGGATTGGGGAAGGGAGGCACCTGCAAGCATGAAAGCGCCCTGGTTGGCACTCTTTGAAGAGATTGCTGCTGGAAAGATCACCCCTCAGGAGGCATTGAAAGTGTTACCCGGATTGACGCTGCGCGAACTAGAGGAAGCTACGTTGGATTTGCAGTGTGCCGTTCGTCAGGACTTTCCGGAAGTGATCTTTGCCCAAGGAAAGCAACCAGAGGCGTGTGCAGCACTGTTTGCGGAACTGGCCGGGCAAGGACCTGTACTGTGTACCCGTGCTGATGCTGTCACAGCCCAGGCAGTGCTGGAAAAGACACCGGGAGCACGCTACAACGCACGGGCGCAGACCATTGTCTGGCAAGAAGGGGCACCTTCCCCATTACAGGGGAAGGTGTTGGTCATTACAGCTGGCACGGCGGATCTTCCTTGGGCAGAAGAGTCGGTCGAGACGCTACGATTAATGGGCAATCGGACCGACCTGCTGTTGGATGTGGGCGTGGCCGAACTACGGGCAGAAGTCGACGACATGACTGGTGAAGAGGCGGGGGCTTTTCTCAGCCTGGTGCTCGACGCCGGTGCACTCGATGCCTATCTCACACCCATCACGATGAAAAAGAGCCGAGCCGGCCTGCTGTTGACTGTGCTGTGCCTTCCATTCCAGGCCAGCGCTATGCAACAGATCATGTTAAAGCAGACGAGTACACTCGGCGTCCGCCGAGAGGTGCTTTGGCGGCAAGAGCTGCCGAGAAGGGTGCAGCAGGTTCAAACACCTTGGGGAGTTCTGCCCGTCAAAATCGCACAGCTGGAAGATGGTAGCCTCAAAGCGGCCGCTGAGTATGAAGCAGCTCTCACTGTTGCGCGGCAGCAGCAGCTTCTACTGCGAACCGTGCTTCAGGGCGCGGAATGTGCAGCTTTGGAAGTCATTTCGAAGCATGCTGATTCTCTGTAAAGGGTAAAGGGGGATGTGGCCAAGCGATCTCATAGCATCTTTTCGATTAATGTCTTGTATTAGTAGCTTAAGAAGGAGGGTGTCTGCTTTGCCAGCCGAGTCCTTTGCTCAAACCTTAATTCCCCTCGGCGCTCTGGGACTGACGATCCTGGTCGCCTTGGTACCGCTGATCGCAATCTTGGTGTTGCTCTCGATCTTTCGCATCACGGCTTGGTTGTCGAGCCTGATCGCCGGTATCATCACACTGGTGCTCGCCGTTTTGGTCTGGGGTGCCCCCCTGCGCGGTGCGCTTGCTGCCTATGCGCTGGGCAGCTTACAAGGAATGTGGAGCGTAGACTGGATCATCCTGTGGGGCGTTGTTATTTTCAATACCCTGGTTGTGACAGGAAACTTCGAGCGCTTCAAGGCATGGATTCTGGATCAGGCCACTCCGGATATCCGTATCCAGGTCATTCTGCTCGCCTGGTCATTTGGCGCACTCCTGGAAGGTTTGGTTGGGTTTGGATTTCCATGGTCTGTTGTCGTCCCTATCTTGATCAGCATTGGGATTGTCGATTTGGAAGCCATCCGTGTTGCGGCACTTGCCAACAATGCCCCTGTTTCCTATGGCGCTCTGGGAGCACCGATCATCGCGTTGGCCGGCGTCACCGGCTTGCCGCTTTTAGAACTTTCTCGTTCGGTCGGCTTTATCGTCGCCGCGCTGGCGTTACTGCCTCCTTGGGTGCTCCTTTACCTGGTCAGCGGACGTCAAGGGTTAAAAGAAGCGTGGCCCTTGGCGATTGTGGCTTCTTTCTCCTATATCGCCGGCCAACTTCCCGTTGCAGCCTTTTTGGGGCCGTATCTTCCCGATCTGACCGGTGCCATGGTCTCTTTTTGGGTGATCTTTCTCTTTATCAAAGTGTGGCGACCGAAAGTCCTGCGCGGTTTTGGGGGCAAAGTGTTGGAAAAAGCAGCGATCTCGACTGCGGGGCCTCGCTCTTCGGCGCGGGATGGGTGGATGGCTTGGTTGCCGTATATCGTGCTGATCGTGGTGGTCGTCGCGTGGACCGGCCCATGGTCTGCTTTGACGAGCATTCGACTTTGGCACCAACAGGTGGTCGCGCAATCTTCCGTAACAGCTGGGAATGTCGCAGCTGCATTTAACTTCACGCCGTTAAGTGGTGGTACAGCGATTTTGGCTTCTTGGCTCATCCTCCTTGCTATCTTGCGCCCTTCCCGTGCACATATTGGTCAAGTGTTCATCCGTACCTTTCGACAGATCTGGGGGGCGTTGATCGTCTCCTTCCTGATGTTCGGATTGGCCTTTGTGTTCAACTATTCGGGGATGGCCAGTTCACTGGCGTACGGCTTCTCCCGTGTGGGGGTCTGGTTTATTGTTTTGGCTCCTGTTTTGGGATGGGTGGGCGTGGCGCTCTCCGGCAGCAACACCTCTACCAACACGATGTTTGGTGCCATCCAAGCTCTGACCGGCAGGCTTTTGGGCATGCCGCCTCTGCTGTTGCCTTCTCTGAATTCGGTTGGATCCGAGGTGGGAAAACCCATTGCACCGCAAACGGCCAGTGTAGGCGTTTCCACCAGCTCCTTCGTCCGTAACGAGGGGGAAGTCATTCGGCACAACATGGGCTGGACGCTCATTTTCCTGGCCTTTTTGATCCTCATCGGTTTGCTTTACTACTTTATCTTTCCGGGCGTAATGGAACCCCGGTGAGTCTGTAAGGGTTGTAAACCGGAAAAGGTTGCGTTTCGGTACGACCTGCGCTATAGTATCAGCTGCATTGGCAAGGTGAGTGTAGTTCAGTGGTTAGAGCGCCAGATTGTGGATCTGGATGTCGTGGGTTCAAATCCCACCACTCACCCATATTAAAAAGGCGTATGGAATTCCGTATATACATTGGGGAGTGGCCAAGTGGTAAGGCAGAGGACTTTGGATCCTCGATCGTAGGTTCGATCCCTACCTCCCCAGCCAATGCGGGCCATTAGCTCAGTTGGTAGAGCACTCGACTTTTAATCGAGGTGTCCCGGGTTCGAGCCCCGGATGGCCCACCAATGCAAAATCGGTATGGGTGTTGCGGGAGTGGCGAAATCGGCAGACGCGCCAGATTTAGGTTCTGGTAGGGAAACCTATGTGGGTTCAAGTCCCACCTCCCGCACCAGCAGGCTGCAGACTTGCGGGTCAAGAAGAGGCCGTCGGATAGGCGGTCTCTTCTTGATATCCTGCATCGAGCAGTAGGAGGCTGGTCAGGGGTGGAGAGGCGCGGCGAAGAATCTACGCGCTTCTTTTCCCGGGAAGAAGCGCAATCGTTGGTTCGGCAGCTGCAGCCACGGCTCTCGCATTGGATGCAGGAGCGATACGCTTTTGAGCGAAAAGTGGGAGAGTGGCGCAAGCAGCGCGATGCCCTGTTGCAGCGGAAGGGCGAGATTGCGGAAGATGCGCTCTTTGCACTGGAAGCTGCGCTGCGTGTAGAGAAGCTCGCCTTGGAAGGGGAGGTGGCTTCTCTGCGGCGCGTTGGTATTCAACCCTGCTGCCTGTGGTATGGTGCCTTTGACTTTGCGGAGACCACTACGCGTCACTTTTGCTGGCGATGGGATGAGACTTACATCGCTTACATGCATTTTGCTTCGGAAGGGTATGCACAGCGGCGCCCGCTAGAGCGTTGATTGCATCGCTGCGAGGGCGACAGCTATAATGACAAAGCTTTCACAATGATTTCGGAGGGAAAACGCGTGGCTGTTGGTGTGACTGCAAAGTGGGAAAAGACGGGCGTCAATGAAGGCGTCTTGGAAGTGGAGATTGCCCCTGAGCGGGTGGACGAGGCGCTCGATCGCGCGTTTAAAAAAGTGGTCAAAGACGCGGTTGTTCCCGGATTCCGCAAGGGCAAGGTACCCCGTGCTGTCTTTGAGGCGCGGTTTGGTGTCGCCACGCTGTTTGATGATGCGTTGGAACAGCTCATTCCAGAGGCCTATAACACAGCGATCGACGAGCTGAAGCTCGAACCTGTCGATCAGCCGAAAGTCGAAGTGGAGCAGATCGACAAGCATCAGCCGTGCAAGTTCAAGGCGACCGTGGTGGTCAAGCCGGAGGTGACCTTAGGCGAGTACAAAGGACTGACGGCCGAAACGCAACCTCAGCCTGTCACCGAGGAGCAAGTCGAGGAAGAGCTGCACAAGATGCAGGAGGAATTCGCCGAACTAGAGCCCATCGAAGAGGGCGAAGCGCAGACGGGGGATAGGGTTACCGTTGACCTGCAAGGTCGAATCGATGGGGAACCCTTTGAAGGGGGCAACATCGAAGACTACCAGGTCGAAATTGGTTCGGGGCAACTGATTCCGGGGCTTGAGGAAGGCATGGTTGGCATGCACCCGGGAGAGAGTAGAGAGGTACCAGTCACCTTTCCAGAGGATTACTACGTGAAAGAGCTGGCGGGCAAACAGGCCATCTTTCAAGTGACGCTCCACGCCATCAAGCGGAAGCGCCTGGAAGAGCTCAACGACGAGTTTGCACGGATGTTTACGGACTTCGATACCTTGGAGGAAGTTCGCCAGGATATCCGCCAGCGTCTCGAAAAGGAAGCTGCTGAGAAGGCCAAAAACGATGCGGAGAACGCATTGATCGAACAAGCCGTGGCCAACGCATCGGTGGAGATCCCCGAGGCGATGATCGAGCACCAGATCGACCATATGATCGATGATTTCAACAATCAGCTGGCGCAACAGGGGCTGGAGCTGGAGACCTATTTCCGTTTCTCTGGACAGACGCCGGAAGGATTGCGGGAACAGTTTCGCTCTGACGCCGAAAAGGCGGTACGCGCTGACCTGGTCCTTGAGGCAATTGCAGAAGCAGAGCAATTGGAGCCGAGCGAGGAAGAGCTGCACGAAGAGCTGGTCCGGGTGACCGAAGGCTTGGGGGATCAACAGGAAAGCTTCATTGAACAGCTGCGCAAGAACGAGGATTTTATGCAGGACGTTCAGCACCGTTTGAAGATCCGCAAGGCGATCGATTTTCTGGTCGCAAATAGTAAGCGGGCTGCTGATCCTGTATAATGAAGAGTACGGTGCCTCTTGTTGATCTCCCGTCGCGGAGGGAAAGGAGTGAAAGACGATGAGTCTGGTTCCCATGGTCGTGGAACAGACCAATCGGGGTGAGCGGGCGTACGATATCTACTCACGGTTGTTGCGCGATCGGATTATCTTTTTGGGTACTCCGATCGACGACAATGTAGCCAATTTGGTCGTCGCCCAGCTGCTCTTCCTGGCCGCGGAAGATCCGGATAAGGAGATCAGCATCTACATCAACAGCCCTGGCGGTTCGATCTCAGCTGGCATGGCAATCTATGATACGATGCAATATGTCAAGCCTGATGTTGCCACTATTTGCATTGGCCTGGCGGCGAGCATGGGCTCATTCTTATTGGCAGCGGGCGCGCGTGGAAAACGGTATGCATTGCCCAACGCCGAGGTGCTGATTCACCAACCATTGGGCGGCGCCCAAGGGCAAGCGACCGATCTTGCGATTCAAGCCAAGCACATCGTACGTGTACGCGAGCGGATGAATCGGCTTTACAGTGAGATGACGGGCCAGCCTATTGAGAAGATTGAGCGCGACACCGACCGGGACAACTGGATGACGGCGGAAGAAGCGGTGGCGTACGGTTTGATCGACCATGTCATCACCCGCACAGATCAAGCAAAGGGGTGAGCGGGGTGTTTAAATTTAACGACGAAAAGGGCCAGCTCAAGTGCTCCTTCTGCGGCAAGAGTCAAGAACAAGTGCGGAAGTTGGTTGCGGGGCCAGGAGTCTACATCTGCGACGAGTGCATCGAGCTGTGCAATGAGATCGTCGAAGAGGAACTTGGGGAAGAAGAGGAAGTTCAGCTTCAAGACGTACCCAAACCCCAAGAGATCCGCAATTTCCTGGATCAGTACGTGATTGGTCAGGAAAGGGCGAAAAAAGTACTCTCCGTCGCCGTCTACAATCATTACAAGCGCGTCAACTCCAATGCCAAAGGGGACGATGTCGAGATCTCTAAGTCGAACATCCTCCTGCTTGGACCTACGGGTAGCGGCAAGACGTTGCTGGCTCAGACGCTGGCGCGCATGCTCAACGTGCCCTTTGCCATCGCGGATGCCACGTCACTCACAGAGGCCGGCTATGTCGGCGAAGATGTCGAGAATATCTTGCTCAAACTCATCCAGGCAGCCGACTACGATGTAGAGAAGGCAGAACGCGGAATCGTCTACATTGACGAGATCGACAAAATTGCCCGCAAGTCAGAGAACCCCTCCATCACCCGGGATGTTTCCGGAGAGGGTGTGCAGCAGGCGCTGCTGAAGATCCTCGAAGGAACGGTTGCCAGCGTGCCGCCGCAAGGTGGACGTAAGCATCCGCACCAGGAGTTTATCCAGATTGACACTACGAACGTGCTGTTTATCTGTGGCGGTGCATTTGAGGGAATCGACAAGATCATTCGCAACCGCATCGGACAGAAAGTGATCGGTTTCGGTTCCCAGAGTGTCAGCAGCAAAGACAGTTCGATTGGCGAAGTGCTTTCACAAATCCTTCCCGAGGATCTGCTCAAGTTTGGGTTGATCCCAGAGTTCATCGGTCGTGTGCCTGTCATCGCCACATTGGATGCATTGGATGAAAGTGCGCTCAAGCGCATTCTCACCGAGCCAAAGAATGCTTTGGTAAAGCAGTTTCAGCGGTTGCTGCAGATCGACAATGTGGAGTTGGAATTCACGGATGAGGCATTGGCGGCCATTGCCCGTGAGGCGATCAGGCGCCAAACCGGTGCTCGTGGCCTTCGAGCCATCGTCGAGCGGCTCATGCTCGATGTGATGTACGAGGTGCCTTCGCGTGAAGACGTCAGCAAGGTGATCATCACCGATGATGTGGTGGAAGGCCGTGAAAAGCCGATCTACCTTGCGGTCGACAATCGTGTGGCACGAAAGAAGAAGCGCGAAGAGACCGCCTGATTGCTGAGTGACTCGGTTGTTCCACATCGTTCTGCTTGCAAGCCCGGTCCATTCGTTGTAAGATACGGCTTGCATTTGTCGGGGTGGCGGAATTGGCAGACGCGCATGATTCAGGTTCATGTGGGTAAAACCGTGTGGGTTCAAGTCCCACCCTCGACACCAGGACGCTTAGCTCAGCGGGAGAGCACTCGCTTCACGCGCGAGGGGTCGTAGGTTCAAATCCTACAGCGTCCATACATAATGAGCGAGAAGGTACGACGCTACTGTCCGTGCCTTCTCGCTTTTTTGAGGGTCTCTTCTTTTAAAGCTACGTTCTCCTCGAAAAGGGTTGCCTTACCCCTTCAATATATTTTTACACTTTTATTTTTATTTCCACTGTTTGCCGTCCACACGGGTGAGGGAGGCCGTCTTTGGCTGTACCCCATCGCAAGCATCGCAAGGGGCGCGGATGGTTAGACTGAGAGGCAGGGGAATCGGAGGTTCTCAGTGAGAAAGCGCGCTCGATGGTTTGGCATGGCTTTTCTTGTACTCGTTGGCTTCGTGGTGATGCCCTCGGTCGCTTCTCCCCAAAGTAGCGTCGTTGTGCATGTCCATACGCATGCGCCGGTGGTCGCATTGACTTTCGATGATGGACCTTCTTCGACGTATACACCGATCGTGCTCGATATTCTGCAGAGGTATGGTGCCCATGCTACCTTTTTCGTCATTGGAAAAGAAGCAGAGCAACACCCACAGTTGCTGCGCGAGATCGTTGCCTCTCACAATGAGATTGGCAACCATACCTATTCCCACCGTGTCTTGACCCACGCTTCTCCCGAGAAGGTTGCCTATGAATTGGGTCAATGCGACCGGGTCGTATTTGAAGCAACACGCGTCCATCCCACGCTCTTTCGGCCCGTCGAGGGATTTTACGACGCCCCGTTAACGCAACGGTGTGCACAGATGGGATATCGACTGGTTTTGTGGAACCACGATTCTGTCGATTGGAGCAGGCCGTCAGTGGCAGCAATCGTTTCTCGAACAACCAAGAATGTCCGACCCGGTGACGTTCTTTTGTTTCACGATGGGGGAGGGGATCGTTCACGCACGGTCGCGGCTCTTCCCCACGTGATCAGTGTGTTGGAGGCAGAAGGCTTCTCTTGTGTCACCGTAGGAGAATTGCTTCGCAATCAGCAGGATCGTCCGGCTTGGTGGCCCTATTTCCGCCCTTAAGGGGGCACGCGCCCCTTTTCCTCTAGCATAAGATGCGGCAAGATAAAACCCATAATGGAATGGGGTGTAACGATGGATCGGGAACAGCTCCGGCAACAGATCCTGGAACGGACCCTGCACTTGGCTGAGGAGAACACGCGTGATCCTCAGGAGACGGTGGATACGCTCGATGATATCTGTAACCTGGCACAACAGCTCGAGTGGCAGACTACTCTCGAACTGGCCCGGATGTATTATGCTTCTGGAGGACGCTTCGGTTTGCCTTTGCCCGGAAAGTGGCCTGCGGATCTACCGCTTGACAGCGACAGCAAAAGCTCCGTAAAATGAGTAACCTGTGGAGCCATGGTGTAGAGGCCCAACACGCCTGCCTGTCACGCAGGAGAACACGGGTTCGAATCCCGTTGGCTCCGCCATCGCGGTGGGATGGCGAAGTGGCTAACGCAGCGGTCTGCAAAACCGCGATTCACGGGTTCGAATCCCGTTCCCACCTCCATACATAAAACCAAGCGGTTTCTGACTTAAAGCAGGGGCAGCAAGTGTGGTGTAAAAACCGTTGCTCCTGCAAACCAGCAAAAACCGCTTCTGTAATAACGGTCACTTCTAAACGAGAGGGGGCCGTTATTTTTGAGACAAGATGTGTTGCAGAAATTCCTGTGGTTGATCTATCGTGATGCATCGAGATGGTTGCGGTTGCGCCGTCTCTGTGCTACCCTGAGCCTGCTGCGCCGGGGTGGCGGAATCGGCAGACGCGGAGGACTTAAAATCCTTTGCCCGAAAGGGCGTGCGGGTTCAAGCCCCGCTCCCGGCACTACATACAAGAGGGTCTCTCCCGTGAACAGAGGCCCTTTTTGCTTGAAAAGGGCTAAGTTGCATCTGGGACGAACGCGGGTATAACGTGGGAATGGAAAGGAGTGTGCCTTATGGCAGCATATTCCCAACAGGAAGTGCAGGAACGCTTGGCCGGGCTGCCGGGATGGCAGGCGGATGGAGACAGCATCCGGCGCGTCTATACGTTCAACGATTTTATCGACGCAATTGGATTTGTCACACGGGTGGCTTTGCTTGCACAAGCGGCGGATCATCATCCGGATATCGACATTCGTTACAACCGGGTGAGCCTGGTTCTCTCTACGCATAGCGAAGGGGGGGTGACCGAAAAAGATTTTGCCTTGGCTACAGCCATTGATGCGCGTCTTTGAAGTGGACGCGAATTTTTCCTTCCACGCAGCGTTTCACATGTGCCAAAGGGTGATCGTGTCTGATCGAACGGCTGCCCTGAGGGGCAAGCGCCTTGATCCGCAGGGATCCAGGGGCGGCTTGGCAGCGATGCGCTTATCGCGTTATCCTTGTGCACGATGTGTACACAGGAGGAGCAGCCATGACGCAAAGCAAGACGTGGAGTGGAAAAGTCGCACTGATCACCGGGGGTTCGCGTGGGATTGGACGAGCCATCGCTGAAGCAATGGGCCGCCGTGGCGCAAAGGTGGCGATCTCTTACCGCAGTCGGCGTGAGGAAGCGGAGGAGGTTGTCGATCGTATCCGAGGTGTTGGGGGCGAAGCGGTAGCATTTGCCGCGGATTTGACGACATCAAAGCAAGCGGATGCGCTGGTCGGAGCCGTTTATGAGTATTTTGGTTCGATTGAAATTTTGGTGAACAATGCAGGCATTACCCAGGACGGCCTGCTGACACACATGACCGACGAGATGTGGGAGGCTGTTTTGGCAGCTGATCTTTCCAGTGCTTTCTACTGCACCCGGACCGTCGTGCGCGGCATGATGCGTCAACGGTTTGGTCGGATTGTGCAGGTGGGATCGGTCACCGGGGTGATCGGTAATGCAGGGCAATCCAATTATGCAGCTGCCAAGGGCGGCCTTATCAGCTTTTCGAAGGCTGTTGCCCGAGAGGTGGCCCATCGTGGCGTGACGGTCAATGTTGTGGCGCCAGGTTATGTCGAAACAGAGCTGACGCTGACCCTCAGCGAGCGCGTACGTACACGTGCGGCAGGATGGGTGCCCATGCATCGCTTTGCGACGGTACAGGAGGTGGCTTCGGCTGTCTGCTTCTTTGCCGATCCGCTCCAAAGTTACATCACTGGCCAAGTGCTGTGTGTCGATGGTGGGATTGCCATGTGACTTTCGATTTAGCGATTGCGTTTGGCCTTGTCCACCACGCGTCCGACAGCCGTAGCAATCATGGTTTTTCCGCTGGAGACTGCCAGTCCCAGCGGGTTTTTAATGCGCTCCAACACTTCCGAAAAGGCAGCAATTGTGTCATCGGCTTCTTGCTCGGTGAGAATCAGCGGGGGTTCGATGCGTATCACTGCCGGGTTGTTCAGGGTGTAAGCTGTAATCATATGATGGTGGTTCATCAGCTCTCCAGCTACCATCGAGCCAATATATTCTTCACCCAAGTGGTGCAAAGTGCTTCCAATGCCGCGATTGCGATCGCTGTTGGGAATGTGGAAAGCGATCCCGATCATCAACCCTCTGCCGCGTACGTCATCGATCAGCTCCGGATGTTTCGCGGCAGCTTGGGCCAATCCCGCTTTGAGATGTTCTCCAATGGTCAAGGCGCGTTGGGGCAACTGCTTGTCCAAAATCGCATTGATCGCCGCAATACCTGCGACACAGGCCAATGTATTGCCACCGAATGTGGACGTGTGGAGCTGGGAACGTTCCATTCCACCCAGTACCTGATCCCAAATGGCAGGGGTCGTGGTAAAGGCACCGATGGGCATGATACCACCGCCCAATGACTTGGCCAAGCAGACGATGTCTGGAACGATTCCCTCACGCTCAAAGGCGAAGAGGGTGCCACAGCGTCCCAGGCCGGTCTGGATCTCATCGACGATGAGCAGCGTACCATACTGATGGCAGAGGGCTTCGGCTTCCCGAAGGTAGCCATCGGGCGGCAGAACGACACCGCCTTCCCCCTGGATGGGCTCCACAATAAAAGCGGCCACATCACGGGCTTTGAGTACCTGTTCCAAAGCGTCGGGATCACCATAGGCAATCTCCCGTGTATCAGGTAACAAAGGTTGAAAGGGAGCGCGGTATTTTTCTCGACCGGTGACAGAGAGTGCTCCATAACTCTTGCCGTGGAAAGCGCCTTTGCAGTATGCAAAGACAGGTCGCCCGGTGGCAGCACGGGCAAATTTGAGTGCCCCTTCGACTGCTTCTGCACCACTGTTACAGAAAAAGGTGCGGGAGAGATCACCTGGGAGCAGGGCGGCTAAATTGTGGGCCAAGGCCGCTGCAGCAGCGCCAAGAGAAGCTTGGAGCAGGTTGGGTTGGTCCATCGCCTGTTGCACGGCTCGTAGCACTTCTGGTGGATTGTGTCCCAGGTTGAGTGCTCCGAAGGCGCCGAGCAAGTCAAGATAAGGATCGCCCCGATCATCATAGACGGTGGTGCCTTGAGCCCGCACAAACCGTTTGTTGAAACCGACGAGCTGCATCTGGGCAACAATGCCGGGATTGACGTAGGTACGATACCGCTGGGTGACTTCTTCTGCAGTTTGGGCGAGTGCCGCTTCGACGCTCAACAGATGCGGCGCATGCGCTGGTTGCTTTGTCATGAAGAAAGGGCCTCCTCACTGGGAAGCATTGTAGCATGCGCCTCTTTAAATCGTTATGGACCGTCCATGAAAATCTCCTCCGGTGTTTTATGGAGTGACTTCGGGTGTTATACTGAGCAAAGCAGTATGGAAGATAAGACTAGAGACCGATGGCGTTTGTGGAGAGCATCTCTTTATAATACAAATGAAGTCGGCGAACGGGGAGTGTTTCGAATGACGCATCGTTCTGTAATTGTGAAGTTGCCGACAGGCCTTCATCTACGGCCCGCCGCACTTTTTACGCAAGAGGCCTGTAAATATGAATCGGAAATCACCCTGCAGCGAGGGGATATGAAAGTCGATGCCAAAAGTGTCATGGGCGTGATGGCACTGGGCGCAGGGCCGAATACGGAAGTGCTGATCACTGCAGAAGGGCCAGATGAGCAGGAAGCAGTCGAAGCGCTCAGCCATTTGTTGGAAGCGGAGACGATCGGTGCCTGATATCTGTTTCTCCTTGCTTTAATGCCTCTCTTGTTTACAAGAGAGGCATTTTTGTCGGTCCATGCCGCTGGAGCGGTGCGTTATACTCGTACAAGACGAGTACTGGACGATGGGAAAGGGGGAAGACGCGTGCGGGCCGTCTGTTTTTCAGAACCGGGTGGACCTGAAGTGCTCAAGCTGGAAGAAGTTCCCGATCCTATGCCGCAACCGGATGAAATTTTGGTCGATGTTCGAGCAGCTGGTGTCAATCGGGCCGATCTGCTGCAGCGCAGGGGAGGTTATCCGCCACCGGCAGGAGCAAGCCCGCTTTTGGGGCTGGAGATTGCTGGAGTCGTGGCCGCAGTCGGCGAGCGGGTCGAGACGTTACAGGTTGGCGACCGCGTCATGGCGTTGTTGCCAGGGGGTGGATATGCTCAAAAGGTGACCTTGCCTGTCGGGTTGGCCTTGCCGATTCCTTCAAATCTCTCTTTTGAAGAGGCTGCGGCCATCCCGGAAGCATGGATCACGGCTTTTAGCAATTTGGTTTTGCTCGGCAACCTGACGGCGCAAATGGACGTACTGATTCATGCAGGGGGCAGCGGGGTGGGAACAGCTGCCATCCAGATCGTCCGGGAATTTGGTGCGCGAGCACATGTGACGGCAGGTTCGTCGGCTAAGCTGGATGCCTGTCAGCAACTTGGTGCGCGTACCTGCATCAACTACCATGAGGGGCCTTTTGCGCCCAAGGTATTGGAGGCAACGGGGGGCAAGGGAGCCGAAATTATCCTTGATTTTGTCGGTGCACCTTATTGGGAGCAAAATGTCTCGTGTGCAGCGACCGATGGTAAAATTTTTTTGATCGGGACGATGGGTGGAGCGGTGGCCGAACAAGTCAACTTGGGACTGCTGCTCAACAAACGTCTCTCCATCATTGGTACCTCTTTACGTTCCCGGCCACTTGCGATCAAGGTGGACTTTGTGCAAGCGTTCGGCCAGTGGGCCCTTCCGCGCTTTGCCAGTGGGGCGTTGCATCCGGTTCTCGATCAGATTTTCGACTGGGAAAAAGTGGCGGATGCACACCGCCGGATGGAGAATAACCAGAATTTTGGGAAGATCGTGTTGCGGATCAGCTGAACGCCCAGATTTGCAAGAAGAAAGAGGGAGAAGAAGGGTGTCCGTGGCAGGAAGTGAGGCATGGCGTAGCTGGGCCAAACCATCCGCTGTACTGGTGTTGGTCAGCGGTGCGCCTGCAGCGCCTTCGGTTTTGTTGATCAAGCGCCCCGCGACGTTGCGGGAGCATGCGGGTCAGGTGGCTTGTCCTGGCGGGAAATACGAGCCTGCGATCGATGCTTCGTTGTGGGAAACGGCTTGTCGAGAAGCGTTTGAAGAGGTCGGGGTTCGCGTGCCGGCCGATGCCCCTTGCTTGGTATTGGATCCGGTAGGGACTGTGGCGACGGGATACACGATCCAGCCTTTCGTCGTCTATCGTCAGCAGCCTCCGCTTTTGCATCTCTCGGTGGCGGAGGTGGCCGATGCTGCCTGGATCTCCTTTGAAGAACTGCGTTCCTCCCGTCGTATCTCGCTCTATGAGCGCAACGGAAAACGACAGCGCATGCCCGAGTTTGTGACCCATTGGGATCGCGTCTGGGGTGCGACTGCTTTGATCATCGATGACTTGCTCCAACACGAAGCTGCGGCCGTCGGTTTGAGCAAGACCGGATAGGAGGGAGAAAACGCCAGCAATCCTTGTGCATGGTGGCGCGGGACACGTCGAAGATACAGATGGCGAGCAGCAGCACGGCGCCGAGCACGCCGCTTCTGCGGGATGGGCAAAACTCGTAGCGGGGGAGAGCGCGCTTGAAGCGGTTGTAACGGCGGTCTGCCTGTTGGAAGACGATCCCCATTTCAACGCCGGGCGAGGCGCTGTTCTCAATCTGGCAGGTGCTACAGAGCTGGATGCTGCAGTGGCCACCGGCGAAGGGGGTTTTGGCGCTGTCGGTGCACTGCAGGCCGTACAGCACCCTGTGCTGGTGGCGCGGGATGTGATGGAACAGACCGATCATCTGCTGTTGGTAGGGGAAGGCGCCCTTGCCTTTGCACGGGCACGGGGATATCCTCCCTTCAATCCCGTGACGGTCGAACGCTTACAGCGCTATGAACGGGATAGGGCGCTGCTTGAGCAAGGCACATTGCCCTACTGGCAGCGCCTCAATCAGCGTCGATCTAGGTATGGGACGGTCGGCGCAGTCGCTGTCGACAGAGCAGGTGCCGTCGCAGCAGCAACCTCTACCGGAGGGATCTCCCTCAAATTACCAGGTCGTGTGGGCGATACACCGGTGATGGGCGCTGGCACCTATGCAGAGCTCATCGGTGCTGCCTCTGCCACAGGAGATGGCGAAGGCATTCTGCGCCTCGGATTGACACGGCTCGCTGTCCAAACCATGGTACAACATCCTGCCCAGCAGGCTGTGGAAGCTGCGATAGAAGTGGCCCGCCAGAAAAAGGTTGCAGCAGGGTTGATTGCTGTCGATGCCCAAGGCGGACTTGGGTTTGCCTGTACCACACCGCAGATGGTCTATGCGTGCCTCGATGAAAAGGGTCTGCGTAGCGGCATATGAGCCATTGCCGCATCTCCCTTTTCCGACTTAACGCTGGGCGGTTGTGGGTGCTGTAACCGTATTGCTGTGGCGCGGCATGATCGTAAGCGCTACAAGGCCGACGACAGCCGAACACGTAATCGCCCAGAACAGATGGTGGGTGCCGATATAAAATCCCTGCTGGATGTAGTGCACAACGTTTGCTGGTAAATTTTGAAGTGCGTGGCTCAATACCAAGTCGGAAGCGTTGGTTGAAGCCGGCAGCTGCTTTGCCACCGTTGCCGGCGCTTGCTGCATCCAATGGGCAAAGGCTCCGTTAAGCAGGGAACCATAGACGGCTGCACCGACGGCTGATCCGATCATCCGCGTAAACAGATTGCTTCCCGTGGCGACGCCACGCTGCTGCCAGACGACTGCCGATTGAATGGCTACCAGAACCGGAGTGGTCGACCAGCCCAGTCCCAGTCCCATTACAAAGCTGAAAAGTGCCGCATTCCAAACGGGTGAACTGAGATTGAGCTGCAGAAAGAGGATGCCAGAAACGAGACAGAAGCCGAGGCCGAGAAACGCGGTCTGCCGATAGCCGATGCGCTTGTACAAGGCAGCGGAGAAGCTCGAAGCAAGTGGCCAACCGATCGACATGGTCGCCAAGCAAAAGCCGGCAACCAGGGGTGTGGCATGGAGACCGCCTTGCAGGAAAGTCGGCAGGAAAGAGCTGAGACCGATGGTCAAAGCCCCAACCACCAAACTGGCCGCATTGGCCCCGATGAGCAGTCTCTGTTGGAAGACCCATAGGGGCAAGATCGGTTCGCTGGCACGGTGTTCCACCCAGATAAAAGCGCCCAAGAGAAGGCTTCCGCAAAGAAAGCAGGCGATGCTTGGCAGTGAACCCCAAGACCAAGCCACTCCTCCTTGCAGCAGCGCTGTCAAAAGCAGGC
This sequence comes from Bacillota bacterium, assembly GCA_014896485.1. Classification (GTDB taxonomy): domain Bacteria; phylum Bacillota; class Bacilli; order Bu12; family Bu12; genus Bu12. The sequence continues at coordinate 55,749 of JADBKH010000008.1, read as the reverse complement.
CAAAAGCTGTGACCAGCAGGAGAGAGCCGGCAATATCGATGGCGTGGCGTTGCCGACTGAGTTGTTCAAATAAATTGCGGCTGATCATCCAAAGTGCTGCTGCACCGATGGGGACGTTGATATAGAAAATCCATTCCCAAGACGCGTACTGGACCACAACTCCGCCGATTGCAGGCCCTAAAATCGCGGCAATTCCCCAGACACTGGAAAGGTATCCTTGTGCCCGTCCCCGCTCTTCGACCGTGTACAGATCGCCGATGACGGTGGTGGCGATCGGCTGTACGGCACCTGCTCCGATGCCTTGGATTGCACGAAAGGCAATCAGGGCCGTCATGTTCCAGGAAAGGCCAGATAAGATCGAGCCGATCAGAAAAATGCCAATGCCAATGAGTAAAACCGGTTTGCGTCCATAGAGATCCGCAAGTTTCCCGTAGATCGGGATGGTCACCGCCTGGACCAGGGTATAGACAGAGAAGACCCACGGAAAAAACCGGAATCCCCCCAGTTTTGTGACGATGGAAGGAATGGCCGTTCCGACGATGGTGCTATCCATCGCGACCAATGCCATCGAAAGCATCATGCCGACGAGTACCAGCCCCCGTCGCGTCGTCCGACGGGAAGAAGCCGCTGAAGATGCATGCACCTGCGCTCTCCCTCCTTCTGTGACGAAAAGATATTGTATCGCATACCCGAGACGGATGCCCGGGGCATCGAGACAGTCGCGTTCATAGGCTGGGAAAGTGGAAGCCGTATGCATGGCCGAAGTAGACCTACTCTGTCGGCAGAAGGGGGAGCGTGCAGATGGCGGATGAGAACGATGCACAGGAAAAGGATCAAACGAGTGGATACCGCCATCCTTGTAACGGCATACGCTATGTGATTCAACCCGGCGATACACTCTACGCCATCGCCAAAAGGTATGGCATCTCGCTCAATCGACTGATTGCCGCCAACCCACAGATCGCCGATCCCAATGTCATCTATCCGGGGGAAGTGATCTGTATTCCCACCAGCCCGGCGCCACCGACACCCCCAACACTTTCGATCGGCAGCCGTGGGGTTTGGGTGGAAAGGTTGCAACGCATGTTGACGTCCCTCGGTTACCGACCGGGGCCCATCGACGGCATCTTTGGCCCCCGTACCCAACAGGCTGTACTGGCCTTTCAGGGAGATCACGGTTTGGTGCAGGATGGTATCGTCGGTCCAAAGACTTGGGCAGCCCTTTTTGAGGTGGCTGGCTAAACGCATCCTGCATCTACAAACTCGTCGTGACGACACTCCTGCGGTATACTTCCCCCAAGCGGGGTGAACGATGGAGATTGCGATCGGTGTCGTCGTCGGGTTGCTCTTTGTCGCTGCAGTGGTCTGGCTTTCGGAGCGTGCCCGTGAACAGCCGGGCAGCAAAGGGACCGGGCGGGACGCATTCTAAGTCGTATCCGATCAGAAAAAGAGGAACCGCGCTCGAGTATTTGAGGCGGTTCCTCTTTATTGTCCTGCGTTTGTGGGCTACATTTGGCTGTACCCGCTTCCCGGAAGATCGACGCCGACCCCGCGACCCTTTGGAATCCAACCGAACTCCTGCAGGATTTGCTGGCTGTAGCAGACACGACCGGTGATCGTATCCAGCGGCTGGGTCACCAAAAGCAGGGAAGCGTCTGCCATCATACTCACCGGTTCACCTTGCGGGTCGTCGATCGACTGGACCAAGTGATGGAAGACCGTGCCCGGCGTGGGGACGACCAGGGAGGGGGAAAGGCAAGTGACAGAGATGCCATCGGCATAGACTTCTTCGGCCAAGCCTTGTGTAAATCGTTCCAATGCAGCTTTTTCTGCACCATAGAGGGTGCCTCCGTGCAGGGCATTGCCATTCCGATAGGGACCGCGTCCCGGACCAATTGCAGCGGGTGAAGAGATGTTGAGGATCGCACCCTCGTGACGAGCAGCCATCTCTGGAATGACCAGTTTACTGAGAATAAAGGGTGCGTGAAAATTGACATCGACCGAACGTTTCCACTTATTCGTCGGAAAATCCCGTACCGGGATGAAGTACGTCAACGCCGCATTGTTGACGAGAATATCACAAGGTCCGAAGATCCGTCGGGTCTCTTCGACCAAGCGGATGCAATCCTCTTCTTCCGCCACGTTACACGTAACTGCTTCTGCCACACCACCGCTTTGGCGAATGCCGGCCACGGTGCTTTCCAGCGAACCTTCCAGGGGATGATCCCCTTCATGCAACGTCCGTGCGGCACAGATGACCCGAGCCCCTTCCTGGGCGAACCGCTCGGCGATCGCTTTTCCTATGCCACGGCTTGCGCCTGTGACGATAGCCACTTTTCCATCAAGTTTTCCCATGTTTTCGGCCCTCCAAACAAGGTGATCCCATTTTGCCTATGTATTCACATTATAAAAGAAGGTCGATGAAGTAACAAGCCGTTTAAGGCATGGGGATCCCATCGATGATGCGGATACCTTCCGGTCGGGTAAAATCGGCAGCAGGTCGTCCGGCTTGGGCAAAGACCTGCAGGAGCAACTGTGCAGGATCGGCGCTTCCGGTGGTAAGGGGAGGCAGGCTGGCAGGCTGGAGCTTGCCGATCCAGGCGACACCGACCAACTCGGGCGTATATCCGCAAAACCAAAGGTCGCGGACCGCTTGTGGATTGTCGGCTTCGATGGCGGCAGGTGGGCTGCTGGTGCCGGTCTTGCCTGCAACGGGCCACCACGCACCTACTCCGGTTGCCGAGGCAGCCGGGGATGCTGTTCCCGTGGAGACCACCTGTTGTAGCAGCCAAGTGAGCACATACGCTGTAGTAGACCGTATGACTCGTTGCTGTTTAGGCTTGGCCTGGTAGAGAAGATGTCCCTGTGCATCGACGATACGGGTGATGGCATAGGGTTGCGATCGCGTGCCTTGGTTGGCCAAAGCGGTATAGGCGGCTGCCATCTGCAGCGGGGAGACTCCCTTTTGCAAGTCGCCGAGGGCCAAGCGATGGATGCTCGTCGCGTCGGCCCGTGTGATGGGCAAACCGAATGCCCGCGCGTAATGGGCGCCTTGGGAAAGACCGACCTGCTGCAAGACCCAGGCTGCGGAGACATTGTACGACTGTGCGACAGCTTCGGTGAGGGAGACAAAGCGTCCGGGATTTTCGTTGTTGAAATTGTGGATGGGTGCGCCTTCAATCGCGTAGCCGTCCTGAGCATAGACACGGGAGGTAGGGGTGAATGCTCCAGATTCGATCGCCGCGGCGTAGACCGAGAGTGGCTTGATCGCAGAGCCGGGAGCCATCTGCCCTTGCCAAGCCGGCACAAAGCCAGCTGTGCGCGGATCGCTTTGATACGAACCGTAGATGGCCCGTATTGCGCCAGTTTTCGCATCGAGCAACACCAGCGATGCGTCGGTTTGCGGATCGTCTTGCAGGGCAGCGAGTACGGATGACTGGGCGTCTGAGGAGAAGACGCTCTCGACCGAGCGCTGTAGGGCAGCATTTTCGGTTGTCTCGATGTGGAATCCGCCGAGCTGACGCACAACTTGGCCTTGTGGCAACTGGGCCAACTCATTTTGCACGTAATCCAAAAACCACGAGGCGTTTTGGGCTTGTGAGCCGGGTGGGCGCAGCCCCATTTCTTCAAAGGACGTTCTTTTGGCAGCTGCAGCTTGTGTAGGGTCGATATCGCCTTGGCGGACCATGGCATCCAATACCAGGTCACGCCGTTGCAATGCAGCAGCTTGGTGACGCTGGCGCAACTGTGGGTCGCTGACCAGAGGATCAAGCGCAGAAGGCGCATTGACAAGTGCCGCGAGCGTTGCTGCCTGGGGGAGGGTCAGTCTGTTGGCGGATACGCCAAAATAGGTTTGTGCCGCTTCTTCAATGCCGTAGGCCCCAGCGCCAAAATAGATCTGATTCAGGTAAAAGGTCAAAATTTGATCTTTGGAGTAGACTTGCGCCAAGTGGACCGCAAAGTACGCTTCTCTGAGCTTGCGCCAAAGGGTTGGCTCGGTTCCGACGACGGCATTTTTGGCGAGCTGCTGGGTGATCGTCGATCCGCCCTGTACCGTTTCGCCACTGCGTAGATTGGTCACCAAGGCACGGACGATGGCGATGGGGTTGACAGCACCTTCTTCGTAGAAATGGCGATCTTCAATGGCAACAATCGCTTCGCGCATGACTGGAGCAATCTCGTCGAAGGCAACCACACGTCGCTGGGGCTGGCCAGGCAGGGTACCAATGGGATTGCCGTTGCGATCGTAGACCATACTCGGCGTTGGGCCATTGAGTTGCTGGGCAGAAAGCCCGGTGATCGGGACAAAGAGGGAGACAAACGTGCCGGCAACAATGGCGAAGAGTACGCCCAAAATGAGGAGCAGGCGGGGGTGGCGCAGTGTGTCGAGATTCATCGGCCTTCTCCCTCTGACGTGCTTTTGAGACGCTGCGGTGGCCGCGCCGGGGCGGTGTTTTTGGCCAAGCGACGGGCGATTTGACTGGAGGTTGTCAACGTGGCGGCAAGCCGCTCGCGACGACCCCATTGCGGTGCCCGGGTGATCTGGCGTTGCGGTATCGACACGATCCCTTCACCAAAGGTAGCCCGCAGTGCTGCCAGTGTGGCGCGATCTTGCCGAGTGCCTTGCGAGATCGCATACAGGCGCCACGTATAGGCCCAGGTCGTCTCAAGTCCGCCCTTGCGCGGGACACGGCGCGGCAAAAGCACCCAACCTTCCCCGCACAAAGTTGGGAGGGCTGTCTGCAGGCTTGTGAGGAGATTGACCTCCTCTTGGGGAGGGGGGATCAACCAGCCTCTGATTTTGGTGGCCTGGACCTGCGCTGTAGTGGGCACAACCTCTATCTGAGGCAGTGCTTTTTGTGCGATTTCAATTAACGCTTCAGGTGCAGTAAGATACAACACTTCCGGCTCTTCGTAACGCCGCTCGACCAAAAGGGGCAGGCGCACCTGCAATAGGGTTCGCCAGCCGTGGGCTGGGCGCAGCGGAACAGCCCACGTTTCCAAGAGGGTGGCCAGCAGCGCAGCCGCGTTTCCACTCGTGGGAAGCGGCAACTTCCACGTACCACAGGAGCGGCTCAGCCGGCGGCGGGTACCTCGCCGGATGAGGCGCAGATAGCCCCATAGCACCAAGGCAAAAGCAGTCAGCCAAGCGAGGATGCCTTCGGCATAGGCGATGGGAACGGCTGCCACCTGCCAGAACCACGTCCAGGCAAGGTGCGGATCGGTGGCGAGCAATGCAAAGCCCGCCGATCCGAAAGTGAAAGCGAGGTAAACCACGATCCCCATCCCTGCAAGAAGGATCGACAGGCCCATGATCTCTGCACGTCTTGGCCGCTGCACGGTTCACCTCGACTGCTACGCTTTCCCTAGCATGGCTGCTTTTCTCCGATGGCAAACACCAACGATTTTACTGCAGAAAGAGGCTGTGGGGGATGCGAATGCTGATCCAGGCACCTGTTACTTCTGCGTATGGGCAGCTTGTAAGGTGATGACGTACCGATAGGGGAGTTTTGCCTTTCCGAGAAAGGGAAGGTCAGTGTGGGTGCCGTGATCATCAGAGCCGCCGGTGATCAGCAATCCCTGCCGCTGTGCCAAGGCAAGGTAGTGGGCGACGGCTTGTGGTGTGTGGCGGGTGTTGTACACTTCCAATCCATCCAGGCCACGCTCCTGCAAGTGGATGATCTGGCTGTCGGCAACAGGCTCTCCGTTTTCCTCCAGACGACCCGGATGTGCAAGGATCGCCAATCCGCCTGCCTCATGAATGGTTCGCAGTGCCTCTTCCTCGGAAAAGAGTAGTCGAGGAACGAACGCACGACCGTTGTTGCCAATGTAGGTATCCGTAAATGCTTCAGAAGGCTTGCGGATCACTCCTACCTCGACCATGGCGCGTGCGATGTGCGGACGACCGACATTTTCTTCGGAGGCGATCGCCTGCACATGTTCCCAGGAGATGGGTACGCCCAGCGCTTGCAGCTTTTCCACCATCTGTTGGGCACGGTTGAGGCGGGCGTGTCGCACAGCCGCCAACCGCTCTAAAAAGAGGGGATGGGTCCAGTCGACGAAATAGCCCAGCAGGTGCATTTCGCGACCCTGCGAGAGGGTCGAAAGCTCTACGCCGGCGATCGCTTCTATCTCGTGTGCTCGGCAGGCGTCCAGAAACGGTTGAATGCCCAAAACGGTATCATGATCGGTGAGCGCAATACAACGTAGGCCGGCTGCGTGGGCCCGTTCGACGACACGGTGGGGTGGATCAGAGCCGTCCGATGCGTTGGAATGGAGATGTAAGTCGGCAAAACCATCCACAGCTACGTCCAACCTTTGCCTCGCTTTCGTTGCAGAAATTGCATCCTCATCTTCATTGTAAACGAAGCGTTGCTATGCCGCATGGTGGAAGTGCGGTAAGCTATACAAGAGAAGAGAGACGAATGGATGGGAGTGAGTCCACTGGGGAGTTTGGTGGACTGGATTGCACAGTTTGGCTACTTGGCTGTCGGTGGGCTGATGATAATCGAGTCGTTTGGCATTCCGATACCGAGCGAGGTCATTCTTCCTTTCGGCGGCTACCTTGCTGCAACGGGGCGCTTGACCTTGTGGGGAGTGGTCTTGGCTGCAACTGTCGGCAGTGTCCTCGGGGCGCTCTTACTCTATTGGCTGAGTGCCACGGGAGGATATGCGCTCATCAAGCGCTACGGCAAATACGTCCTACTCGATGATAAACACCTGGCCAAAGCCCAAGCATGGTTTGATCGCAAGGGAAGCTGGGCGGTCTTCATCGTACGGCTCATTCCTGGCATTCGTGGCTATATCTCCATTCCAGCCGGCGTGGTGCGAATGAATGTAGGGCGTTTTTGCGCTTATACGGCATTGGGAACGGCTCTCTGGGACCTTGCACTGGCTCTGGGTGGCAGGGTTTTAGGGGATCACTGGCAGACACTTGACGTTTGGATTCGTGCGGCATTGCCCTATGTGATCGGCGTGGTCGTTGCGGCAGCAGCGGTTGCAATTTGGTGGGTCTGGCGACAGGTACGCCTTGTGCGGAGTGCGCAAGCCAAGGAAATCCGCTCGTCTGCAGCAGGAGAAAGGGAGTAAAATAAAAGCAGAATTCCATGACGAGCAGCGGAGGTGAGAAGGTGGCCGAAGATTCCCTTTCTAGCGAAGAGATTCGCAAAAACTTGGCTGCAGATACGCGCGCATTTGTCCAGGATTTGCTCGATACGCGGTTAAACTATTCACACGAGACCATCGACGAAGCAACTTGGTTGGCGGATCCCCTCGATTCCATTCTATGCCGCCATGAAGACCAGGGAACACCGACTTGGGTGAACTTGAAGGTCCTCGACGCGACGCGTCACTTGCGGATTGGCCACGGCGTCTGCACTGTCTGTGGGCGGCTCTATTATTGGTACCAATGGAAACACCAAGATATTTCTTCGTGAATGATTCAGAGAAGCAAATCGAATGGCGAGGACGAGATGACGCAGCATGCGTGCATCTCGTTTTCCAGGTGTCCTCGTTTCGGTTTGCTCATCGGATAGTACCAGGTGCAGATTGTACGGCGCCTTGGGGTGGTGCAGTCGTGCCCGGTGCGGGTGTCGTACCGGGAACCGGCGCTGGCGCATACGGATTGGTTTGCGGCAACGGCGCTGGGGCGGGCCTAGTGCCTGGCACGGGGGTCGGTGCTGGCGCACGCTGGGGAATGGCTGGCGGGACAGTCTGGCGTTGTGGTTGGGCCGGTGCTGCGGGCGCAGGCTTGTTCGTCGGAGCTGGTTGTGGTGCAGGACCACAGGCCGTTGCCAACGAAGCAATACCGCTACAGACAAGGAGTGCCGCAACGAAAATGCCCCTACGCAAATGACGGTGCAAGTTTTCACCTCCGCATTTAGCATGCGCGACCAGGACATGCGTATACCTGGGAAAAGAGTCCCTTTTTTCCTTGGCAGACACATCCGGGAACGCGTTGCTGCGTGCACGGGACAGGCAGGTGATGTATGGTTAGGCAAAGGGATGAGGGGAGTGAAAAGGTAGTGGCTGCAACAGAAACAGTGCGCCATCTTCGTCCACGCAGTCAGGTGTTGCTCGATGGTCGCGACCGTGCGTCGGCACGGGCCATGTTGAAAGCGATCGGGTACACAGATGAGGATTTAAAGAAGCCTTTGATCGGCATTGCAAACACGTGGATCGAGACGATGCCGTGTAATTTCCATCTGCGTGGTTTGGCACAGCGTGTCAAGGAAGGTGTCCGCCAGGCAGGTGGAACGCCGATGGAGTTCAATACGGTCGCAATTTCAGACGGCGTGACCATGGGCACAGAAGGGATGAAGACCTCCCTGGTCAGTCGCGAAGTGATCGCTGACTCGATCGAATTGGCGGGACTGGGCTACTTGTTTGATGCCTTGGTCGTCCTGGTGGGTTGTGACAAGACTTTGCCCGGAGGCGCAATGGGACTCGTTCGACTCAATGTGCCCGGACTCATCCTTTATGGCGGTTCGATTGCGCCAGGTCATTTTCAAGGACGGGATGTCACGATTCAGGATGTCTTTGAGGCGATCGGCGCCAACGCTGCAGGCAAAATGAGCGACGAAGAGTTGCTCGCACTCGAAAATGTCGCTTGTCCAGGACCAGGTGCCTGTGGCGGGCAGTACACGGCGAATACCATGGCGATGGCGCTCGAATTCCTGGGTTTGTCGCCCTTTGGTAGTGCGGCCATTGCGGCCGTCGATCCTCGGAAAGGGGATATTGCCCAGGCAATAGGACGTCAGGTACTCGATGTGCTCGACAGTGGGCTGACTCCCAAAGAGATCTTAACGCGGCAATCTTTCCTCAACGCGATTGCCGCAGTTGCAGCCTCAGGGGGCTCCACCAATGCGGTGCTTCATCTGCTGGCTTTGGCCAAGGAAGCCGACGTCTCCCTGACCATCGATGATTTCGATGAGATCAGCCGGCGCACGCCCATTCTGACCGATTTGCGCCCCGGCGGAAAGTACACAGCCGTAGATTTGGCAAAGGCCGGAGGTCCCGCCCTTTTGGCGAAGAACCTGCTTGCAGCAGGGCTGATTGACGGTGGGCAGCGCAGCATCACAGGAGAGACGATGGCTGCGCAGGTCAGCTCGGCACAAGAAACGCCGGGGCAGCAAGTCATTCACACGATCGAGCAACCCTTCCGCGAGGAAGGCGGGTTGGCGATTCTCAAGGGCAACTTGGCTCCTCTTGGTGCAGTGGTCAAGACAGCCGGCCACGAGCGCCCGTACCACCGTGGTCAGGCGCGGGTCTTTGACTCCGAAGAAGAAGCGATGGCTGCTGTGACGCAAGGACGCCTTGCCCCAGGAGATGTGGTGGTGATCCGGTACGAGGGACCTCGCGGCGGTCCGGGAATGCGCGAGATGCTCGGCGTAACGGCTGCCATCGTCGGTGCCGGGCTGGGCGAAAGTGTCGCGCTGTTGACCGACGGCCGCTTCTCAGGGGCAACGCGTGGCCTGATGATCGGCCACGTTGCCCCCGAAGCTGCCGAAGGTGGTCCTTTGGCTGCACTTCAAGACGGCGATATGGTGGTCATCGATATCCCCAATCGCCGTTTGGACGTAGAGCTTGAAGAGGCCGTTTTGGCCCAACGTCTTGCGACGTGGCAACCCAAACCGTCCCGTTATACCCGTGGCGTGATGGCCAAATATGCAGCCCTGGTTTCCAGCGCTGCCGAAGGGGCTGTCACGCGCCCACCTCAACCGTAAAGCGAATTAAAGGAGACGGCTATGGATCGCTTGGCTGTGATCCTCGGTGTCGCAATTGGCGGGGCGTTGGGATCGCTGGCACGGTGGATGCTCTCAAACGAAATGGCACGTCGCTGGCCTACGCTCTTTCCCATCCCGACACTGGTGATCAACCTGCTCGGTGCATTTCTGATTGGCGTTTTTGTAGAGCTTTCAGTGATGGGCCTTGCTTTTCGCGGCGCGGGTAGGGTCTGGGCGGTGACTGGTTTCCTAGGTGGATTTACGACCTTTTCTACCTTTGTCAGCGAAGTTGTCCGATTGGCAGATGGACGGCATCCGACCCAGGCGGTGGGCTACCTTCTGGTGACCAATGCAGGCGGTCTTTTGCTGGTATGGCTGGGGATGATGATCGTGCGTTGGTGGGCAGGAGCGGACCGTTGAATAAAGCAGGGGGTGAGTCGATGAAAGCGATGGTCATGCCAGAACTTGGAGGTTCGGACAAGCTGGTCCTGCAGACGGTGGAAGATCCCCATCCCTCTGCCGAGGAAGTGGTTGTCCGTCTTCGGGCAGCAGCGCTCAATCGCCGCGATCTTTACGCACAGCAAGGACAGTATCCTGGCGTGCATCTGCCCGCCATTCCCGGTTCGGATGGAGCTGGCGTTGTGGCGGAGGTCGGGGAGCATGTCCGACACGTGAAGGTTGGCGATCCTGTACTCATCAATCCAGCCCTCCATTGGGGAGAGGACGAGCGGTTCTATGGCCCCGATTTTGAGATCTTGGGCATCCCGAGCAACGGGACCTATGCACAGCTTGTGGCCGTCCCTGCCGAGAATGTCTTTCCCAAGCCGGCCCATCTCTCTTTTGAGGAGGCTGCAGCGCTTCCACTGGCCGGGTTGACGGCGTGGCGTGCCGTAGTGACACGCGGGAAGCTTGCTGCAGGGTAAACCGTGGTGATTCCGGGGATTGGTGGCGGTGTCGCTACTTTCGTGCTGCAAATCTGCGTTGCGCTCGGGGCCAAGGTCTATGTGACTTCCTCGAGTGAGGCCAAGCTTGTCCGGGCGAAAGAAATGGGGGCAGCGGGAGGTGTTAACTACAAAGCCGATGGCTGGCAAAAACAGTTGCGGCAGCTGTGTGGCGGAGCGGATTTGAGCATCGATAGCGTCGGCGGTGAAACGTTTGCCAATCTGATCTACGTGGCCAATCCGGGAGGGCGCATTGTTGTCTTTGGGGCGACATCGGGTCCAGTACATGAACTTGTTCTGCCTCGACTCTTCTTTAAGCAACTCGACATACGGGGATCGACGATGGGTAGCCCGAAGGACTTCGCTGAGATGTTGGCCTTCTATGAAAAGATGCAGCTTCATCCGGTCGTTGACGCGGTCTATCCATTGGAAGAAGCTGCCCAAGCCCAGCAACGGATGGCCCAAGGGGAGCAGTTCGGGAAGATCGTATTGCGCATTCCCCAAGAGCAAGATTGACTTGAAGCTTTGTCGCCGCTGTGCTATGCTCACTGCTGTCGCACGGCGCTTGGGCGCTTAGCTCAGTGGGAGAGCGCTTCCTTGACGCGGAAGAGGTCGTAGGTTCAATCCCTACAGCGCCCACCATTTCCTTTCGATTTATTTGGACGAAGGTAGAACAAAAGCGGTACGGACTCGATCCGTACCGCTTTTGTTCTACCTGCCGGTGCTGGCGTGTGGGGCAAGGGTGTCAGGCGACCTCTACAACCGGTCGGTCCGTCTGAGTGGGCGTACAAGGCAATACGTGTTGAACCTTCTGCCATACCTGCTGTCCATCCTGGATACCTTGGCGAAAGCGTTTCGACAGCCAATAGGCCCCGTGATAGGCCAGTCCATGCTGATTGCCATCGAATCCCCTGACAAAACCGAGGACGTACCATCCGCCCCAGCGGGCGATCGCCCAATCAAAGGCCTGCTTGGAACGCTGGAACATGTCTCCGGGCAAGCGGCCGTAGGCGAGTGTGAAAAGTGCACCGATTGCACAGGCACCGCTGCCGTCCTCGTTGAAATAGGCGTGTTGAAGGGGGGTTAGTCCTGTCTGATGGAAGGCTGTCATCACTTGGTCCGGTTCGATTCGTTGCCAGTATTGCAACCGGAACATCTCCTTCCCATCTGTCGATGGTGCTTTTGGTTATCAGCATATCGCCTCGGTATCACAAAGCAAGCATCTTTCTGGAATTCGCTGTCGAAACGCATGCTTATCGAGTCAGCGGTGGCTCGTATGGACCCCTTAGAGTAATGTACTTGTCGAGGGAGCATGATAAAGCAAAGACGTGTCTAGGGTGTCCGTCCTAACAAAGACTTAATCGTTCCTTAACATTCTCATAACATTCGATCGCTACACTGGACAAGGCGCAGGAAGTGATTGCGATTGCCAAGGAGGCTCAGGATGCGCGTGTTCAACCGAAAGACAGGGATTTTGCTCTCCGGGGGCGTCCTTTTTGCCGCGCTTTTGGCTGGTTGCGGCTCGGGCAACGGTGGCAATACCGCCGGTAATGCCAGTACAGGGACTTCTCCTCAGCAGTCTTCCACACCACAGAGCAGTACAGGCGCTACTGTCAATTTGACGGGTGCCGGATCGACGTTTGATAATCCGCTCTTTTCTGCCATGTTTCCAGACTATGAGCGTGCGCATCCCAATGTAAAGATCAACTATCAATCGATCGGCTCCGGTGGTGGCATTCAGGCCTTAACCAATAAGGAAGTGGATTTTGGCGCCTCGGATGCCCCTCTCAAACCCGATCAAGAGCAGGCGGTGGGCGGCGCAGACGCGGTCGTTCACATTCCGGTGACCATCGGTCCTGCCGCTATCTTCTACAATCTCCCGGGGGTTGACAAGCTGCAACTGGACGGGACGACGCTGACGAAGATCTTTGCTGGCAAGATCACCAAATGGAACGATCCGGCGATCGCGGCAGACAACCCTGGCGTAAAGCTGCCTTCGAATAATATCGTCGTCGCCCACCGTTCCGACGGTTCCGGAACGACTTCGATTATCACCCATTATTTTGCGGCCGTCGATCCTCAGGATTGGCCTGAGTCGAATGCGAGTACTTCACCGGATTGGCACAATGTCGGTGTAGGTGCGAAAGGTACAGAGGGTGTGGCTTCGACCGTACGCAGCACGAAATATTCCATTGGCTATGGCGAATTGAGCTATGCGAAGCAGAGCAACATGCCGGTCGTGTGGGTCAAGAACAAGGCGGGCAAGTTTGTCGAACCGACCGTAGAGGCCGCTTCGGCTGCTGCTGCACAGTTCCAACTCCCGGCGGATGGCAAAATCTATATCGTCAATGCGGACGGGGCTGACTCCTACCCGATTACGGGCTTTTCATGGGTGATCGTCTACACCAAACAGACGGATGCCACCAAGGGGAAAGAGTTGGTCAATCTATTGAAATGGATGATCACGGACGGCCAATCGAAAGCAGCCTCGCTCTACTATGCGCCGCTGCCGGACTCGGTGCAGCAGTTTGGCTTGCACCAGTTGCAAAAAATCACAGGTCCGGATGGGCAGCCACTTTTGCAGCAATAAGCCCTCAACCACACTTGCAGAAAAGAGTAGGGTAGCTACCATCGCCCTGCTCTTTTCTTTGCAGCGTTTCGACACAGGATGCACAGGTGGCCTGAATGCGGGTTCATTTCAGACGTATAGCTTGCGGGGTCGTGCCACACCTTAGGCGAGGAAGGGAAGGTGGCGCGTGCCCCGAGATTTGCCGTTGTCCAATGGTTCGTTGGCGGTCAACTTCGACAGTGGTTACAACCTACGCGAGCTCTTTTACCCGCACGTCGGTGAAGAAGACCATACCGAGGATCATCTCTCCCATTTTGGGATCTTCGTCGACGGGGTCTTTCGCTGGATCGACGATCCGGTGTGGCGACGAATCCGGCAGACGTACGAAGCAGAGACGCTGGTGAGCGATGTCATCCTAGAGGAGCCGCAGCTCGGGGTGCGTTTGACGCTGCACGATGCGATCGACTTTGAGCGTAATGTTCTGATCCGCCAAGTCAAAGTCGACAACCTTCGGGAAGCCGATCGTCAGGTACGCCTCTTCTTTCACTTCGATGCCCATCTTCAGGAAGCAAACGTGGGGGATACCTGCTTTTACGATCCTGTCCACCGCGCGTTGATTTTCTACAAGCGACGCCGTTACTTCCTCTTGTGTGGACAGGCCGGGCAGGAGGCTCCTGGGTTGAGCAATTTTGCTACTGGTGTTAAGGAGTTTAACGGCAGCCAAGGAACGTGGAAAGATGCCGAAGATGGCCGGCTCGAAGCTTATCCGGTCAGCCAAGGGTCGATCGACGGGGTCGGCGAGATCGATTTGCAAGTCGGTGGTCAAGCAGGAGCGATAGGATGGTTCTGGTTGACGGCAGGGACGGAGTACCCCGATGCGTTGCGTTTACATGACTGGCTGCTTCATCGTACCCCTGACAGGCTCTTGGGGCGTACCCGATCGTTTTGGAGTGCTTGGTTACACAAGCAACCCAAACGGTTTGAGGGCGTCGATCCACGGCTGACTGAGGTCTACAAACGGTCTCTGTTGGTGCTCAGCACCCAAGTGGATCGCAGCGGTGCCATCATTGCTTCGACCGATGCCGATGTGCTCAAATTCAACCGCGATACTTATGCTTACCTGTGGCCGCGGGACGGTGCCCTGGTGGCCTACACGTTGGATCTGTGTGGCTATGCCGGCATGACACAGCGCTTCTACACCTTTTTGGCCGATCGCATCACCAGCCAGGGTTTTTGGCTACACAAGTACAATCCCGACGGCTCGGCCGGATCGAGCTGGCATCCCTGGAGCGATCCCCATCGCCATCGACAGTTGCCCATCCAGGAGGATGAGACGGCTCTGCCATTGTACGCACTCTGGCATCACTATGCTTGCTTTCACGATACCGAGTTTGTCCGATCGCTCTACGATCGGCTCATTCTTCCCGCTGGAAAGTTTCTGCTCGCTTACCGCGATGCCCAGACGAAGCTGCCCAGGCCTTCCTACGACCTGTGGGAGGAACGACGAGGCATTCTCACTTTCACGACCGCGACGGTGGTCGCTGGGCTACAGGCGGCAGCTGCGTTCGCTGAGACATTTGGGGATGGAGAGGAGGCTCAGGCATTTTCGGAGGGAGCCCAACAGGTGCGCACGGCGATGCTTCAGCAGCTGTGGGACGCATCCTCCCAACGCTTTGTGCGCATGCTCACGCTAGACGATCAGGGACGAGTGGTTCCTGACAAGACGTTGGATGCCAGCCTATACGCGGTTTTTGACTTCGGCGTGCTTCCACCCGATGCTCCCCAGGTTGTGGCAACGATGTCTCAGATTCGTGAACAGCTATGGGTCCAGACCCCAATCGGAGGGATCGCCCGCTATCCTGGGGATGCTTACCATCGGGTGAGCGAAGAGATCGACCGTGTTCCAGGCAATCCTTGGATCATCTGTACCCTTTGGTACGCCGAGTGGTTGATCGCTAAAGCCACGCAACTGCAGGAAGTCGATGAAGCTCTTCCTTATCTGCAGTGGGTGGCCGACCACACCTTGCCCTCTGGGGTGATGGCCGAGCAGATCGATCCGTATACAGGAAATTTTGTGTCGGTCTCACCGCTCACCTGGTCACAGGCCACCTATTGCCGCGTCTTTCAGGAGTATGTTCGGAAAAAGCAGGCATTGGCCGAATAAGGAGGGGACTCGAAGTGGGGACGATGGGCATCGCTCCCGCACAGCAGGAAACACTCCTGCCCGGACGGGAAGAGGTACGCGCGGTTGCTGTGAAGGTAGGTCAGCGGGGAAGTCTGCAAACCGTCTGGCGTTCCCTTTCGGGGTTGCAGGATCATCAGGTGTTGGTCCAAACCCTACAGCTCGGCATTGATGCGACCGATCGGGCGGTTTACGAGGGCAACTACGGACGTCCTGCCGCCCCAGACGGATCGTTGGTTGTCGGTCATGAGGCTGTAGGACGCGTGATCGCCGTTGGAAGACAAGTACACGCCCTGGTGGCCGGCATGTACGTGGTGCCGACCGTCCGCCGCCCTTGTGCCGACCCCAGTTGTTCGCCCTGCCGGGCGGGAGAGCCGGACTATTGCCGTTCGGGAGCGTACACAGAACGAGGACTCTGGGGGGCGGATGGATATCTGGCGGAATATTTTGTTGAGGATGCTGCATACCTGGTTCCCTTGCCACCCCCGCTTAAGGCGTTGGGCATTTTAACGGAACCTGCCAGCGTGGTCATCAAGGCGATGCACCAGATCGATCTCTTCGCCCGCCGCATGCGCGCATGGCACCCGCAGCGTGCACTGGTGTTGGGGGCTGGCCAAATCGGCCTTTTGGCGACTTGCTTTCTACGCAGGCGGGGATGGGAGGTCTCCGTCTTCGATGCGGTCTCTGAGATTGATCCCAAAGCTTCATTGGTCCAGGCGATTGGCGCACGATTCCTCTCCGCCGACATCTACGCGGTTGAGCAGCTGCCCGCTGTAATGGGAAGTCCCGATTTGGTCGTTGAAGCCACTGGCGTGGCACCATTGGCGGTCGAAGCGGCCAAGGCCGTCGGCGAGGATGGCGTGGTGCTCCTGCTCGGTGTCGCCGATCAACACCAACGGTTCGATCTCGAAGCCGGTGCATTGGAAAAGCAGCTGGTGCTGGGCAACCGGATCGTCTGCGGATCGGTCAGCTCTTCAAGAGGCGACTTTGAAGAAGCGATCGGCTGGCTGTCGACGGTCGAAGCAGAACATCCCGGCTGGCTGGGAAGCTTTATCGCAAAACGGATTCCCTTGGAGGAGGTCGCGCAGGCTTACCGGCACCAGAAAGGAGAAATCAAACGGGCGGTGTGGCTCGCTGATTAGAAGAGAAAAAGCGAAGGAGCATCCCCTTACGCCTCCTTCGCCAATGAAGTGGATTGTGAGCATTGCGGCCTGGGATCCGTTTAAGGGCGGTCCGATTCTGGCTTGTGTTCATAGTGGACATAGCGGTTGGTCCGACTGACGGGCCCGCCAATGACGATGCTGCGCCGCTCATGGAGTACTTCATCTAAGTGTTGTGCTGCTTCGCGAAAACGACGGCTGTGCACGATCTCGCGACTCCACAAAAATTGCAGTGTGTCTTTCACATCGGGATCGTCGGTCAGGTCGATCAGGTGCTCGTAGACCGCCCGTGCTTTTTCTTCCGCAGCGATGTCCTCATGGACATCTGCCAACGGATCTCCCGTCGCAGAGATGTATCCGGCGGTCCACGGCTGTCCGGACTCATTGATATAGAAGGGGTTGGTTCCAAACTCGACATAATTGCCGGCCAATCCTGCTTCTTTTAGCTCGTGGAGAGAGACGCCTTCGACGAGCTGGTGGTAAAGCTCTCCCAAGATTTCCAAATGCGCCATCTCTTCTGTCCCAATATCCGTCAGCAGACCGGCGGTTCGTTTGTCAAAATCGGACATGGCATAACGTTGATCCAGATAACGCAAGGCAGCGGCACATTCGCCTTGGGGTCCACCGTATTGTGCCAGCAACAGTTTGGCGAGTCGGGGATCGGAGTGATTGACTTTGACTGGATGCTCAAATTTGGCTTCGTAATACCACATCTGCCTCTCACCCCTCTACATCAACTTCAGAACGCACCGGCCATTGGTCATCCCATTGGTCGATGGGACGGTAACGCCGTGCGAAAGTTTCCCGCAATTGGCGTGCTTCTTCGTTGTGCTCTTGAAAACGACGCAAACCCTCTCGGCTGTGCGGGTGCATATCGGTGTAGAGCATCCAGTCATATGCCTGGAATTGGTGCAGCTGAAGACGGTGGTAGAGCTCTTTGCGCCCCATTCGGTCCCACTCGGTATGGGCCATTCCCCTCATTCCTTCCTGTGAGCGCTTGGTGGCAGCATCTACACTTAGGCTACGCAGCAAGAAGAAAGGCGGGAAGATACGAAAGCCCTGGCTTTGTTGCCAAACGCCTCGCAACTGCACCGGATACTCCAGGGCAAGGTAGGCTGGCTGCGGAAGTTGAGTCAGGTCGTTACACTCTGCTACAATCGTCGCGATCTCAGGAAACACACCGAAGAGACGCGCAGGCTGTCTGCTGCCAACAGCGAAGAGGGATGGGTGCAAGCCTCTGACAGCGGGTCTGTCGTACCACTTTTCGGGTTGGACTTTTTTTCGGATGCCCCCGTTATCGGGCACAAAAGTGGGCCTTTGGGCCAACAAGGGTGGAACCGCGGGTGCTCCCGTCCCTTTTTGGGGATCGGAGCACCTGCTCGCTGTCAAAGGAGGAGCAGAAGAATGGCAGTAGAAAACAAGCGCCCTCTGGCCAAAGATGCGTTGGCCTTTGCCCAGATGCGGGGCGAAGCAGCAGACGACGTCGTGGCAGCCGTGGTCGATGGCCAGCTTAAGGATTGGCGCGATCCGATTCCCGAAGGTGCCTCAGTTCGCTTGGTCCATTTAAACGATCCGGAAGCGTTGCAAGTGTTGCGGCATACCGCTGCCCACCTGTTGGCACAAGCAGCCTTGCGGCTCTTCCCGGGCACCAAATTGGGGACCGGTCCCGCCACACAAGAGGGATTCTACTACGATATGGCCTTTGAAACGCCGCTTACCCAGGCCGATTTGCCGGCATTGGAAGCAGAGATGCAGCACATTGTCACCGAACGGTTGCCTATCGATCGCCGAGAGGTAAGCCGCGAAGAAGCGCTGGAACTCTTTGCGCAGCAACCTTTCAAATGTGAGATCATCTCTGGGCTTCCCGAAGGGGCGCGCATTACGGTGTACACACAGGGGGGGTTCACCGACCTGTGCGCAGGTCCTCATGTACAGCACACCGGACAGGTAGGGGCGCTGCGGTTGCTCTCGCTGGCTGGGGCGTATTGGCGGGGGAAGGCGGGCAATCCCATGTTGACGCGGGTCTACGGCACTGCCTTTGCCGATGAGACCGCACTCGCCCGGCACTTAGAGATGACCGAAGAAGCCAAGCGGCGTGACCATCGGGTATTGGGTAGGGAGTTGAAGCTCTTCACCTTTGTCGATGAGGCACCGGGTATGCCGATCTTTTTGCCCAATGGGATGGCATTGCGCAACACCTTGGAATCCTTTTGGCGTGAAGAGCATCGCTTGGCTGGCTATCAGGAGATTCGCACCCCGATGATGATGAACCGTTCGCTGTGGGAGCGTTCGGGCCACTGGGATCATTACAAAGACAACATGTACTTTACCGACGTTGAAGGGGTGCCCTACGCTGTCAAACCGATGAATTGTCCCGGGGCGATCTTGGCCTATCAGAGTGAGTCACATTCCTATCGTGATCTCCCGCTGCGCTATGCCGAGCTGGGGCTGGTCCACCGCTTCGAACTCTCTGGCACCTTGCACGGACTGCTGCGGGTACGTGCTTTTACCCAGGATGATGCCCACCTGTTTGTCACGCCAGACCAGATGGAGGCGGAGTTGGCCCGTGTGCTGGAATTGGTCGATCACATTTACCGCGTCTTCGGCTTTCCGTATCGCGTCGAGCTCTCGACGCGGCCGCAAGATGCCATGGGCTCCGAAGAGCTGTGGGAGCGCGCGGAGGCAGCGCTGAAGCAAGTGCTTGAGGAACGTGCGGTGCCCTACACCCTCAACCCGGGAGAGGGGGCCTTTTACGGGCCAAAGATCGATTTTCATATTCAGGACGCCTTGGGACGATTCTGGCAATGTGGGACTGTCCAGCTGGATTTTCAGATGCCAGAAAAGTTCGCAATCGAATACATCGGGGAGGACAACCAACCGCACCGCCCGATCGTGATCCACCGGGCGATCTTTGGCTCGATCGAGCGCTTCATCGCTATCCTGACCGAGCAATATGTCGGCGCTTTTCCGCTGTGGCTGGCACCGGTGCAAGTGAAGGTATTGCCGATTGCCTCTGCACATGAAGCCTATGCCCGCCATGTTGCCCAATATTTTGTCGAACACGGTTTGCGCGCCGTCGCTGATCTACGGGACGGAAAGATCGGCCAAAAGATCCGGCAAGCCGAGTTGGAGAAGGTTCCCTATATGGCGGTGGTGGGCAACAAAGAGCTGGACAGTCAGAGTGTTGCCGTACGCAAGCGCGGCGTCGGCGATGTGGGCCCACAGCCGTATCGCGCCTTTACGGAAGAGTTGCTCGACGAGATACGTCGGCAGCGCCAACGCCGGGAAGCAAAGTGAGCAGGGCTGCATCAAAGTGGGATGCATACGCTAGAAAAGACGAACGCCGCTTTGGGAAAAGGAGGAGGGAGTCGAAGAGATGACGGAAGGAGCACGGGTTGCGGTCATTGCTGGCGGTACCTCCGCCGAACGGGAAGTCTCCCTCAATACCGGCCGAAATGTCGCCGAAGCACTGCGCCGCTTACAGTACCACGTGGCTGTCTTTGACCTCGATGAGGCGCTTTGGCCCAACCTGCTCGCCTTTGATCCCGCCGCCGTCTACATCGCGTTGCATGGTGTGCCGGGGGAAGATGGGACCGTGCAAGGGATGCTCGATTTATTGGGCTTCCCTTACGTCGGTGCTGGTGTGTTGGCTAGTAGTCTGGCGATGGCCAAACCTCTTGCCAAAAAGATGGTGGCAGAGGTGGGGGTACGGGTGCTGCCCGATCTCGTCGTCGCTTCCCAAGTGTGTCGGGCAGACCCCCAACAAGCTGCCCGCCATGTGGCGGCCTCCTTCCCATTGCCCCTCGTCGTCAAGCCTGCCGAACAGGGGTCGGCCGTCGGGGTGACCATCGTGCACCGGATCGAGCAGTTGCCCGAGGCTCTCTTGAAAGCATCGGAATTCGGCAAGGTGATGATCGAACCGTATGTCGCAGGCAAAGAGATCACCGTTGCTGTTTTGGGGGAGCCCGCCCAGGCACTGCCAGTGATTGAAATCGTGACCGATCGTCCTTTCTACGACTACGATGCCAAGTACACCCCCGGCGGCAGCCGACACCTGTGCCCGGCGCCGATCGACGACGCGCAGGCTGCACGGTTACAGCGGGACGCCGTGCTGTCCCACCAGGCACTCGGTGGTCGGGACTTTTCGCGGACTGATTTTCGTTTGCCCGAAGATGGCGGCGACCCGGTTTTTTTGGAAGTCAATACGTTGCCTGGAATGACATCGACCAGTCTGGTACCCGATGCTGCACGTGCGGCGGGAATCGGGTTTGACGAGCTGGTCGATCGGCTGATCCGCCTGGCATTACAGCGGCGCAGTACTTCCGGAATTTCGCGCGACGACGGAGGGTTGCACCCTGGGCCGGTGTAGAAACAGACCTGTCTCGGTACAAAAGAGGCGCCTGGACATAGGCGCCTCTTTTGTGCATGCGGGGAAAGGTTCATTTTCCGGTCTGCAAGTTGTACTGCTTTATCTGCGAGCTGATCTGCTGGGCTGCCTGATCGAGTGCTTGTTGGGTAGGCTGTTGGCCGCCCAACACCGATTCGATAGCGCTTTCGACTTCCTGACGGGCTTGGGTCATGGTTCCGACCAGGGCACCCTGGGTGGCATAATCCAGCTTGGTATCGTGTAATTGGTTGATGGCGACTTCCAATTGTGGGTACTTCTGATGAAACTGTTGGGCAATGGGCTGGTCGTAGGCATCGGTACGGGTGGCAAAGTAGCCGGTCTTGGCGTGCCACAAGGCCTGCTGTTCAGGCTGCGAAAGCCAAGAGACGAACTCCCAAGCAGCTTCTTCTTTGTCCGGATGGCTGTTGGTGATCCACAGCGAAGCACCGCCGATGATGACCCCACCCTTGTCCTGTGGAACATTATCGGGTTTGGGCAGGTATCCGACGCCAACTTTGAATTTGTTACCAACGGCGTCGACGATCGGTGTCAAGCCGCCGGTGGAATCAAGTGTCATGGCGATCTTACCGTCTTCGAACGCTTTCTGTGTGTCGGCAGTGTTGCGTCCCAGGTTGGCCATGCTCCCTTGATCGATCATGGATTTCCACCAATTCACAAAGTTGACCCCTGCTGATTGGTTAAAGACGGCTGCGGTGGCACGTGATGTCCGGCCGTTGTTGTTATCTGCAAAAAGGGCGTCGGCTTCGGCCAGTTCCTGTTCAAAGAACCACCCATAGATAGCGATGCCGGCACCATACTGGGTCGTTGTTCCTGCCGCGTTTTTCACCGTCAGCTTTTGCGCATCCTGGGCAAATTCGGAGTAGGTGCGCGGGGGCTTGTTGGGATCAAGGCCTGCTTTCTGGAAGGCGTCTTTGTTGTAATAGAGGACCGGGTTTGAGGTGTTGAAGGGCATCGAGTAAAGCTTGTTGTCGACACTGTAATAGCCGAGGACGTTCGGCTCAAATTTAGAGAGGTCGAATTGGCTTTGGTCGATGAATTGCTGCATCGGCACGATGCGCCCGCTGTCAATCATGTAACGCGTGCCAATGTCGTAAACTTGGATGACGTCCGGACCATCTTCTTTGCCGGACTGCCGAAATTTGTTGAGCTCGTCATCGTAGTTTCCTTGAAAGGTGGCAGTGACATGGACGTTGGGGTGGGTGCTGTTAAAATGGCTGACCAGTTCTTGGATGACAGGCTCCAGGCCCCCGCCCATGGCATGCCAGAAAGCAATTTCGACCGGTCCCTGGTTGTTCGATGCGGGTGTGGTCTGTCCCTGTGCCTGCTGGGTCGGTGTGGTACCGCCAGCAGCACTTCCACACCCGGCCAGCAATGCTGCTGTGGCGAAGATCCCGAGGCCGCTCATCATCCATTTGCGTTTTAGGGTAAACACAACCGTCTAAAACCCCTTTCCCTCTCGTTGTTGGGTACGTGTGGCGGACTACTGACCTTCTCCTCGGTTCAACCGCGAATGGCGCCGGCGATCACCCCCTTTGCGAGCTGCTTTTGGCTGAGGAACAAGACAGCCAGCGTAGGTAGGAGAATGACGACCACGCCGGCCATCAGCAGGTTCCACCAGGTCGTATCGGCCCACTGCAGCATGGCCAAACCGATTTGGACCGTACGCATCGATTCGGAGCTGGTCACCAACAGCGGCCAAAGGTATTGATTCCAGGCATTCAGAAAAGCATAGACGGCAAAGATCGCAGCACCAGATCGGGACAAGGGCAATGCAATGCGCAGCAGAAAACGCAGACTGGAAGCCCCGTCGACCCGTGCTGCCTCGTAGAGCTCCAGGGGCAGCTGCAGGAAAAACTGGCGCATCAGGAAAGTGCCGAAGCCGATTCCCGAAGTGAGGGGAACGACGACCAGTCCTGCATAGCTGTCCAACCAACCCCAGGAGCGCATCGTCAGGTAATTGGGAATAATGGTAGCTTCGGCAGGGATCATCATCGTCGCCAAAAAGAGCACGAAAAAGAGGCGCTTGGCCGGGAAGGAAAGGAAGGCAAATGCGTAGGCAGCCAACACGGCGGCAATCATCTGTCCTGCGACAATGCCGAAGGAGACGACCACGGTATTCAACAGGAATCGTCCCAACGGTGCTGCATTAAAAGCGTCTGCAAAAGCAGAGAAGGTTGGATCGGCCGGCCAGTAGCGTGGACCCCGGTTCAATGCCTCGGTTGGGGAGAGTGCAGTGCTCAATGCATACCAAAAGGGAAAGACGATGACGATGGTGCAGAGCACCAGCAGGAAGTAACGGCCCAGCGTTGCTACACGAATCCGCCTGCAGACTGTGGGAAAAACCCGGTCGCTCAACGGTAGAAAACCCTCCTTTCGCCGATGCGGAACTGGAGCAAGGTCAGGACGATGACGATGGCAAAGAGGATCATCGCTTCTGCCGAAGCCGAGGTGTACTGAAAATTGAAGAAAGCGTTGCGATAGATGTCGTAGACGAGCACATTGGTGGCACCGATCGGCCCGCCACGGGTGAGTATGTTGATCTGGCCGAAGACTTGAAACGAGGAAATCATCGTGACGATGAGCGCAAAGAAGAGGGTAGGAGACCACAGGGGCAGGGTGATGCGTGTCAAACGCTGCCACGGTGAAATCCCGTCGAGATCCGCTACTTCGTACAGCTCTCGGGGAATCTGGGCCAAACCGCCGAGCAACAGCAAAAAGGTAAAGCCGACGTTCATCCATATCGAGATCAACGCCACCGAAAACAAAGCCCATCCGGGTGCAGTTAACCACGGGACGGGACCGAGCCCCATGTGCTGCAGCAGATCATTCAAAACCCCGCTGGCGGGGTTATAGAACAGCTGAAAGATGAGTGCTGCCGCAGAGACAGAAGCCGCCATGGGAGAAGCGAACAGCGTCCGAAAGAGGCCGATCGCGGGCAGCTCTCGGTCCGCAAGCAATGCCAGCCCCATGGCCACCAAAAGGGTGGAGGGCACGACGATTACGGCAAAGAGCAATGTGGCCCGCAAGCTTGTCCAAAAGGCTGGCGACGTGAAAAGCAGCCGATACTGTGCCACGCCGACAAAGCCCGTGATTTTTCCATCTAAATCTGTCGTGCTCAGGCTGAGCCAAAGCGCGCGAATCGCCGGATAAAAGAGGAAAAGCCCGAGAAGGAGCAGCCCTGGGGCCATGTAGCCGAGGGCAATGCCCATCTCACCTGCTCTTTTCAGGGGAAGCTTTCTGCGCTTGCGGATAGATGCGGCCGGTTGCTGGGCAACCTCCAAGGAGAACGGCGGCTCGGACTCGTACATGTATCTCTTTCCCCCTCTGTCTCTTTTGTAACAGTCGGGCATTAAGGGAAAATGAAGAAGGTATAAACTTTCGGTTAAGTACGTCAAGCGGTTCGCATCCGCTGAAGAAGGAGATGAGCCATGGAGCTCGGTCAGGGATGCTATCGCATCGATGGCATTCGCCATTCCAGTGCCTATCTGCTCTCCGGGGAAGGGCGTTGGGTGGTCGTCGACACTGGCATGAAAGGTCATGCCAAAGCCATCCTTTCGTTTGCGCAACAATTGGGTTTGGGGCTGTCTGGCTTGAAGGCGATCCTGCTGACGCACCGGCACATGGATCATGCCGGTAGTGTTGCACCATTGCTGGCACAGGTCCCTGCAGCTGCACTTTACGTGCATCCAGCAGATGCTCCCTTTGTAGCGAGTGGACAGGTCGGCCCGCAGCAGGGATGGATGGCCGCACTCTTTCGGATCTTTGGCACTTTTACTCGTATTCCACCTGTCGAGGAGAGCAGGCCGTTGCAAGATGGGCAAATCCTTGAACTTGCCGGATGGACGCTACGCGTTCTCCATGTACCCGGACATACGGCGGGATCGGTCGCCTTTTTGGTGACGCAGCTGGGCGCACTCATCAGTGGCGATGCCATTGTTACCCGGAGGGGCCGTGCAGCGCCTCCTCCCGCTCCCTTTACCGATGACATGGATCAGGCGAGGGAAAGTCTAAGCCGGTTGACTGCGCTTTCTTTTGAGCAGCTGTGGCCGGGACATGGCGATCCCATCCGCAGCGAAGCACAGAAGGCGGTACGTGCACTAGTCGATGGATTTACTGCCGCTTAGAAAAGATTTCCTGCGGAACGATTGGGAAGTGCCTTGCATGTAGGAGAGATCTGGAGGACTTTGAATAGAAAGCTAGGTGCTGCGTTGGGTAGGGGGGACCAGGATGACGGCCATTCCGTCGGAATAGAGAGTCGTCCAGCCCCGCTGCATCAGCTCGCTTGCAAGATAGCTGTCCGGTTTGATGAGCACGTGGGTGACATGGTACTTGCGAAAAATGGGATCGGGGTCGACACTGCCATTGCTTACGTCCAAGTAGTCACGAAAGACGTTGGTCTTCACATAGAGATCGGAGCGTCCATCGACAAAAGGTGGAATCCCCTTGTAGATGAGGTAGCCACCGAAGACATAATCGTTGAAGACCTGGCCGGGGATTCGATGTTCCACCAGATAGTCGACTGCAGCCATCGGATAATAGTTTTCGCCACCGTAGGTGTCGTAATGCTGGCGGGTTTGCCAAACCGTGCCGCTGAGTAGGGCGAGACACAGGAGTGCGACGCCGGCGCGCCACCAGGCGATGTGGGGAAGCACCTGAAGCGCTCGCGTACGTATCCACTGGTTTTGTTCGGGTGCGTCGGCGAAGGTGGCAGCCACCATGGGGGCCAATGCCACGACGAGAATGGGGATATTGCGCAGCTCGTAGAAAGCCATCGCGCCAAAGCCCAACAACAGGAGCGCGACTTCGACCGGGATGTGGCGGCGAGTGAACAGCAGTGCGAGCATGGCCGCCAGAAACAAGCCGAATCGAGCCCCTTGTTGGTTGTGGAAGTTGGGCGAGAGCCATTCGTCGATCTGGTTGATCTGATCGGGATCGGTACCGTTTAAAAGCGAATAGGCAAGCTGGTCGATACCATTGGGTGTGGCGAGCGTGGCGGCGATCGCCAGTACGCCCACCAGGACCAGGCGACTCCATGCTGTTTTGGAAAGGGCATGTGCGTGCAAATGGCCGGTCTGGTTGATTGCTGCGGCAATCCGTGGGTGGGTGGTCAACCAAAACATGACGATGACGAGGATGCCCAAAATGACCCCGGAGTGCAGATTGGTCCACAATGCCATCAAAGGGATCAACAGGAGAATGCGGAGGCTCGGTGTGCGTTGGTAATCTTCCAGCAACCACAAGGTGAGATTGAGCAGCAGGTAGGACCACCAGAACATACGCATCCAAAAGAAGCTGCCAAAGCCGATGATGGCGATGGCTGTCACGATCAGTGCCCACTGGGGATTGGCATTGGCGCTGCGCGCCCGCACATACATCAATAGGCACGTTGCGTCGATGACAAAAGTCATCAACACAAAAGGTAAGATGTGATCGATGTGGTTGAGGGCAGCGAGCAACGTATTGGCCAACCACTCTTGTACCACCCAAGGTGTTCCACGGGCCGTCCCGGAAAAGACATCCACATGAGGCACCTGACCGTGCGCCAAGATCCATTCGCCGGTCTTTTCCTGCCAAAAGGCATCCGCTGTCCACAAGGCAGCACCCTGTAACGAGGCGATAAACAAGAGGATGGCTGCATAGAGGGGATCGCGCAGGTGCAGCTGCGGCGGGATCACCCGGTGGGTGAAGTGCAGCCTCCGTCCCACTAGCCGCCACCGGTGCGGAAAAGGACGCGATGAAGCAAAGAGAGCAGGCTCACGCGTCGACACGGGTAACTCCTCTGACCATCGGATTCAGCTTACTCTGCTGCGGGGACAGTTGCGCCCAAGCGGATCTCTCTGCGGCGTTGAACAGATCCCCCTTGTGGGCGACGCTGGCATGGATGGCGTGGATGCTGCTGTAGGCAGCGCCGACATACAAAAGCGTAAAGATCAGACAGATCCCCACGGCCTCGCGAGCACGGCGCGCACTGGGAAGGCCGCAGGCTGCCGCAGCCAGGAAACCACCGATCAGGCCGCCAATATGACCGCCTACATCGATGTTGAGGTTTGCGAACGAGAAGAACAGGTTAAAGACCAGCCAAAAGATCACCGAAGGGCCGATTGTCTGGCGAAAGAGTCGCCGTTCTTGCGAGCCGAAATAGAGCAACGCCCCGAACATGCCGAAAATGGCACCAGAAGCACCGGCCGAATAGGTCATCGGAGGCAGGAGCAGTACCGAGAGCAGACTTCCCACCAGACCACTCATGATGAACAGCCACAAAAAGCGCCCCGTCCCGTAAATCTGCTCTGTAGCAGTGCCCAGCCAATAGAGGGCTAGTCCGTTAAAGAGCAGATGCCAAATGCTCAAATGGAGGAGAACCGAGGTAAACAGGCGCCACCACTGCCCGTCTGCGATGGCTGTCCTGCTGTTTGCCCCCCACGTGATTAGAGAAAGGTGGCGCATTGCAGCCAGTTCTTCAAAGACAAAGACGATGACCAGTACAGCAAGGACGAAGTAGGTGCCGTAAGCACCGTGCGCTTGTGGAGGTTGCCAACTGCGCCACTCCCGTTGGCGTGGACGTCGCGTATGGGGCTGTTTCGACGCTGTTGCCGTATCTGCTTGTGTCGTATCGGATTGGAAGATACGATGACGATGCACGGCAATTTCATCGGTCCGAAGATCGTCGAAGTCGAGCAGCTGGGAGGTTGGGAAGTATGGATCCGAGATTCCCTGCGGTACAAAAGCCTTCCTTCTGCTGAGATCGACGATGACGAGAAACCAGCTGCCCGCCTTGATCGAGGGAGGGCGAAAGTGACGGACACGGTCAAGGGCTTCGTCGGTCGCATGCTCTGTGGCAATGATTACCATTTGAAGGACGGGGCGCTTTGAACCCTCCTGCCGTAAGACAGTTTCGATTTCGCCGCCGAGCATGGCCAAAACGGCATCATCGACCTGTTCTGCCGCGTAAAGGCGCAGGATCAGCGGCCATTCGGTACGTTCGTCGATGAGATCAGGCGGAACGGTCAGCCCCTGTGGACCGGGGGACTCTTTACCGAGTGGCTTCATGTGATACTGATTCACCAGTTGGTCGGCAATGCGCCACAGATAGGCGATGACTTCCGATGCAGCCACACTTCTGCCTCCTTGCTTCTTCTGAAGTATAGACAAAAGCAGGGGGTCCGCGCCAATCTGTTGCAGAGAATAGTTGCGTCAAAATCAGGACAGGGAGTGGATTGATCACGCATTCCAAAGTTTCTCATCGCCCCCATCAACCCGGACGTGGACGAGCATTCGCCGAAAACCAGCCTGCACCGGATTTCGAGATTCCTCCCGGGGGACGGGATGAGGTACTCCGGCTAAAGATTGGGCAGGCGCTGAACGATTGGACCGTTGAAGAGGTCATGCGCAAAAAGCTCGGCTTTTCCGAGCGATTGTTGACCAAATATCGCCAGACCGGTGGGGTGTGGCGCAACGGGATTCCCGTACGGCTGATCGCCCACCTCCACCGGGGTGATCTGCTCGATATCTACCTGTTGGCGGCAGAAAAGCCGACGGGCATCCGTCCCGAATCGATTCCCATCGATGTGGTCTTCGCTGATCGGGACTACTTGGTCGTCAACAAGCCCCCCACCCTCGTGGTACATCCGACCGGGCGTTATCAGAGTGGCACGCTGGCCAATGCGGTAGCAGGCTGGTGGGCCCAGCAAGGGTTGGTCCGTGCCGTTCATCCCATGCACCGCATCGATCGGCAGACGTCTGGCTTGATCCTGTTTGCCAACAGCCGGTATGCACACGAGCGCTTGGCACCGCAAGTTGATCGCCATGAGATGGAACGCCGCTATTTGGCGATCGTCTCGGGCCACTTGGAAGAAGAAGAGGGAGAGATCGATCTGCCCATTGGGCGGCAGGAAGCGTTGCCTACACGCCGCCGTGTCAGCATGCAAGAAGGCGTGCCAGCGGTGACCCGTTGGAAGGTTCGGGAGCGGCTGGAAGAAGCGACAGTGGTGGAGGTACAACCGTTGACCGGGCGCACCCATCAGATCCGGGTTCATTTCGCTGCGATTGGCCATCCATTGATCGGCGATCGCGTCTACGGACAGCCGAGTTCCCTCATCGACCGACAAGCGCTGCATTCTGCTGTTTTGGGCTTTATCCACCCCCAAACCCAAGAACGTTTGCGCTTTGAAGCACCTTTGCCCGAAGATATGCAACGGCTCGTTGAAGCCCTTCGTCCTCTGCCAGAAGCATTGCAATAACACTGCAAGCCGCAGTGGTCTATGCGGGTGGACGAGCGCATAGACCAAAAGCGGAGGCAGAGGCCATGCGCATCAAGAGAAAAAGATGGGTGGGCATCTTGCTGATCGGCACATTCCTGGGATTGACAGGGTGCGGATCGGCGGCACATCCGCAAAAACCACCGCAGCAAGCTCCCCCACCTGCCCCAAAAGTGCACTACGAGCAGGTTGCGCCTATCTTCGCCCAGCGTTGTATGATGTGCCACGGTCCCAACGGCATAGAGGCGCAGGCACCTTTGACCAGTTATGAAGAAGTGCTGCGTTTCGTCTCGCCAGGTGATGCAGAATCCTGGCTGGTCTTAAAAACCCAGCCGGGAGGTTCGATGAACGAAAGGTTGACCGCGCAAGAAGCCGCCCTGATTCGACAGTGGGTTACCGATGGGGCGCTGCGTTAGACGATTCAGTCTCGCTGAGCGTATAGCCTTCCTGCTGCAACAACTGCTTCAGTTGTGCGATGTGCGCTGAGCCGGAGGTTTCGAGTGCCAGTTCAACTTCGATGCGTGAGACGGCCGATCGCCGACCTTCGCGGTGGTGCTCGATCGAGAGTAAGTTGGCACCGGTCGAAGCCACCAGCATGAGCAAGGTGGCGAGGCTGCCAGGTCGATCGGTGAGGATCACTTGCGTACGCCAGTAGCGCCCTTCAGCCTGTAAGGCATATTCCAACACGTGTTGGAGGAAGACGACATCCACGTTTCCACCGGAAAGGACAAGCGCCACGCGTTTTCCTTTCAGGGGCAATTCCCCACCCAACAATGCAGCCAACGGAGCCGCACCGGCTGCTTCGACCACTTGTTTGGAACGTTCCAGTAAAAGCAGCATGGCTGTAGCGATCTGTTCATCCGTGACGGTCACCAAGCCGTCGACGTGGTGACGGATCACAGCAAAAGGAAGCCGGCCGGGCTGACCGACGGCGATACCGTCGGCGATGGTGGCGACTCCCCCTGTTGTAAGGTGTCCGGTTTGATAAGAGCGTACCATGGCATCGGCGTCTTGCGCCTGCACTCCGTAGACGGCGACTTCTGGGCGCTGCGCTTTGACGGCAGCGGTGATGCCTGCGATCAGGCCACCCCCTCCTGTCGCAACGACAATGGCGTCGACGTCAGGCAGCTGCTCGACGATCTCCAAGCCAACGGTACCTTGCCCTGCGATCACGGCCAGATCGTCGAAGGCAGGGATAAAACGCATTGTGTTTTTAGCAGCCAGCGCCTGAGCATATGTGTAGGCTTCCCCAAAATCCTGACCGACCAGCTCGACGGCAGCACCGTATCCCTTGGTTGCTTCCACTTTGGCCAAAGAAGCATGGACGGGCATGACGATGGTTGCTGGAAAGCCGAATTGGGAGGCTGCGTAGGCTACGCCTTGAGCGTGATTACCTGCTGAGGCAGCGACCACGCCTCCACGAAATCCCTTCTGCCTCAAGCGGGCCAGCGCATAGGTTGCGCCGCGAATTTTGAAAGAGCCGGTTTTCTGCAGGTTTTCGAGTTTCAAGAAGACCTCGGCCCCGCTGAGTGTCGAGAGCGTGGTGGAGTGTTCCATCGGCGTGCGGTGGACAAAAGGTGTAATTGTCTCGCGCGCCTTTTCGATCAAGCGGGTGAGTGTGGCGATGTGTGCATCCATCGGTAGGCCTCCTGACCTTGAAATCTTCGGTGCACTCACTGAGGCAGGTGTTTGCCCTGCTGCGTAAGGGGGGATGTTGCCCTGGCAGGGGAGGGTGCCAACCTGGGCACGGCAAGCAAGACCCAACAGGCGTTGGCGAACAACAAGAAGGCAGTCACCAGAAACATGGTCGGAATACCATAGGCACTTGAGACGAATCCGCCCAACAGAGGGCCGCCGAAATTGCCCAAAAAGGTTGTCGACGCGGTTAAGCCGAAGGCTTGACCGCGCATGGAAGGGGGTGCCAGTTTGGAGACCAGTGCGTTTGCCGAGGGAAGCAGGCCGCCCAGCATGAGACCCAGGCCAAAACGCAGCCCCAGAAAGATCGGGTAACTGCCCACCAGCCCTTGAGGCGCCAAAAAACAGGCCGCCCCAATCAAGGCGGCAATGAGCACACGCTTTTGGCCGATGCGGTCGGATTGACGCCCGATCAGCGGTGAAGCGATCGCATTGGCGATTCCAGTGACGGCTTGCGCAGAGCCGGCCAACAGGCCAAGGTGGGGATGGTTCTCTCCAAGCAACGACGCGGTGTACAGCGTTAATACCGGTGCGATCGACATGATGCCGAGTTGCCCCATAAACAGCACGACAAACATGGGCAGAAGCTGGCGTTCTCTAGCGACAGTAGCAAAGGAGCGGAACAGTGAGGGACGTTTGGAAGCCTCCCGTGCGGGGACAAAGTGCTCTTGTACCATGAACACCACCAGAAGTGTGGCGACGAATGCAAGGAGACCGGTTACCCAAAAGACATACCGATAGCTTCCCAGCCAGTCAGAGAGCAAGCCCCCCAGCAAAGGGCCAAAGACTGCCCCACTCACTTGACCGGTCTGTAACAAACCTAAGGAGTATCCGACGCGTTCCCGGGGTGCTTGTGTGGCGACGAGGGTGGTGGCGGCTGCAGAAAAGCCCGAAAGCGCGCCCATTATCGCGCGGGCCGCCAACAATTCGTAGACGTTTTGCGAGAACCCCATCGCCGCCGTAAAGACTGCGACGGCAAGGGTCGAACGCAGCACCATGGGCTTGCGGCCCAGGCGATCGGAAAGGTAGCCCCAATAGGGGGAAAGAATCGCTGCCATCAAAAAATTGGCCGAGAAAATAAGACCAG
This sequence comes from Bacillota bacterium, assembly GCA_014896485.1. Lineage (GTDB taxonomy): Bacteria > Bacillota > Bacilli > Bu12 > Bu12 > Bu12. The sequence continues at coordinate 23,727 of JADBKH010000008.1, read as the reverse complement.
ACCAGACTTCGACACTGCTGCCATGGGGGACACCGAGCTGTTGGACGAAAAACGGTAAGAAAGGAGTCATCGTCGAAAAGGCGATCGACATAACAAACTGCACAATCACCATGGCGTATAGATTTCGCTGCCACGTTTCCATGGAAGCGCCGTCATCTCCTTTACCTGCAAAACCGTTTTGTGTCCATTCGTCTTTCCATTGTAGCACCGCATTGAGAAGGGTGTTGTAGCCTCTCCTTGCGTACCTTTCCCTGCGTTGATAGACTAAAACGGCTATCTTGTCCGCCAGCAGAGAGAAGGGGGCATTTCCGGCGGTCACACTTTGGACACTGGTCTCATTCTTATTGGGCGTATTTTCGGGATTTTTAGGGACGCTGGTGGGCGTTGGCGGAGCGTTTTTGGTCGTACCCGTGCTCATGTGGGTATACCATTTTACCCCGATGCAGGCAGCGGGAACCTCGCTGTTTGCCGTCTTTCTCAACGGCCTCTCTGGCAGTGTCACCTATCTGCGCCAGCATCGTGTGGAGGTCAAAGCCGGGCTTTTGATGGCCATTGCCACGTTGCCCGGCTCGGTTGTAGGTGCTTTTATCGTCCGCAGGGTCGACGCACACCTTTTTGCGATCCTTTTTGGTATTTTGCAGCTAAGTATCGCTGTCTACATGGTCTGGCGTCAACGGCATCCTCCCGCTGCCTCCGGAGCGGACAAAGAACATACGCCGCCTACGCACTGGTTTCAGGTGGGTCATACCGTTGCCTTTCAAGGGACGACGCATTGGTTCTCCTACGATTTGCGCTGGCCCATGGTGATCGGATTGGGTATCGGCTTTATCTCCAGCCTCTTTGGAATCGGCGGTGGTGTGATCAATGTGCCGGTACTGGCGGGCTTGGTGGGGCTCCCAATGCATTTTGCCACAGCCACTTCGACATTTATCCTCGCGATTAACAGTTTTTTTGGGCTGGGTACGCATCTGGCACTCGGTCATGTCGTCTGGCGGACAGCGATTCCGCTCGGCATTGGCATGATCGGTGGCGCACAACTGGGTGCTGCCCTTTCGACACGCCTTTCCGGTGCGTGGATTACCTGGATTTTTGCTGGCCTTTTGATGGCCTTGGGCATTCGCGAATTCATCCCGTAAAAGCAAAGCGAAGCTGCTACGTCGATATCTCTTCGAGAATGGCGTTGCGCTGCCGGATGCCGGCAAACCCGAGCAGCAGCCCGGGCAACAGGGCACCGGGTAAGGCGATCCACAGCAGCCATCCGATGTGTCCCGCAGAAGCGGTCGTTGCAAAGAAGTAGCCTGCGATCAGAGGACCGGCGATGGATCCCAGATGGCCGATGCCATCGGTCCACCCGGTACCTACCGAGCGCAACCGTGTTGGGTAGGCATTTGCCGTGTAATTGTACATGTTGAAGAGCCACAGAATGACCGGCGCATTGGAAAGGATAACCAAAACCGAGACGCCGATGGTTCCCGGTACGACATAGAGAGCCAAGGTCATCAGGGCAAAAAGAATCCCCGCGCCCATGACCAATGCCCGCCGTTCGATGCGCTCTCCAAACAGGGAACTGACGAACATGCCCAACGCTCCACCGAAAACAGAACCGATGAACTGAACGATGAAGGTCGTCTGTGGGTCAAACCCCCGGGCAGCCAAGTAACTTGGGACAAATCCCGCTGTTCCGTAGACAATGCCGGCATATCCAAAAATCCAACAGATCAACAAGATCACGGTCCGGCGGCCGTATTTGCCGGTAAAGATCTCTTTCACTGGTACTTTTTCGGAAGTAATGACGGTATGTCGTTCGGATTCTGGCTGAGGCAGTTCAAACCCACGTTGGCGGATTCGCTCTTCCCACTTGCTGACGACGGCATCTGCTTCCGATAGGCGCCCCTTGGCTTCCAGCCAGCGTGGCGACTCCGGAAGCCAAAAAGCCACCAAAGGGATCAACGTGACGACGGGTAGTGCTGCCAAAAGGAAAACATACCATTGATAGTGATCGGGTACCCAAAAGATGGCAGGCACTGTACCTACGGCCCCAAGCAGAAAAGCGGCAAGTGTCTGGGTGCGCTGGGAAACTTTTCCACGTTCACGTGGTGGGGAGATCTCATGCATGTACGTCGAGTTGGCAGAGAGTACCCCACCCATTCCAATGGCGTACAGGATATTAAAGAGAAGCAAGAGGGAAAAGTTGGTCGTCAAGGCAATGGGCCACAGGAAAATGCCGGTTAGGATAGCAGAAAGGATGAGGGTTGGCTTACGGCCGAAGCGATCGGAGAAGAAACCGAGCAAGTATTCACCAATGAGGATCCCCAAGCCTGTGTTGGCAGCGAGAAGGATGGAAAATTGCCCCGCTGTGATCACGCCGGCGGGTTCCCAGACAAATGGATAAAGCCTTGCGACGACAGCATCTGTTCCGATGATCATCCCATAACACGCTTGGGTGATCAGCGCCAGCGAGTACTGGACCCAGGTTAGGGGCAAGCGGTCGATACGAGCGGCAATGGTTCCTGTCTGTGTGGCTGTCGATGCAGACATAGTCGTTCTCCTCCTTTGGGGGCAGTTTTAAGTATGTTATATCAACATCATAATGAGATCAATACATAAAAAATGATTTTTAACTTCGATGTGGACAAGCATAGAGGACAAGGATTTTTATCTCGATGTCCTCTTGGCTAAATCTCTCCAAAGCGTCCGAAAAAGGAAGTGGAGCATCCGTCGGAGAAAAGCGTTCTGCTTCCTTACGAGGTGGGGGTATGGGGTGGCTGGAGCGGCTGCCAGCCATTGGTGCTGTCTGGGAGAAACGAAACGGCCTGCCAAGGAATGCGTTCTCTGGGCGGTGGGTCGATTGCAGCGTAGCCAATATAGAGGAAGGCGATGATGCTGTCCTGGGGGCGCAATCCAAAGAAAGCTTTGACGTGATCGTCGTAAGCAGGTTTGCCGGTGCGCCACTGGGCAGCCAGTCCGGCTTCGGTTGCGGCCAACAGTAGGTTTTCGACTGCTGCTGCTGTAGCAAGTTGATCTTCGTGGATGCGGAGCGGATCGTCGCGATCACTGACCGAGGCGACGGTGATCAACAGCGGTGCGCGCATGGGTTTCTCCGCTTCCCGTTGAAAGTAGGCCTCCTCTTTTTCGGCAGTATCGGCGCGTTGCCGAGCTGCTTCGGCCATGCAGGTACCCAAGCGTTTTCGGGCTTCGCCCTGCAAGATAAAGAAACGCCAAGGTTGGGTGAGGTGGTGATTCGGTGCTTGGATGGCTGCATGTAGCAAATGTTCGATCAGCACTTGCGGAACGGGACGATCTGTCACCTTCCCGATCGAGCGTCGTCTTTCGGCAAGTTCAAAAAAGTTCATTGCAACCCATCCCTCTTTTGAAAAGGGTCTGACCACCCTTGGGGTTTTGCTGCAGTATACCTGCTTTGTGCGGCAGGTTGAAGGGCATCTGCCGCTTACCTGTCGGAGGGGAATTGGTTTCCCAATGCCCGGTCCAATGCATCGCGCAATGCACGTGCTGCTGCTTCTGGTTTTTCAGCAGCCACGACCGCAGAGACGACTGCGACGCCACAGACACCGGTCGAGACCACTTGCGCGATGTTTTGGATTTGGATTCCCCCGATCGCGACCACCGGCAGGTCGACGGCTTGGGTGATCGCGGCCAATCCACGGATGCCAATGGGCGTACCTGCGTCCGATTTGGTCAATGTCGGAAAGACCGTCCCTGCGCCGATATAATCGGCAGCGCCGTCTGCCGCTTGACGAGCTTGTTGGGGCGTTTCGGCAGAGATGCCGATGAGTAGCCGAGATTCGGCGATTTGCCGGGCAGCAGGGAGGGGGAGATCGCTTTGGCCCAAATGCACGCCGTCTGCGCCGGATGCCAAGGCGATGTCTACACGATCATCGACGAAAAAAAGGACATCTCGTTTGCGACAATACCTTGCCAGAGCGACCGCTTCTTCATAGCGTGCGCGATCCTCTGCTGTCTTGTGACGCAGTTGGATGGCGGTTGCTCCCCCGGATATCGCCGCTTCGACTATCTCCAGATCGCTGCGTCCGCGTGCCAACGTAGCATCGGTCACCACATAGAGGCGTAGTCGCTGAGCCAATTCATCCCTGGGAAGGCTCATATCGACTCGCCTTCCTCACTCGATGCATCCCGAATGCGTAAGCCAGCGCGGAGTGCCGGTGTATCGAGTGCCGCGATGCGATCGAGCAGTGCGATGGCGAAACTTCCCGGACCGGTTGCCGTCGCAGCGGCCTGTTCAGCGGCCAGTCCGTAAGCGCCCAGTGCTGCAGCGGCAGCGAGCAGGGGCTCTGCGCCTGTGGCCAAAAAACAGGCGACAGCTGTTGTCGCCATGCAGCCTGTGCCCGTGAGGCGGGTGAGCAATGGATGGCCGTTTTCGACCAGCAGGATGCGGTCTGCATCGGTGATCACGTCGGTGGCACCGGTTAGGGCGACGACCGTATGCAGACGCCGGGCCGCTTCTTGGGCGAGGTCGATGCGGTTGGAAAGGGACACTTCCCCAACCGTGTCGACGCCACGTGTCTGGTGCTCTCTGTCACACAACGCCGCGATTTCGCCTGCATTGCCGCGAATAACCTGGGGATGGGCTTCGTAGGCCAAACGCTGTGCGGCTTGGGTGCGAAAAACGGTAGCACCAGCTCCTACTGGATCTAAAACGATGGGGATGTGTGCAGTGGTGGCAGCAGCAGCGGCCAAACGCATTGCAGCCAACGTCGACGAAGTGAGTGTGCCGATGTTGAGGACCAATGCTTGCGCGGCGCTAGTCATCTCCGCAACTTCTTCAGGAGCATCGGCCATCACTGGAGAAGCGCCCCAGGCCAACGTAGCATTGGCCGTGCTGTGGGTGACAACGAGGTTGGTGATGTGATGGATCAACGGGTTTTGTTCGATGATCTGTTCTCGGATCGCAGCGCCATTTTCCCGAAGGGTATCATCCATGGAATGTATCTCCTTCCTGCCATGCGGCTGCACCAGCCCAACCGTTGGTCGGACCATGTCCATGTCCCAACGGTAGGCCTTGAGCGATGGCAGCTGTGATGTAGCGTTTGGCGGCAGTCAGTGCATCTTCTACGGAAAGGCCCCAGGCTAGACCGGCTGTGATCGCTGCGGAGAAGGTACATCCGGTCCCATGGGTGTTGCGTGTCCCCAAGCGCGGTGCAGAAAGCCAGGTGATCGTACCGTCGTGGTACACCAGATCGTCTGCACGCTCTCCCGATGCATGGCCTCCCTTGATGACGACATAGTGGGCCCCATAGGCCGCGATTTCTTTTGCAGCATCGATACGGTCTTCATCGGTCTGGATGGGACGGTTGGCCAGCGCCTCGGCTTCCGGAAGATTGGGGGTCACCACTTCCGCCAATGGGAGCAGTCGTTGCCGCAGGCGTGCCACTGCCGGGGGATCCAACAGCTGGGCACCGCCCTTGGCCACCATGACCGGATCGACGACCAGGGGAAGCGGCCCAGAAGAGGCAAGGGTGTCGGCGACAGCGTCGACTGTCTCAGCTGTGCCAAGCATGCCGGTCTTTGCCGCATCGATACCGATATCCTCTGCAACGGCTTGGATTTGTGCGGAGACCATCTCCCCATCAATCGGCAAGCTGCGGTAGACTTCCCGTGTGTCTTGGGCCGTAACCGCCGTGACTGCGGCCATGCCAAAGCAGTGCAGCAGTGCAAAGGTGCGCAGATCGGCTTCGATGCCAGCGCCTCCTCCACTATCGGACCCGGCGATGGTCAACGTACGGGGAATCTTGTCGTTTGGTGGCATCGGAACCTCCCTTTTTACGAAAAGAAGCAGGACCGTAGGAAACGGTCCTGCTTTGGTCTGCCGTTCCTCCGCTGGTATGACCCAGATCAGGTTCTAGGGTTGCGGAATTCCGCTCTCAGCCCAATGATTGGGCACCCCTCGGCGCATATGGTCGATGCGTTATTCTACACCTACGGCAGCAAGGCTTGCCACCCTTTGCCCTGTTTGTGTGGGTGTGAAGCGGAACTGGATGGTCCCTGCTTCAAGTACGGCCATGACTTCATTCCCTGGTTTGAGATCACCGCAGATCACCGCCTCGGCCAAGCGATTTTCAATCTGCTGTTCGATGGTGCGGCGCAAAGGACGGGCTCCATAGGCGGGACTGTAACCGAGCTGGGCGAGATAGTCGCGCACCTGCTGCGTGTAGGTAAACCGATACCCAGCACTGCGGAGCCGCTGTGCAAGCTGCTGGAGCATCAGATCTGCAATTGCGTAAATCTCTGCCAGCGTGGGACGGTGGAAAACAATCCAGCCATCGACACGATTGAGAAACTCCGGACGAAACTGGCGTTTCAGCGCATCCAAGGTGCGTTCGGCTACAGAAAGATCGGGGTCGCGTTGGCTTTCCAGAAAGCCGGTGGCGACGGTTGCCATTTCGGTTGCGCCGACGTTGGACGTCATGATGATCACAATGTTTCGGAAATCGGCGACGCGACCGCGTCCGTCGGTGAGGCGACCGTCTTCGAGCACTTGCAGCAAGGTGTTCAGCACGTCGGTGTGGGCTTTTTCAATCTCATCCAACAGAAGCACCGAATAGGGGTGCCGTCGGACCGCTTCGGTCAACTGTCCCCCTTCTTCGTAGCCGACGTAGCCGGGAGGTGCGCCGACCAAGCGTGAAGCAGAGAATTTTTCTTCATACTCGGACATGTCGATGCGGACCAGTGCCTTCTCGTCGCCAAAGAGCGCTTCTGCCAACGCTTTGGCCAGCTCTGTCTTGCCGACGCCTGAAGGCCCGAGAAAAAGGAAGGAGCCGATCGGCCGATTGGGATCCTTCAATCCGGCACGAGCCCGCCGAATGGCGGTCGCGACGGCGGAGACCGCCTCGTTTTGGCCGATGACGCGCTGATGCAAGCGCGCTTCCAGATGCATCAGGCGTTCGGCTTCGTTTTCGGTCAATTTGGCCACGGGGATGCCCGTCCAATCGGCGAGGACATAGGCTACCGTCTCCTCATTGACAACGGGCTGATGGCTTCCATCCGAGGAAAGACGGGCGAGTGCGCCGGCCTCATCCAGAAGGTCCAACGTTTTATCCGGTTGGTTGCGATCGGGCAAGTAACGCTGGGAAAGGTGAACAGCTGCTTCGATCGCCTGTGCCTCGATATGAACGCCGTGGTAGCGTGCCAACTCCACGGCCATGCCGGCAGCAATCTGGCGTGTCGCGGCCACATCGGGTTCTGCCACGCGGACGGGTTGGAAACGCCGTGCCAGTGCAGCATCTTTTTCAATATATTTCTGGTATTCGTCTGGGGTCGTCGCTCCGATGCACTGCACTTCTCCGCGGGAAAGAGCCGGTTTTAAGATGTCAGAGGCACTGACGGCTCCTTCTGTCCCGCCTGTATTGACGACCGTGTGCAGTTCATCGATAAAGAGGATGACCTCTGGATTGTTGCGCAATTCAGTGAGCAGTTTTTCCATACGACCTTCAAAGTCCCCGCGATAACGGGTGTTGGCGACCAGGCGCCCCATGTCCAGCGCCCACAGCCGCCTTCCAAGCAGCGGCTGGGGCACATCTCCCGAGGCCAGGCGCTGGGCCAGTCCTTCGGCAATGGCTGTCTTGCCGACGCCTGGTTCGCCGATGAGTACAGGGTTGTTCTTTGAGCGGCGCGACAGAATCAGGGCGACGCGTGCGATTTCTTTGTCGCGACCGATGATTGGATCGAGTCTGCCTTCTTCGGCCACACGGGTCAAGTCGACAGCAAGCGCGCCGAGGGTCGGTGCTTGGTTGGTAGCCCGGTTTCCTTCCGTAGCAGAAGGATGGGCGGGAAACCGACGAAAACCTTCAAAGCGACCTTCCTGCTCACTCGCAGCCGAAGCATCTCCGCCAGCTGCGTAGATCGCAGCTGCTTCGCGACGGTCATATTCTTGGCCCTTTTCTTTGGGAGGCTGACGCAGATGTAGCCAGCGGATCCATCGACCAGCCATCGCACTCATCACCTTTCACAAACATCCTTTGCATACCCAGTGTAACCATTCCCGATGCGTTTGATATCCAGTTTCTGTCGTATTTTTGCGCTACACTTTTCTGCCGAAACGGGTTGTCTACTTAGCCTGACCTTCCTACAATAGAAAGGTGAAGATAGGACAAAAAGGCCCCCCGTATGCAGGGGCCTTGTACAAATGGAACGTAAGTCGAGACTTATTCGTGGACTACGTCAGCAGCATTGAGCTGGAGCCGATCCAACCCCGTCGGGTGCGTCCGCACCTTTTCCGGGGGAATGTAATAGACGCTGGGCTTGGTTCCAAGCTCTGGGTGCAGTGTCTCGGCGTGGCGTTCTTCGATGAGCTGCGAGACCTCAGAGTCAGGGTCGTTTAAGTCACCGAAGAAGCGGGCACGCGCTGGGCAAACATCGACGCAGAACGGGTCTAGTCCCTGTTCGAGGCGGTCAGCGCAGAACGTGCACTTTTCCACGACGCCTTGCTCGTGTGGCAACGCTTCTGCTGCACCCAAGTCGAAGTCAGTATATTCGTGCTTGGGCTGTTCTTCGTTAAAGATACGCACCCCGTAGGGGCAAGCTTGGATGCAGGCACGGCATCCGATGCATTTGTTGTAGTCGATCAGCACCAGGCCGTCGGCCGTACGATACGTGGCGCCTGTCGGGCAAACTTTCAGACAAGGTGCATTCTCGCAGTGCTGGCAAGAGAGAGGAAGGGCATAGGCGCGCGGCTGCTCCACGCTTCCGTCTGCCACGTCGAGGCCATCGCCCCCTATGGTCAGCACCCGATTCCACCAAACGCCGTCGGCTAGATTGTTCTTGATTTTGCAACCTACCGCGCATGTCTCGCAGCCGATACAGCGGTTTAAGTCGATCACCATGCCCCAGTGGGGAATGTGGTCCGGTTTGGGCGAGATGACGATCGGCTTTTGTTCTGTTTCGGCGACAGCCATTTCAAACGCCTCCTTTCACGATATGGGCTTTGCCATCGTGCTCTTCGATGGAACGGGGCGGCACTTTTTCTGGATTCCAGGGTTCCACTTCGACCAACACATCGAAGAACGAGCAGTTGTAATGCCGGTAGTTGACATGTTCGGTTGTCAGCTCCTGATAGCCACCGGCGATAAACTGGTGCCGTTGCCACCCCTTGTTGATGTTGCACGTGTGATCGGGGTAAGCATTATTGGTACGGACTTTCAAAACGGCCTGGCCCCGGTCGTTGTAGACCCGGACAATATCGCCGTCTCTAAGACCGCGCCGGGCCATCTCATGCTCGTTCATCTCGACCAATGGCTCCGGATCCATCTCGCGTAGCACAGGTACGTTGTAATAAGTGGTGTGTACGCGGAAACGCGAGTGGCGCTGGTTTAAGACCAAGGGATATTGGGCAAACTTCGGATTCTCGTGCCAAGCCTCATAGGGCGGCTCAAAGTGTGGCAGGGGGGCAAAGCCCATGTCCACCGGCAAACGGAAAGAAGGCTGGATGGCCGGCCAGTTGACAACGACCCCTTCCGCATAGAATTCGGCCCTTCCTGAAGGAGTCATGTACTTGCCATCCTGTAACGGGATCAGGGCAGGAGGCATCAGCCGGGCCACGCCATCCCGTTTGAAATCTTCCTCGATCTGCGGATTTTGCAGGGCTTGGGCGATATTGTGGATGATCTCATCGATGAAAGCTTGAGGGGTCTTCACCCAATATTGGCTCAGCCCCAACTTCTCAGAGAGTCCCTTATAGATTTCAAAGTCGGACTTGCATTCTCCAATGGGATCAATGGCCCGCTCCTGGCGCATCATGAATGGATGCATGCCGCCGACGATGTCGTCGTTCTCAAACCAGGAGGTGATGGGCAAGACCAGATCGCACATACGCGCCGTATCGTTCATGAACATTTCCAGATCGACGACAAACTCGAGGTTCTTCTCATCGAAGATCTCGTTGAGAATGCGATTCTGATTGGGGAAGTTGCTGGCAAAATTGGCGCAAGAGAAGATGGCCGCCTTGATCGTGTAAGGGACCTCTTCGGGCTCTTTACTGCGCGGTCCAGCCATGGGATTGCTCGGATCTTTGGGGACCCAGGTTTTGATCTTCCCTTTGGTAATGGCATCGTAGGTCAACAGGAAGTTGAGCCGTGCAGTGGCTTTGGCCCGTGGGCATGATTACGCATCGAGAATACCAGGCGTAAACTCGACGCCAATAGCGGACCGCCCATCAAAGCGCAAGGGTGTTGCACCGAACTGCCGATCTGGTGGGTGATGACGCCCGGTGTCGCGATGGCCCGGCCGACCATGTCAGCATTGTCCCGCGGTCGATGCCCATGCCGGAATAGACGAAAGCAGGGCCGTTTTGCACATAGATGCGGGTTACCTCGCGAACCAGGTCCGGCCGGACCGATGTGATCGCTTCGGCCTGCTCGGGGGTATAGGCTGCCGCTTGATCCGCTAACAGCTGGAAGGCTGGGCGTACCTGGATGGTCGTACCGTCAGCCAAGTGGGCTTCAAAGCTGCCAAAGAGCGCGGGCGCAATCTCTCCGGTATCCACAGGGACGAAAGATTGGCTCTTTTCGTCAAAGACGAGGTTTGATCCATCGCCATCTGGGTCGAGATCGTTGCGACGCAGGAACTTGCCGTTGTCACTGCGCACCAAGAAGGGCCCGACGGTGTGATCGATCACATAGGATCGGTCATAGAGGTTTTCTTCGATGACCACATCGATCATCGACATCGCCAGCGCCGCGTCGGAGCCGGGGCGAGGACGCAGCCAGTAGTGCGCCTTTTCTGCGGTTTCTGAGTAACGCGGGTCGATGCAAATCAGGGTGGCGCCCTTCTCCAGTGCATCTGCGAAAAAGTGCCAGTTGTGTACCTGGGACTCGGTTACATTGGTGCCCCATGCCACGATCGTCCTGGCATTGGCGATATCTTCCGGCTGGTGCCCCAAAAACCAGGAAGTCATCCCCGATCCCAGGTTGGCGACAACCTGGGATTCTCCGGTTGCCAGGGCCAAATCGATGCTATCGCAGGCCAGGGTGCCTCCGAAGATGTTGGCCATGCGGTGCGTGGCACCGGCCAGCGATCCATTTAAGATGGCATAGTTGCCCGACAAGGGTGCAAAGAGGACCGCTTGGCTGCCGTATTTTTCTTTGATCTCTGACAGTTTGTTGGCCATGAGGGTGAATGCTTCATCCCAGGAGATCTCTTTCCACTTGTTTTCCCCACGCTTGCCGACACGGAGCAACGGCTTGGTCAAGCGTTCCTTGCTGTAGACGCGCTGGGGATGGGAGAGGCCACGTAGGCAAATCCGGTTGTAGCGGCTGTCTGGAAAGGGGGCTGCCGACGTTTGGACCAATTTGCCGTCGCGCACATGGGCATACAACCGACAATTCATCCAGCAGTTGGGCGTGCAAGCGCTATAGTAAAGGGTTTCTTTCCCTTCGGGTGTATCAACGGTGATCGGCATGATCCTTCACCTCCAACATTCTTTGAACCATTTAGAGGACGGCGGTCTGCCGTACCCCCGACAGCAGCTGGACATAGCGAAAGCCAAAGCTTCCCAAAATGGCCAACACACCTCCTGCCACGAGCAAGGGGACAGTCGCAACACCGGCAAGCGCCAGTGCTGTCAGTACCACGGGAGCGATCAGGCCGAGTACAGCTGTCGCCCAAAAAAACGGTGCTATCTTCCCGGTCAGCAGACGCTGGAGTCCAACCCGTGCAGCCGGACGCGGTGACTTATATCGATCGAACAGATAGAGGACGACGGTGAGCAGTGTGACCACATTGGCAATCAATGTCGCCGTGGCCAGAGGGGTGAGGACAGCTGCCGTCAACGTACCCGTGGCGGCCATGGTCACCAACAGCAGGCCGAATCCCGATGTGATGGCCAGCTCGAAAAAGAGGGCAGGGACCAAGACAGAATTCCAAAACGGGATGGCCAGCGACTCGTAGAGGACAAAACCCGGATAAAGCATGATCACGAAGGCGGTTAACGTGCAGATTGCGATAAAAATCTGGCTGACCAAATCCGCATGGACGAAGGTCGCTGGACTCCAGGGAAGAGAGAACCAACCCGCCAACGTGTACAACGCCCCAAAGAATAGGAAGGTGAAGTCGGCAATGGCACCCCGGCTGATCCAGGAATGCTTGGGTTGCAGCAGCGCATTGAAAACACGCTGTGGCTTGCCCAAATCGAGGATCAGGATCAGTCCGCCGATGGCCACAAAGACGATACCCAAAATGTCGGGCCAATCCATTCCCAAAAGGGTGCCTGTCTGTTCGAGGGCGAAGAACTGGCGAAGCAGAAAGACACCGCTGCCAATGCCCATGGCCCAAAACCACAGCGCATGCCACAAGTGCCACTCCCGCTGCGGTGTAAAATGCAGTGAGAAGCGCTGGGATGGATGGCTCTCACGTTCCACAAAAGCAGGCTCTGGTGCCCACATCACTTTTCACCTCTGCTTTCGGTAATCTGCGTAAACGGGTTCGCCGTTTCGCATCGTCCTCATCCTAAACTTGGAGGAACGGAGGGGATATCGCGTGAACGACGTATTTTTGAAATCCGGCTTCTTACAAATAGAGGCCTAGTCGTTTGGGACCAGGATGCTTAGCTCATGAACCCTTTGGATCAAGCGCCTCCCTGAGGAGGAGGCCATGAAAAAAGCGCCGGAAAGGGCGCTGCCAGCTTAAAGGAATGAGGTAAATCCTCCCTAAGGCGTGTCGGCGATCTCTTCGCCAGGCAGGCCCGTAAACACTTTCATCCCTTTGGTGCGAATTTCTTGAACAATGGGGAGGTAGTTGAGCGCCGTAAAGCGTACGACCAATCGGCGTTTGCCTGCAGGTGTATACCCCACCATCATGAGGCTGTCGATATTGAGCCGATGCGCTGCAAAAATCTTCAAGAGTTCCGCCAGGGCTGCGGCACTGTCATCCACCTCGATCTCCACGCGGGAGCTGGGATGCAGGACGCCCGTCCAAGCAATGAGGGTTTTCAGCAAGTCAGTATCGGTAATCAGGCCAAGAAGCTGTTTTCCTTCGACAACAGGTAGGCTGTCGATGCGGCGCTCGATCATGACGCGGGCTGCCTCCTCGACGAACGTATCACGCGTAGTGGTCACCACCTCCGATGTCATGGCATCTGCGACATGATCGTTTTCCGTCAGACAATGCTCGCCGGACAGGTAGGCCGTTCCGACGAAGGTCCGCACATCCCGGTCAGAAAGGATGCCGGCCAATGCTCCCTGGGCATCTACTACCGGCAAGTGGCGGATGCGATGTGCATACATGAGCCGAATGGCTTCATCCAGCGTTGCTTGGGGCGAAATGGTGATGAGTTGGCGTGCCATGATCTCTTCGACGGTCATGTCGATCCCTTCTCCATTTGTGCAGGCTCGCCTGTCCCTGTTTCGAAAAGACGGATTTGCCAGTCGGGTTGCTGCGCGACAGTGACTTCACAGCCCAAAGCCGCCAACGAAATGGCCATCAGTTCGCCTACTGGATCGAATTGGGTCGGCAGGAAAAAGCGGATTGGCAACGTCAAAGGATCGGTGCGCACCAGGCGTTCCCGCTGCAGTAACAGATAGGTTGCAGCCAGTTCTGCTGCGCCGCCGGCGACGATGACAGGTGGAAGCAGAACGCCGGTTGCATCTTCAAAGGAACGGCGGAAGGGGAGCAATGCCGTCGCTTCGTGCTCGTCGGTCCATCCGGCCAGTGCCGCTGGCAAGGCGACTGCGCCAGCAACGATGGGCAAGAGCCCCTGGGTGTGAAGGGTGCGCAAGAGCGTTTCGATTTCTTCGGGTTGGCCGGCATCCAACTGTCCCGCATAGACCAACGCAATTCCACGCAACGTACCTTGCTGCATGGCATCGACGGTGGCCCGGCGTGCGGCGATGCGGGGGCGACCTTCGATACGGCGCAGGTAGTCACGCAGCAAGACGAAGTTTCCTTTACCCGAAAGCGCTGGGGTGTTGCTGCGCACCCGACGTGAAAAATGGGTGACAGTCGCTTCAAAGAAGCCGTCACAAGATGCAGGAACTCCCAATCGAAGCAAGGGGACTTCGGCTACCTGTGCAGCGGTGGCGACCATTGGGGGATGATTCCCTGATCCGACGATGATGCCGTCAACGAGGGTTGCAAAGGGAAGCAGCACTTCTGCATTGTAATCGGCCAACCATGGGATCCCCAGTTTGGCTGCAACACGTGCCCCATTGTCTCCGGCAACGAAGAATGCGATCTGTTCGGCGTTGGCATTTTCCAAGATCTCGGAGGCCTTCCAACTTGTTTCGATGAGTCGTGCTGCCTGCACGGCATTGTCGGTCAACAGCACCAAATTGAGGGTCTGTGGACGAAGATTGGCCAATCCGACCGGTGTAGACGTGTTTTTTTGCGTCTTGAACTTGAGCAATTCCGTCAAAAAGGCCTGGGCAGCCAAGCCATCAAAAAACGCAGAGAGGGCGGTTGTCGTGGCTGCACGCTGAATCTCGTCTCGGTCTTGAAGACTGCCGGGTGAAAGGAGTGCGGCCGCGTCGATCAACTGGGTATAAGCCGGCTTGGGCACCATTCCGGTTTTGTCCAGACGCTTTAAACTCTCTGGGTCGGCCAAGACCCGCGCCCACAGGGATCGTCCCTCTGCTTGCGTGTAACCGCCTAGAATGCCATGGAGCAAATGCCGTAGCAGTCGCTGCGTAGAGAGGGTGCTCTCCTGGCTTCCGTCGGTGGTCAGTGGCTGCAACCGGGAGAGCAGATCGGCCACAGCTGTGTCCTCGATGCTTTGGGGAGAACGCAAGATCGCCTGGATCGTTTGCAGCGCCCCCCGTTGTGCGGTACCTGCTGCTGTCAGCATGCGGCGCAACAGGAGAAGCGCTTCCGCGTCGGCTTTTGTGCGTCCGCAAGGAGCACGCATGTCATCGCGAAAATCGCAGAAGCGATCGAAACAGAGATCGCACCGTGCTTGAGAGCACTCATGTTCACGTGAGGGTACGACACGTTTTCCAGCACCTTGTAACACGGTTGTCCATGGTGTATGTCCCAAGGCATCTAACGTCTCGGTATAGCGCGTGTATTCATCGCTGGCCATCGTGCAACCTCCTTTTTGACAATGCTTTTGTACAATTAGATCCTAATCGTGCTCGCTTTGGCTGGCATCGTTGGTAATACTGATCTTTCTCCTCCGGGCAGTGCCGTAGGAGGAGGCGCCTGACCCATCGGTCAATCTGCTGAACAGAGTGGCAAATAGAAAGGCATCGCGTAAGGCGCGATGCCTTTTCCAAAGAACTGTCGCTTATCGGCCAAAGTTCCAGGTATTAAAGCCGGGCGAACCGGGGCCTGCGTTTTGAATCATTTGTGTCACGGGGACAAAGTACGCGATTAGCACCAACACCACCGTAATGCCGATCCACAACCACCACTTCTCAAAGATGGCAGGGGGAGTGCCGGCTTCCTCTTCGATATCAGCGACGGGAACCTCCGTATATCCCTTGGGCGCCCCATAGATCATCCGGAAGGCGTTGTAGACCATCAAGGCCAACCCGATAAAGAGGATGATCCCACCAATGGCCATCCACTGCTCATAGCCTACCCACGTCTGGGCCAGAGGATTGTTTTGGTAGGTCGTATACGAGGTGCGACGTGGGGCTCCCAACAGGCCGACGGCATGCATGGCCCCACTCATGATCACCATACCGACCGTCCACAAGATCGTCTGCAGGATGCCGAGCTTGTTCATCTGTGGTGTCAGTTTGCGTCCGGAGAGTGCGGGGAGCAGCCAGTAGCTGGCCCCAAAGAAAGTGAGGATAACCGTCAATGCCAAGGTTTCGTGGAAGTGGCCGGTCACCCACAGGGTATTGTGGACCATCGCATTCATCTGGTTGCTGGCGTTGATGATGCCACCAGCACCACCAAAGATGAAGCCGACCATACCGATAAAGGGAGCCAGAAAACGGACGTCTCCCCAAGGCATCGCCTTCAACCAACCAGTAAAACCGGTCTGACCTTTGGCCCTGCCTGCGCGGATAAAGGTGGCAAAGAGCGCGTAGGCAGTCATCAGCGAAGGAATGACGACCATCATGGTGAGCACGACTTGAACAAACTTCCAGCCACTTTGGATGCCAGGATCCATTAACTGATGGTGAAAGCCAACGGGCACACTGAAGAGAATGAATAACAGGAAGGCAAATCGTGCCAGCGTGTCGCTGAAGACTTTGCCTCCGACAATCTTGGGAATGACGGTGTACCAGACAATATAGGCCGGCAAAAGCCAGAAGTAGACCAGCGGGTGACCAAAGTACCAGAAGAAAGTCCGGGAGAGTTCGACGTTGATGGTTTTCGTCAAGCCGAAAGACCAGGGTATCAGCTGGAAGAGGGACTCGATCGCTACGCCCAACGTGGCGATGTCCCACAGAATAAACGTACAGACGGCCATAAAGGCACCCAAAGGTGAGCGTTCGCCGGGGTGTTCTTTCCGCCACAGATGGTATTGAACGAAGATCGCCGCGCCACTGATCCAACTGCCAACAATGAGCAGGGTAACACCGACGTAGAACCAAGGGGAAGCTTGCATCGGCGCGTAAAACGTATAGAGCACGGAAGCGTTGCCGAGCAGAATTTCAATGGCGGCCATCGCAGTTCCTAGGGTCATGACGATAAATCCAATCCAACCGAGCAATCGGGGTGTTGGTTTGAGTTCACCGCCCAGCAGGTGACCGGAGAATGCAAGTAGAAAACCTACAATAAAATAGGTGGTCACTACGAGCGCCATCACGACCCCATGTAAGGTTAGAAGTGCATAATAGTCGATTCCCGCCGGGAGGGTTAAGGTTCCGGAACGAACCTCTGCTTGCAAAGCACCGGCGATACCGCCCAGAACGAGTGCGACAAAGACGACGATAAAATGTGCCAAGCTCAAGTTTGCATCCGGTTTTGAAAAGGGTCCTCCCTGCTTTTCAGGGTGTGCCTCTCGTGAGGATGGAACTTCTACAGCAGCCAATATCCTCCCTCTTTTCCCAACGCCGTCTCTCTCGGCGTCTATTGCACTTGCAGTTGTGCCTGCATCAATTGATGGCCGGTACCACAATATTCGTTGCAGAGGATCAGGTAGTTGCCGGGCTTCTCAAAGGTATGGGTAATCGTAGTCACTTGCCCGGGAACCACCATGACGTTGACATTGGTTTGCGGAATTTCAAACCCATGGACAACATCAGCGGATGTCATGCGGAAAGTAACCTCTGCACCTGCCGGCACCTGGATGACTGCCGGCGCAAAGCTGAATGTCCGGGCAACGATGGTCACCTCATAACGGTTGGGTCCGGTCTGTTTTACACCGGGTTGGAAATTCGGATTCTGGGAGATCGTCTGTGCATCGACGGTTTGTGTATCATGGGGCGTGTTGAAGCCCATTCCAAAGCCGTAGATGCCCAAGACGATGAGAAAGACAGCCAGCGCCCCTCCTCCGATCGCCAGCCAGATCTTTTCGTAACGGGGAAAGTGCATTTACCTCTGCCTCCATTCGTCACATGCGCGATGTAAACAGCAAGAAAGCAGCTACCCAGCAAGCGATGAGAATGCCGCCTACGATCCCTGCCCAACCAAATGCCGTGCGCAGCGATCGCTGGTCCTCCGGTGCCGCTTGGACAGCTTCTTGGGCGGCGCTTGTCTCGTCATTCGTCCCATTATGGTCCATCTGTACACCTCCTCTGATGCTTCAGACAGGGGCCTTTTGTGCTCTGCGGTAAGCATACGAAACGTGCGCATTTTATGGATCGACTGAATGAAGTATGTTGGGCTACATATTGCGACGGAAGATGGAGAGGCAAAATAGGTGCGACATTTCTAGACCGAATGGATCACGGCACAGATGGAGATCCCTGTGTAACTTTATAGGGTACAGTTACGTCTATATCGGTGTGGGGAGGGGTAGGGGGAGGTGGCGATTGGGCGAGGTGCCGATGACGCAGCGTTGGTCCGTGAAACACTAGGAGGCAATGGAGAGGCTTTCGGCTTACTCTACGACCGCTATGGGGATGCGCTCTACAACTTTTTCCGCCATCGTGTCTCTTCCGCGTCTCTTACTGAAGATTTGGTTCAAGAGACGTTTCTTCATGTTCTCGAGGCCCTCCCCAGTTATCGGGACGAGGGCTCCTTTAAAGGATGGCTCTTTCAAATTGCCCGAAACCTTCTTACCGATACCTACCGCCAGGGAAAAAGGCATACGGAAAGCGTAGAAACCTCATTGACCTTTCAAGCACTTGTCGAGCCCGGTGCAACACCTGAGGAAACGCTGATGGCTCATGAACAGCATGCTGAGATCGTCGCGCTGCTCGCACAACTGGCACCCGATGACCGCACGGTGTTGATCCTTCGTTGGCAGGAGGAGATGCCATTTGGTGAGATTGCCCGCGTGATGGGGCGCAGCGAAGCAGCCGTCAAGGTCTTGTATTTCCGTGCATTGCGACGTGCGGAAAAACAGCTGCGGCGAATGGGCAGGGAGGTGCCTCATGCGTGATCAGCGGCTACCCGAATTGCCCCGCTACAAGGAGAAAGAAGGATTTCACGCCACTTTTCGGGAAAAGTTGGTCAAAGCGGCGACGGCAAGGTATGCGCGTTTTCCAGATGTCGTGTCCGATTCAAAGGAGCGTGAGTCCATGCATCCATCCGAAGAAAAACCTCCTTCTTCGTTTCCTAAGCGGCATTTTCCCATCCGGGTCGTCGGAACAGCTGTCGTCGGTGTTGCTGTTGTTGCCGTAGTTGTATTGTTGACGCTGGGTCCTGACAATACTGCCAAACAGGAAGCAAACCACGCATTGGCCGGTAAGGAGAATACCCTTCCACAGGTGGACATCCTTCCTCAACAAAATCCCGCTACGATCCCAGGTGGGAACGATCATACAATCGGTATTGTCGTGCCAAACCAGCAGACAGAGAAACCGCAACCTTCCTCTGTTCCGGGCAATTCCGGCGCACTGCAGGTCCACTACGAACAAGCCATCTCCGGACCTCGAATTGCGGTGACCGTTGCGCCCATCCGAACCTGGGAAGGGCTGAGCGAATTGAACGTTTTCCGTGGGAACGTTCGATTGGCAACGGCGCGGGTCTCGTTGGCCAAAGAAAATCTGGGGTTTACCTACTACCTGCCCTCTCCTGGGCCAGGACCTTTGCACATTAGCTTTCGTTCCTTGCGAGGAAGCGGCACATTGGCAACGGATGTGACGTTAGACAACGGGGTTTCCGGATACGGCAAAGTGCAGGAGAACCCGACATACCTTTATTTGGAAACTCCCCAGTCGGGACAGTCGCTGACCGAGAAGGTACGCCTTTCTGGGGGAGCCACGCAGTTTTTTGAGGGAACTTTCATGGTCGATATCGAAGATGGACATGATGTCCTTGCCCGTCAACCGATACACGTCAACACCGATTATCGCTTCGACGTCACGGTGCATTTCAACAAGCCGACCAACAAAACGGGCGCTGTCCTTGTCTACGCGTACAGCCCCAAAGATGGCAGCCGCATCGAAACACTCGTGCTTCCCGTTCGCTTTACAGAGATTCAGTCAGGACCCCCTTCACCTTAGTAGCTAGCAAATAGGGGGAGAAGGTATCTCTAGACTTGTTTGTTTGGAAAGTCGAATGAACTTCAGGCCTGCTGGTTAGTCGGCAGGTCTCTTAACACTTTAAAGGGTCGAGAGGGTGGCAGGCCCTTCGCGTATTCCTTCCTTGCTCTTGGTAGCATTAAAAAGGGTGATTGCATCTTTTAAGCAAGCAGGATTGCAGGAACCAAAGCCCGGGTGGACATGGGATGAATTTTTGCAGGATGCTAAAAAACTGATGAATCCTCAAAAAATCAATATGGATATGTGCAAACAAATGGTTGGCCGCCCGTTGAGATGTACATATGGGCCTACGGTGGAGACGTATTTAGTAAGGATCACTCTCAGGTTACGATTGGCCAGCCGAATGCGGTTCAGGGCTTGAAGTTAATGGAAAATTTTGTTAAGGATCAAATTACACCCCCACCTTCCCAGTTAGCCAACGTAGATAGCGAGGATCTTTTCCGGCAAGGGCGGGTCGCTATGTTTGCTGGCGGCGCTGCGGATGGCAATTATGATACCAAAGGGTTTACAGCAAAAGTGGCAGAAATGCCGATAGGAACCCAACCCGCAACGTACTTATACGTAGCGGACATGGCAATCAATGCAAAAGTAAAGAATCCAGATTTGGCATTCCAGGCGATGTGTGCCTTACTCGAAAAAATTGATCATTGGAAAGTTCTTACTCCTATCAAGCAGTATGCAGCTAATCTAGCAGATATTGAAATTCCGGATGCGCCGAACGGGCATACGCCTCAGGATCGCATCGCGCCTATCCTTAACTCTGCTAAGTATGCTCGCCTTCCGTTACAGATTCAGGATATGACCGACTATTACAACATTATGAGCAATGATATTTACCAGCCTATCCTTTCAGCAAAGACAGACGCTGCGACAGCAGCTGCAAAGGCTGCTAGCGATCTTCAGGCTATTTTGAACAAGAAATGATGGGAGCGACTTAATCTATTTATTGAGAGCAAGCGCAGGTACCCTTTCAACGAGAGGTACTTGTGTGTTTAGAAGGGAGTTATCGTACATTGAACCGGCTCAGGCGAAGAGAAGCTTGGACTGGATTAGCGTTCGTTTCACCAGGGGTTATCGGGCTGCTGGTATTTGCAGTTGGACCCTTTCTTGCCTCTGGTTTGCTCAGTTTTACCAATTACAACTTGTTGGAACCACCAAAATTTATTTGTGTAGCAAATTATATATTGCTCTTTCATGATCATCGATTTTATATTGCCTTATGGGTGACCTTTTACTATGCCATTGTCTCTGTACCTTTAGATTTGGCCGTAGCAGTGGGTTTAGCACTTCTACTGAACCAGCGCGTTTGCGGTCTCGGGATCTTTCGGACCATTTTCTATTTGCCAGCGGTGCTTCCTCCCGTGGCAACAGCAGTTTTATGGAACTGGATCCTTAATCCTGACTTTGGCATTCTCAATGCTGCTTTGCATTTTTTTGGGATTCCCAAAGAATCGTTACCCCAATGGTTGATCGCGCCAGAATGGACGGTTCCCGCCTATATCTTAATGAGCCTTTGGGGTGTGGGGACAGCGATGATTGTTTCATTGGCGGGGCTACAGGACGTTCCGAAAAGTTTGATTGAAGCTGCGATATTGGACGGTGCGGGAACTTGGGCGCGCTTTTGGCATATTACCCTGCCCATGATTTCTCCCGTTTTATTTTATAACGTAATCCAAGGAATTATTGGATCTTTTAGCTATTTTACAACTCCATTTATTCTTGGACAAGGTGTAGGCTCGGGAAGCGGTACAAATGACGCGGGTCTCTTTTATGCGCTCTACGTTTATCAACAGGCCTTTTCAAATCTCAACCTTGGTTATGCATCGGCATTGGCCTGGGTGATGTTGGTCATCATTCTATTGTTAACGCTCCTTATATTCAGATCGTCAAGTATTTGGGTCTATTATGGGGGTGAACGTCGTTGAGTCAGGCTCTGAGTGTGTCCACCCATCCTCCTCAAATAGGATCGCCAAGACCAAAGGTCCGACCTGGTCGTGTGGTGTCCTATGTAGCACTGATCGTGCTCTCGATTGCATTTCTAATTCCCTTTGCTTGGCTCGTACTCTCTTCCTTCAAAGAGAGCGATGAGATCTTTCTGTTTCCGCCAAAATGGATTCCCACAAAGTTTTATTGGAGTAATTATATTCAAGCTACGACAGTTATTCCTTTCTTACGCTATACACTAAATACGCTTTTAGTTGCTGGCTTGGTCGCATTAGGTAACGTATTATCCAGTGCTTTCATTGCTTACGGATTTGCGCGGTTTCGTTTTCCAGGGAAGAATATCTTATTCATCATTATGTTAGCCACTACCATGATCCCTTATCAGGTTCTGATGGTACCCCAATATATTCTTTTTCGTGACCTGGGATGGCTAAATTCATACTTACCACTTATTGTGCCAGCATTTTTTGGATCTGCATTCTACATTTTTCTATTAAGACAGTTTATGATGGGTATCCCCTACGATTTGGATGAAGCTGCTCTCATAGATGGGGCGAACGCATTTCAACGATTTCGCTACATCGTTCTTCCTTTAACAAGACCTGCTCTTACTGCAGTAGCCATTCTGTCCTTTCAAGGGGCATGGAATGATTTTTTGGCACCGCTCATCTACCTCGATGATCACAACTTGTTTACACTTCAGCTGGGATTGAATCTATTTAAAGGCTCCTTTCGAACAGACTGGAATCTATTGATGGCGGCTTCGGTATTGACGATGCTCCCCATGCTCCTGCTTTTCTTTTTGGCCCAACGCTATTTCATTGAGGGTATTACCTTTACAGGAAGCAAAGAAGGATAAGGCAGGCCTCAGCCCGCCTTATCCTTCGAATCTACTTCGAATCTAAAGGACAAATGATTGGGGGATTCCTGTAGGATATTCTTTGACTACCTATTCCTCTTCTAAGCTTTCAAGAATCTGCTTGAGCGAGAGGCGGGCGCCACAGGTGAGGCGGTCAGCTGCGCCGTAATAGAGCAACAACTCATCGCCAGAGCGCACGAGGCCGTTGCTGAAGACCACATTGTTGAAAAAGCCGTTTCGTTCGTACGGGGCAATCGGCTCCATGATCGGCGTCACCGATCGCGCCAAGATACGATGGGGATCATGTGCATCTAGCAGTATGGCACCGAGTGCATAACGATCGTTTTCATCTGCCCCGTGATAGATCTCTAGCCAGCCTTTGTCGGTCCGGATGGGTGCCGCTCCAGCACCGACGCGGCTGCTGTCCCAGCTGTTTGGTCGGGTGCGCAGGAGCACTTGATGGTCCCCCCAATGCTCTAAATCGGGAGACGAAGCAAGCCAGATGAAATTGCCACCCAATGGTGCGGTACTGGGCCGATGCAGTGCAAAGTAAACGCCGTCGATTGACTCTGGGAAAACCGCACAATCCTTGTTGGGCGGTGCAAAGATCATCCCATGGCGCTCGAACTGCTGCCAGTCTCTGGTGCTGATCAACCCAACACCTGCACCGTTGGGGGAGACCTGGGTATAGGTAAGGTAATAGGAACCCTCGATTTCCGTCACCCGACAATCTTCCATTCCGAACGTTTCCAGCGGCTACAAGCCGGTCAGCAAAGGTTTGGGCTCCACTTCAAACGAGACGCCGTCACGGCTAGAAGCGAGGCGCAGGTGAGAGAGGGTGGTAAGGTACATCTGGTTGCCATACCAAAAACCGCGCGCATCGACGGAACGCAGCAGCGGGTCGTTTTCACGGAATTGCAGCACGCGTACCTCGCCGGTTCCAGCGTCAAAGATAGGCGTGGTCACGACTCCCTCGCGCGGCACCGGTCGCTCAGCCACACGCAGCAGTAGAAAAAATCGATCGCCCATTCGGAAAGCGCCCGGGTTAAAGACGCCTTCGACGACAAAGCCATCGACGCTCGGCGGTACATCTTGCGGACGTATCAAAGGATTTTGCTCGAAACGTTCTGCGAGATCGGAGATCATCAGATCGGTCGTGGATCCTGCCGAGTGGGCATTGGGTGCGAGCTGGCTGGCGGCATTTGCCAAAACTTTTTCTCCTTTCACATGCACTTACTTTTGCTCTTTTCCCGCAACAGTGTTCTAATTCTACGAAAACCGCAAAAGGCGTCCAGCTCTTTTTTTGGCGGTAATTGCCGAAAATTGTTGGCTTTGCTCCTCGTAGTTGGGACA
>JADBKH010000007.1 GCA_014896485.1 Bacillota bacterium | reverse complement strand
CTTGATCCCATTTGGTGGAAAAACACCTCAGGTCCATCCTTCTGCTTTCTTAGCTCCTACCGCAGTGCTCATTGGCGATATCACGGTGGATGCAGAGAGTTCGGTTTGGTTTGGTGCCGTCTTGCGCGCTGATTTTGGAGCGATACGCATCGGCAAACGCAGCAGCTTCCAAGAGAACGTCTCGGTTCATGTCTATCCAGGATCGCAGACCGTTGTCGGAGATGATGTTACGGTAGGACACAATGCGGTCTTGCACGATTGCCAGATTGACAATGACTGTCTTGTCGGCATGGGAGCGGTCGTCCTTCAGCATGTTACGATCGAAGCGCATAGCCTCGTTGCAGCAGGAGTCGTCGTGACAGACAACACGCAGGTGCCCCCCAATACGTTGGTGGCGGGCATACCGGCTAAACCCGCCAAGTCGATCGAAGGACGTTCTGCAGAGTGGCTAGAAGGCAGCGCAAGCGGATATGTCGAATTGGCGCGCCGTTATAAAGAAGCGGGGATCGATCGGTGACAGGTTATTCCAAATCAAAGCCAATCCTCTTCGTAAAAGAAAGCCTTTCGCTACTTTCCCATGCCGACAAGCCAACGGAAAACCCGCCGATGCCCCAAGGCCTTGCTCACACCGAGACCAAAACCTAAGTCGAGTGCGAGCGTCAACAAAAAGTAGGGGTAAGCAGGTAGAAAATCATAGAAATTGCTCAGTACCATCCAGGGAAGCGGATGTGCAAGGTAAAGGCCAAAGGAGTGTCGTGCAATTAATGTGATGACCCGTTCACGAGCCAACTGGGCAACTTGTACAAGCAGGGGGAACACCAAGAGGGCAGATGCCTGGACGCGAGGCTCGTAGGCTGCAACATGGTGCAATCCGTCTTGAACGAGAAGGACAGCGCTCAATGCCGCTGCCAATGCGGCCAAACGAACTCGTGGCTGGGAAAGAATACGTTGGATGGACGGCCAATAGGCAGCCAACCATGCCCCCAAAACGAAGAAAAGAAGCCAAGACTGTGCCCCGTCAAAGAAATCGGGCCACCATTGGCGGTGATAGTTATCAAAGAAGAGCACACTGCCCATATCGATCACCGTCGCCAGTGCCAATGCCAGTGGGTGCAGCAGCCAGTGTCGAAAGATTTGCCAGTGCGTCAACGTGAACAAAAATTCAAACTGAAGCAAAACAACCAAAAAATAGAGTTGGAAGGGTCCTCGTAACAAGCCGTGAAGCACCGTAGCCCAGCCGGGCAGCTGTCCGTTTTGCATCCAAGGATGCAAAACGCTAAAAAGCAACGCCCAAAATAGGTAGGGAATACCTAAACGTTTGAGACGGCTGCGAAAGTATCCCTTGGGGGCACCTAAAGGATACTTGTAAAATGAAAGGAAAGATGACATCAAGAAAAAAAGGGGAACACTGACCAGCAGCGCCCGCCGCAATCCATCCAGAAAGGGCGTGACATCATTGTCATCGACGCTGTGAATGACCACCACACTGAGTGCAGCCAAACCCCGAATCACCTCGATCTCAACAAGCCATCGCTGTGATGACGTTGCCGTATTCTGAGGAGAAACCGCCTTTCCAGTCGTCGACTTTCCCGCTGTAGCCATGCAACACCTCCTCTGAGCTGCTGTGTGCATGTTCTTTTATCGTAAGCCGCTTCGCTTCCCTATTTCAAACAATTGGGGAATTCTTCCTAGTATGTTTTTTTCTCGTTTCGGCCAAGGATGCATACGTATCCTTCTTGCCAGAAAAGCTATCTTGGAGAAACGACAAGCGGAGGTGTTCTCTTGCAGGAGCGAATCGATTCGTTTGAGGAATTCAAGCACGAAATGGCGCAGCGAATAGAGGTCGCTGAAGAGATAGGGCTCAGCCCCAAGATGATCCGTCGCCAGGCAGCCCGGGTAGGCGACTGGCTTGCAGAGCATTACGACGTACAAAGCCCGGAGCAACGCCTGCTCAAGGAATTGTGGGAAGCGGCGGACGAAAAAGAACAAGAGGCCATCGCCAGCGCAATGACAAAGATGGTGCAGAGAACAGCATCCTAAACGCAACTAAGTCGAATGTAACAAGCTTTTCTCGTGCCTTAACCGAATTGAAAAAACCTCGGCAATGCCGAGGTTTTTATGCTTTGTCGATAGGATAAGGTTTGCTTGTCGCGATCAGAATACCCGCTGCCTGCTGATAAACCGTACTGACAACCGAATAATCCTGTTCACCCAACCCGTTGCTGCGTGCAAACTGGTAGAGTTGTCGGGCCAACGCTCCAGCAAACAGAGGTACCCCGGATGCATCGGCAGAAGAAAGTGCGATTCCCAGATCTTTATACATCAAGTCGAGCTTAAAACCAGGTGTATAGCGGTTTTGAAGGACATTTTCTGGCCAAATCTGCTCGAGCTGATAGTTGGCTCCAGTTGCGGTTCCGATTACTTCTCGCAAAAGTTCAGCAGGCACCCCTTCTTTGACACCCAGGGTGAGCGCCTCACTGTTGGCAAGCACCAAAATAGCACCGATAAGGTTATTGCACATCTTGACCACCTGCCCGCTGCCCACTGGACCTACGTAAAAGATTTTCTCCGCAAATGCCTGAAGAACAGGTTGAACAGGGAGAAATACCTCCTCTGACCCCCCAACCATCAGTGTCAGCGTACCGCTTCGTGCTCGACTCTGGCCACCACTGACAGGGCTATCCAGAAACGCGATCCCTGCCTCCTGCAAACGGTCAGCAAACCGTCGAGCCGCTTGTGGCGCAATCGTACTACAGTCGATGACTGTTAGACCTGGATGGGCTCCAGCTACTATCCCCTTTGCGCCAAAGAGCACCTCTTCAACTTGGGGCGCGTCCGGAACCATGGTAAAGACGAGATCAACAGTGCTTGCGGCCTCGGCGGCAGTCTCCACCCGCATTGCCCCGGATTCCACCAGCCGATGAATCGCTTCTTCATGACGATGCGGCACAACGACCAAAGCGTATCCTGCCTGCAATAGATGCTTTGCCATGGGCTCGCCCATCGTTCCACAACCAATCCAAGCTACTGTGGGAGTTCGTCCAGACATGATCTGCCTTCTCTCTGCGTGGGTTCGCCTCGCCATTGTACGGCATTCATTCTTCTACTGCATTCCAGCGAGACAGGCACACACCTGCAGATGCGCGCATATATTGGCGAGGCCGTAGGCGGGAGGAATGCCATGATCTCCGGAATCCTCACAGTTGCTGTCTATCTGGCCCGACAAGTAGCTCTGGTCCTCGGGTATCTGCGCAACAACACTTTTCCACAACCTCTTTCAGCCGAAGAAGAGGCGGAGGCTGTGCGCCGCCTGCATGAGGGAGACCGAAGCGCACGCGATCTGCTAATCGAGCACAACCTGCGCCTGGTAGCACACATCGTGAAAAAATACGGAAATACCCGCACAGATACAGATGATTTGATCCAGATTGGTACAATTGGGCTGATCAAAGCCGTCGATACTTACGAACCGAACAAAGGAACCAAGCTTGCCACCTACGCTGCACGTTGCATCGAAAACGAGATCCTGATGCACCTACGTGCCATCAAGCACAGCCGGCAAGATGTCTCCCTCAACGACCCTATTGGTATGGATGCCGAGGGCAACGAGATCACCCTCGAAGATATCCTGAGCGCCGATGACGAAAACGTACCGGAAATCGTAGAGGTATTGATCAACTCTGCAGAGATACAGGAACGCTTGAAAACGCTGGAACCTAGGGAACAAGAGATTTTGATTGAAAGGTTCGGGCTGGGTGGCCAAGAAGAGAAAACCCAGCGGGAGATTGCCAAGCGCATGGGGATTTCTCGATCCTATGTCTCTCGTATTGAAAAACGCGCCTTGACCAAATTGTGGCGAGCTCTTTTAGAAGCCCCGCGAGGATAATCCAATGTGGTATCAGACGCACGTCGTGCTTCCCCGAGCCTAAAAGGCACCGGAAGAACGACGCTGTGTAAAAA
Organism: Bacillota bacterium; assembly: GCA_014896485.1. Taxonomy (GTDB): domain Bacteria; phylum Bacillota; class Bacilli; order Bu12; family Bu12; genus Bu12. Next base: position 144,226 of record JADBKH010000007.1, on the reverse strand, counting down.
ATGTCGAAAGCGTTACGATTTTGGCACCTTCAGATTGTTATGCTAGGCGCGAGGTAGGTTCGAGGAGGCAGACGAGCCATGGCGGACATGCAGAGGAAACGCCGCCAAAGCCACCGGTTTTCCCTAATGGCGTTTCTCCTTGTCGCAACAAGCGTGGCAACCATCGTACGCCTAGGGTATCTCCAGATCCGTGAAGCGCCCCAATTGGCGCATGAAGTGGTGCGTCCCTTTACCGCGAGTAGCCCGGTTCCAGCGACAAGGGGCAGTATCGAAGTCAAGCTGGACAATGGGCAGATCTACCCTTTGGTCAGCGCCGAGGGGTCAAATTTTGAGATCACCTTTACACCTGGTGCAATTCCGGATCAATCGAAGCTGCATCAGATAGAAGAACAAAACGCAGTACGCTTATCGTCGATCTTGCTACCCTATTTCCAAGACTATTGGCGTGCCAATACAGATTCTACGGCCCACTCTTATCTGATAGATACTGAGGGCAGAGCCTTTACGCATTTGCCCACACGGACAGATGTTACCTCTTTGCTTCTGTACAATGAAGCGTACGACATGCCGAGCTCGTATATACGCACCTTAAACGCTTTCAATGAAAATCTGCCTACAACGACGCTGGTGCCGATTGATCTCCCTACACAACAACAAATCAGTGGAATGCTCGATCAGCTGCCTGGCGTCGATTTGGCAGCAGGAGGATCTTCTCAGACATTTGCGGCACAGGGAAATACATTGATGGGAAAAGACTTTATGGACCATGTGGTGGGGAACATTGGACTTGCCCCTCCGGCTGGTACCGATAAGAGATTTGTGGCCAATCTGAACATGCCCCACGGCATTAGTGGCCTAGAACTTTACTACGACAAAGAACTGGCCGGCCAGCCGGGAAAACAACAGGTCGTGGTGGATCACAACGGGCAAATCATTCAGCCCTTGCAGGTCATACAACCGCCAAAAAACGGTGATTCTCTCCTTTTGGGCGTCCAACCATCATTACAACAAGTCGCCGAATTTGAAACCTCACAGCTGTTCAAAAAAGTGATGCAGAAAGGGGGTAAGCCACAGAGTGCCTCGATTATCGTCATCAACCCCACAAATGGTCAAATTTTGGCAATGGCAGAACAATCTCCCCTCTATTCGCCCAATGGCCTGTATCCTCCCATCCAGGGTGCCTATAATCCGGGGTCGACAGCAAAACCGGCTACGATCGCTATGGCATTAAGCGAAGGCATCATTTCACCTGATACCTCTCTTTATGATTCAGGCAGCTACTCCTTCGGTGGGACGGCCGTCCATGAATGGGGGCCGGGGGGACCTACCGGTCTGACAATCACTCCTGCAACGGCATTGACCCATTCCTCCAATGTCTTTCTTTCCATGGTCGGAGATCAGACAGTACGTTTCGAGCAGCGCAAAACAGGAAGTTCCTATATCGGAGCGGTTGGGCCAGCAGTTTCCTTGCTGACGCGTTACGATCACGCTTTTGGTTTGGGCGTTGCAACGGGCATCGATTGGCCCGACGAATCCGTCGGCGTCGCGGATGCCATTGATGCACAAGCAGCTTTTAACAGCGGAGCGATCCGCATGCCCTTTGATTTTGCCATTGCCGGGTTCGGCCAAATCGTACAGTATACGCCGCTTGAATTGGCCCAGTATGTCAGCGCATTGGCAACAGGGGAAAGGGTAGCCCCTCACTTTGTAGAGGCCCTGCAAACGCCAGGGGGAAAGATATTGCCCGTAGTCCCAAAAGTCCTCAACCACGTACCTGTAAGTTCCCAGACGCTGGCCCTCATTCGACAAGGAATGGTGGGGGTTACCCAGCCAGGAGGTACAGCATGGACCGCGTTTGTAGGGACACCTTATACCGTTGCTGCAAAGACGGGAACCGCTCAGACCAACGGCGGACGTGGCGCCGACAATGCTATCTTTATGGGCTACGCGCCAGCAGATCACCCGCAGATCGCCGTGGTCATCGCCGTGCCACAAGCCGGTTTGATGGGGGCCGATGTTGCGCAGGCTGCAAGGGATCTGTTCGATGTTGCACTGCAGGTCAAGCCTGCGGATCAAATTCTCGGTCATCCCCCTTTTGAACCGACGGGAACACCTGATTCACCGGCGACAAAGGGGGGTGCAGCTTGACCCGTTCAGCCGTACCGCAGCCCGCTTTGACCCGATCCGCCCATCCATCGCCGTCATTCGGCCTACAAGTTTCCTTGGTGATACTCGCTAGCATACTCGACTGCGTGGGGCTCCTTGTTCTTTATCTTGTGACCAACACACTTTCAGCCGTGGTGCGTCAAGGCCTTTTTGATCTGTTGGGACTCCTCCTTTTGATTGCGATTGGTTTCTTACCTGTGGACAAGCTTTTTCCTTTGGCGCGATGGTTCTATTTTGCCGGTCTGGTAATGATGCTTGCCCCTTTGCTTTTTGGGCAACGAATCAATGGAGCGCGCAGTTGGATTACTCTTCCGGGAGGGTTGAGCCTTCAACCGATAGAGCCGATGAAAACTATTCTTGCCATCTGTGCCGCAACCTTATTGGCTTCCCCTCGCTTACGTACAGTGTCGCCTTGGCAGCGGTTCGGAGCAGCACTTGCGCTAACAGTACCACCGGTGCTTCTTGTCGCCGCACAGCCTGAATTCGGCGGAGTCTTTGTCCTCGCCGTAGAACTGATCTTTGTTCTGTTTGTCGCCGATCTACGTCCTTTACAGTGGCTGACTCTTGCTTTCATAGCAGCACTGGCCATCTTCGCACTTCTCGTCCTGCTGCCTCACTGGATACCCCATTACGCGTATCTCACGGACCGGTTGACCGCTTTCCTTCACCCCAACACGGCGGGGGATACTGCCTACCAAAGCCGAGTTGCAGAACAGTCTATAGGCTCCGGTGGATTGCTGGGCATTGGATTAAACCGAGTTCAGATGCAGTTGGCAGCGTTTCATCAGCTCCCTGAAGCGCAAAATGATTTTGCCTTTGCAGTTGTAGGCAATCTCTTTGGCTTTGTCGGATGTGCGCTGGTAATCCTGTGTTATTTGGCAATGTTGATGCGCATGGTACAAATCGGCCGGCGCAGCACGACACAAGAGGAAGCGATCCTTTCTGCAGGATTGACGGGCATTTTTGTGGCCCATGTTTTTGGCAATATTGGCATGAATGTTGGATTGTTACCGGTCATGGGTATTCCGCTTCCATTCATCAGTAGTGGTGGCTCAGCCGCACTCTTTTTCGGCGCCGATCTGGGCCTGATCGAAGCGATCTACCGCAAGCGACGAGGTCTTTCCTTTACGCATAAGCGCTAGTAAAAGGATTCGCCTAAAAACAGGTGGACCGCTGTTTCAAAATTGTTACATCCACTCGTTGAAAAGCGGATTATTCTCCTTGATGAGAAGGCGGTGAAACGTTGACCGGTTGGAAAAGGTTGTTCCTGATCATGGGCGCCCTGCTGTTAGCAGGTGGTGTGGGCATCGGAGCCGGCGACTGGTTCGCTCAACGACAAGGCGCTTCTTCCAATGCTTCGTCGGGGTTGTGGTCAGCACTCGGCACGCTTCCAGTAGTAGGCGCGATTGCAGCTCCCTCCACCGAAAATTGGTTGCTTTTAGGAACAGATTACAGTGCAACGGCCCCTGCAGGCAGTGACTATGCCACAGGAGGACGCTCAGATACCATGATTGTCGCTAAGGTCGACTGGAAAAATCATCAGGTCACTCTGGTCAGCATTCCGCGAGACTTACAGGTGGAACTGCCAGGTCGCGGTACAGAAAAGATCAACGACGCGCTTTATTTCGGGGGACCGAAGGAAGCAGAACAAGTCGTCTCCGGACTACTGGGGATTCCCATCGATCACTACGCTATCGTCAACTTAACAACTTTCCCAAAATTGATCGATGCCCTGGGCGGCGTGACAGTAGATGTTCCTTATGACGTCGTAGATACTCGATATGGCAAAACCTATTTTAAAGCCGGGGTTCATCATCTAAACGGCAACCAGGCGCTGCAGTACGTGCGCATCCGTTACAATTCGCAGGGTACAGTCGGCCGACAAGATCGGGAAAGACAGGTGATAGAGGCCGTGATTCATCAGCTGCTCAGTCCGAGTGGCATGACCAAGCTCCCTCAAGTGATCGCTGTTGCGCAGAAGAATATTCAGAGTGATCTGAATTTCAGCACAGAGGCACATTTGGCAACGACAGCGATGATGGGAGTGCACTTTCAAAGTACCGATCTTCCCGGCAAACCTGCCTATATTGATAATATCAGCTGGGTACTGGTGGACAATCAAACCCTGCAGACCATCGATCGGCTTTTTCCGGGTCATGCACCCATGAACACAAGCATCTGTCCGCCTTCCGATCGTGCTACATCGTAAAATTTTCGTCCGATTTGGAGAGAATGTAACCGATCTTTAACACTTTTGGGCGCCATTTATAGGCAGAATAAGCTGGGAGTATTTAGATGCAGAAACATCCAGCATGGTCAGTCGTCTTGTTTTGCAATGAGTTCACACGGGGAGCGCTCTTTTACACTTGGCTGCCCCTCGTCGTTCCCCACCAAACCGATGTGACGTTGCAATGGATCGGGTTGTGTACGACATTGCAGTTTGCAGCCGATGCGTTCACCAAGCTGTGCTTTGGCTTTATCTCCGCTCGGCTTCATGGGACAGCATGGGTGTTGCGGGGTGGCACTTTCTTAGCTCTGCTTGCGGCCATTGCAGTGCTTTTTGTGCACCAACCTGTAGGATTGTTGGTCGCTTCTCTAGTTTTCGGTATCGGAGCTGCTTCGGTATGGCCTGCCGCGCTGGCCAACTACAGTGATGCGGCCGAATCACAGCGGGGAGCGTCGGTTGCACAAGCGTTTTTGCCGTGGATGGCGGGGACAGGGGCAGGAATGCTGATCACGGATTTTATGGCCCACGCCTTGCCATTGGCCCAAATCCTGATCATCGCTGCTGTAGCCGTCGATTGGATAGGCAGCTTTTTCTTGCACCCTCGCATTGTCCAAAAGGCACTCTCTTTTCACCGAGAATGGAGCATCATCCAAGTACTTGGACGTCGCATTAGGGCGTTTTTGCCTCCGATGGTCTTGCAGACGGTTGTCATTGGGACCATTACGCCTTTTTTTGCCCCATTTGCACTGTATGCCCTTCACCTTCCGCCAGAAAGATACGCGTTGTTCTTCCTGGGAATCGGTGCCATTGCTTTCTTGGTACTCCTGCCTTTTGGCAAGATTTCGGATAAGGTCGGTCGGCTTCCCCTGCTGACCGGTGCGTTTGTTCTCGCATCCGCCGGTGCGTTTGGATTGAGTGGTGCTCAACACTTACATGCGGCAATCCTACCTGCCATTGCCTTTGCGACAGCGTATGGCGCCGTTTTTCCCGTGTGGAATGCCTTCTTTGCCGATCATGTTCCCGGCTGGATGCGTGATCGGGCAGTTGGGGTACTGACAGCAGTCGAAGATGCTGGGACAGCGGTAGGCCCACTGGTAGGAGGCATCGCGTGGAATTGGATGGGCGCACCAGGCCCCTTTGTGGTAGCCGGTAGTATGATGGCGGTTTTGGCCATCTATTTCGGCTGGTGGTGGGTGATAGGTGTCACTTGGAATAAAGCCATTGCGACAGAACGCTAGCGGTCTGTCCAAAGTTCAGTGGGTCGTGCGTGGTTTGAAGAGAGGAAAGACGAACGGTATAGTAAAAGCGAGCAGGGCAGTATCGATAGAGAAATATGGGGTGTCCTCTGTGCGTCTGCGACCTGATCTTTTTGTTGCTTCCCTTCTTCAAATCGATGTGGATACTTTGGCAAAAGAAGAGATCAAGGGTGTCTTATGTGATTTGGACAATACGATGCTCCCCTATAACGAGATGAACATCAACCAAGCTCTGGCCCAGTGGGTAAATGGGTTTTTAGGGAATGGATTTCGCTTTGCCATCGTTTCCAATAATCATGTGCCTCGGGTGCTTCCAGTGGCAGAAGCGCTCCATGTCGCCGGATATGCAGACGTACATAAACCCTTCGTTCGGATACTACGGGATATCATCAAAAGTTGGGAGATCCCTCCAAAACAGATCGCCGTAATTGGAGACCAACTCTTTACGGATGTCATGGCTGGCAACCGCCTTGGATGCTACACGGTTTTGGTGACACCTTTGACGAATGTAGAGTTTGCAGGGACGCGACTCATGCGCATTGCAGAGCGACGAACACTTCAGCATATGCAACGCACATATGCCGAGAAGAACCGTACAGCCACAAACCACTTAGGATAGGAGCCTTTCATGGAATATCGGCATCATGGAGTAAAGGCAAGTTGAACATCACCGCTGAGACACAGGCGATTGGTTTGTTGGGACACCCTGTAGCCCATTCGCTGTCCCCACAGATGCAGAATGCAGCCATCGCAGCTTATGGTTTGCCTTACGTTTACCTGGCATTTGACGTCCAACCACACTTGCTTGCACAAGGTGTGATGGGGCTTCGAGGACTCGGCTTCCGCGGCGCCAACGTGACCGTCCCTTTTAAGGTAGAAATTGCAGAATTCCTCGATGGTCTATCCGAGGAAGCCAGCCTATGTGGTGCTGTCAACACCATCGTAAACGAGAACGGTCGGCTCATCGGCTACAATACCGATGGTGAAGGCTTCTTGAAAGCATTGGAGTCGGTTTTTGATTGGCAACCACGAGGGCAACATGTCTTGCTGCTGGGTGCGGGAGGAGCTGCACGGGCCATTGGCGCCGCTTTGTTGCAGGCAGGCGTCGAAGAACTGTTTATCTACAATCGTACACCAGAGCGTGCGATTGGGTTGGCTTCGCTTTTGGGGCGTATGGGACACTGGCGTACACGAGCCGTGGAACGCCCGGGCGAAGCCATTCCCTATGTACAGCTTTTGGTAAACGCAACCAGCGTGGGGATGGATCCGAAAACCGATGCGATCCCACTGAATCCCGAGCTGCTGGAAAACCATCTGCTGGTCGCCGATCTGGTCTACCAACCTCAGCAGACCCGCCTTTTGCGGGAAGCGCAACGTCACGGTTGCAGGACAATGGGAGGACTGCATCTCCTCTTGCATCAAGGGGCCCTCTCTTTTGAACGGTGGATGCATCGTCCTGCGCCTTTGGAAGAGATGAAGCGCGCATTGCACACGGCAATTTCAAACGGATAAAGAGAGAGGAGCTCCAGCAGCGTGTGCGGCATCTGTGGACAAGTTCGCAAGGATCATCGAACGGTTTCCCCAGAAACCTTGGCGCTGATGGCCAGCCAGATGATCCACCGCGGTCCGGACGATGAGGGCTTCTACTGTGAGGGAGAGGCAGGGTTCGGCTTTCGCCGCCTGGCCGTCATTGACCTCAAGACAGGGCATCAGCCGCTATGCAATGAAGATGGTACCGTCTGGGTTGTCTTTAACGGCGAAATCTACAATTATCGCGAACTACGGCATGATCTAGAAGCACAGGGACACCGTTTTCAGACGGCTACGGATACTGAAGTGATTGTCCACCTCTATGAAGAAGTCGGTGAGCAGACAGCAGATCGGCTGCGTGGCATGTTTGCTTTCGCTGTTTGGGACGCCCGACACAAGGTGTTTTACGCCGCCCGTGATCCGTTCGGTATCAAGCCTTTTTACTATTCACTGACGGAAAATGCGCTCTCTTTTGCCTCAGAGATCAAGGCACTCCTTGCATCAGGTAGGAGAGCCATACCCGATCCCGAAGCCTTCCTGCAGTTTTTGACTTTCCAGTATGTTCCAGAGCCTCGTACGCTGTTCAAGGGGGTTCTTGCACTTCCTGCAGCACATTGGATGCGTTTTGATGGCAGAGAGCTTACCCTGCACCGGTATTGGGCACCTGTGTTTCGCCCGCACCCACAATCGTTTTCAACTGCTGCAGAGGAGCTGCGTGCGCGATTGTTTGCCTCAGTAAAAAGGCACATGCAGAGTGACGTGCCCCGTGGCGCGTTTCTTTCAAGTGGGGTGGACTCGTCCACCATCGTCGCCTTGTTGCGCACATTGGAGCCGGTTCAAACGTTTACTGTCGGTTTTGCCCGAGCTGGCTATGACGAGTGTGCAGAAGCGCGTGAGACCGCTGCCTTTCTCGGCACCGATCATCATGAACGCACAATCACCCAGCAAGAGTATGCAGATGTACTGCCGAAGTTGATGTGGCAGATGGACCAACCCATCGCTGATCCGGCTGCGGTCGCGCTGTATTTTGTAGCACAGGAAGCAGCCGAGCACGTAACCGTCGTGCTGAGTGGAGAAGGTGCGGATGAGATCTTTGGGGGATACAACATCTACCGCGAACCCCTAGATCTTAGACCGGCGCGTCGCCTGCCCGTACCATTGCTGCATACAGCAGCGCGCATGGCCCATCTCCTCCCTGAAGGAATACGTGGCCGCAATTACCTGATTCGAGCCGCTACGCCGCTTTCAAAACGTTTTTTTGGAAACGCAAAAATCTTTGACGAAGCGGAGAAGGAACACATTGTCGGCCCGCAGCTGCGGGAATGGCTTCATCACTACGAATCACCTGAGCAGATCGCCGCCCGGATCTATGGACAACACCCCGAATACGACGAAATTACACAGATGCAAGCGATGGATCTTGCAACTTGGCTGCCAGGGGACATTTTGAACAACGCCGACCGTATGACTATGGCCCATTCGCTGGAGTTGCGAGTTCCCTATCTCGACCGGGATTTATTCGACTTTGCCGCTACCCTGCCCACCGACTTCCGTGTTGGGGAGAAAACGACCAAGCGCATCCTGCGGGCTGCCGTTGCGCCGCTGCTGCCCCCGCAAGCTTCGCAACGTCGCAAGTTGGGATTTCCGGTCCCCCTACGGGTCTGGTTCCGTGAAGAGCAGCCGGCCAGGCAGCTTCGAGAGTTGTTCAATCAAACCGATGGGGGAGGCTTTATCCAACGTGCGGCAGCGCTGCGTTTGCTGGATGAGCACCGCAGCGGAAAAGCGGATCGCAGCAGGGCATTGTTTACGATCAGCTGCTTCCTCCTGTGGTATCAAGCTTATGTATCGGGAGAACGTCGTTTTTCTCCTGAGATCTCGACCAGCTTGGCACGTCGCCGCGGCGTGGCTACCGCCGCAGATGCCTAGAACATTGGAAGGATAGGGGGCAGTAACGTGGGTGTGCTGGTAGCTGGGGGTGCAGGGTATATCGGGAGTGTAACTGCCTGGGCATTGGCAGACGTAGGGGCCGATGTGTGGGTGATCGATGATTTGAGCACTGGTCACGCAGCGTCTGTTGCTGGGCTTCCACTGATTATCGGCGATGTAGGAGACGCTGCATTTTTGTACCATTTCTTTTCGACACATAAGATTGACACCGTTCTCCATTTTGCCGCACGTTCCTTGGTCGCAGAATCGATGCGCGATCCAGCGAAGTATTTTGATGAGAACGTTGGGAAAAGTGCCGTTCTCATCCGTCAAGCAGCCCTGGCTGGTGTCTCTGCTTTTATCCTTTCTAGCACAGCGGCCGTTTACGGGACCCCCCAACGCTTTGAACCGATTCCGGAGACCGCGCCGCTGGTACCAGAAAACCCTTATGGAGAATCGAAGCAGAGCATCGAACGCATGCTTGAATGGATGGATCGCTGTGCTGGTATGCGCTTCGTCTCTCTGCGTTACTTCAATGCTGCCGGGGCAGGACGGAATAATACGCTGATCGAAAGGCATCTGCCCGAGACCCACCTCATCCCCAATGTGTTGCATACGGCACTTTATCCGCAAGAACCTTTTTCTCTTTTTGGAGAGGACTACCCAACACCAGACGGAACTTGCATTCGTGATTATATTCACGTCGATGATCTGGCATCGGCCCATGTTGCAGCCTGGAAGTATCTGCTGGATGGGGGAAGCTCGCTGGTGGCCAATCTCGGCAATCAACGGGGTTTTAGCGTACGGGAAGTACTTGAAGCGGCCCAGCTCATCACCGGACGTCAGATCCCGATCCAGATCATGCCCCGGCGCCCCGGGGATCCACCCTATCTTGTAGCCGATCCCTCACGCGCACACGAAATTTTGGATTGGCAACCTCTTCACACGTCGTTGGAAGCGATCCTCACTTCTGCATGGGAAGGAATCTTGCGGGCAGAAAAACAACCGTCCGTCAGCCACAAGTGAGCGTACAGGTGTCCGTTCGTATTTGGTGGTAAAATAAAACCAACGATGGGTCCAACCGGGACTGAAGCAATGGGAGGCGTTCTCTAAAATGGAAATCCACCAAGAAATCTTTCGCGAATACGATATCCGTGGCATCGTCGATCAAGACTTGACTCCGGACATCGTCCGCCTTCTCGGTCAAGCCTATGGCACCTACATACAAGAGAAGGGTGAACACGAGGTCATTGTTGGCCGAGATAACCGCCTCTCATCGCCAGCTTTTCGAGAGGCGATGGTCGATGGCTTGCTTTCAACAGGGGTGGATGTGATCGACATTGGCCTGGTACCTACGCCAGTCTTTTACTACAGCAGGGTCCATTATGGTAAAGACGGTGGTGTGATGATCACAGCCAGTCACAACCCGCCGGAATACAACGGTTTTAAGCTTGCGCATGGGTTTGGAACGTTATATGGGGACGAGATCCAAGAGATTTACCGGAGAATGGTTGCCGGTTCATTCCACAAAGGAGAGGGCCGCCTTTCTACCGCAAATCCCATCCCTGACTACATCGCTGAAATCACCAGCAAAGTCAAACTGGGGCCGAAACCACTCAAAGTTGTCGCCGATTGCGGCAACGGTGCCACCAGTGTATGCGCCATCTCTTTGCTTAAGGGGCTCGGGTGTGAGGTCATCCCACTGTATGCTGAACCAGACGGACGTTTTCCCAACCACCACCCTGATCCGGTAGAGCCAGAGAACCTTCAGGATCTCATTGCAGAAGTAAAGCGCAGTCATGCGGACGTTGGGGTTGCGTTCGATGGAGACGGCGATCGCCTCGGCGCCGTTGACGAGACGGGATCGATTTTATGGGGCGACGAGATGATGATCCTCTTTTGGCGTGAGATTTTGCCGAAGTATCCTGATAAGCCCTGCATTGTCGAAGTCAAGTGCAGCCAGGCTTTGGTGGAAGAGATCGAGCGGTTGGGTGGAAAAACGATGTTTTATAAGACCGGCCATTCCTTAATTAAGGCAAAGATGCAGGAAGTGGGAGCTGTCTTTACGGGAGAAATGAGCGGGCATATGTTTTTTGCAGACGAGTATTATGGTTACGATGATGCCATGTATGCAGCTGCAAGACTCTTACGTATCCTCTCCAACGAGGAACGTTCCTTCTCCCAAATCCGGCAGAGTATCCCGCATTACTTTTCCACCCCAGAAACCAGGGTGGATTGCCCCGATGATGTCAAGTTTGATGTTGTAGCCCGCGTGCAGGAACATTATCGGGCACGATACGATGTCATTGATATCGACGGTGCGCGGGTTCTCTTCCCAGATGGATGGGGTTTGGTACGTGCATCAAATACCCAACCGGCTTTGGTTCTTCGCGCCGAGTCAAAGACAGAAGAGGGATTGGAACGCATCAAACGCGATCTCGAAGAGACATTGCGCCAGATGCCTCAAGTGGGCAGGATCGGCTGGTAGTACGGCAGCATCCTAGAAAGCTCCATTTTAGGCGCACCATCCGAATCCTCTCCTCGATATGCTGGCAAGTTCCATTGTCGATCCTGGAAACCGTATGGTACGCTGGCTACAAAGAGGATGGTGAGAATGCGCCGAGCGGCTATCTTTATCGATGGCGCCAACATGTTTTACGCGCAACGAAAACTCAACTGGCACTTCGAATACCGGAAAATACTGGAGTACTTTGCAAAGGAATATGAAATTTATAATGCATTTTATTACACCGGCGTAAAAGCACCTTCTGAGAGTAAGGATCGGGCGTTCCTCAATGCATTGACAGCAATTGGCTATACTGTACGCACAAAGACCATCAAAACCATGGTCGATCAAGAGACGGGAGAAGAGACGCAGAAAGCAAATCTTGATATTGAAATCGCGATTGACATGTTCAATACAGTCGACAAATACGATGTGGCCATCTTGCTGTCGGGAGACGGCGATTTTGAGCGGGCCGTGGAGCTGTTGCGTTCTCGCGGAAAAGAGATTATCGCCGTGGCCACCAAGGGGATGATCGCCCATGAATTGCGCAACGCTGTAGATAAGTTTATCGATCTCGCAGATCTGCGTCCCTATGTCGAAAAAGTGGAAGATGAACCGATTCATAGCTAGGGGTGCGTTTAATGTCCGACGATCGTCAAGGCATTGTCCGATTTCCAGACAAACGTGACCGAAAGACGCGCAGCAAGCAACGCAAGGAAGAAAGTGCCCGACAACATGGGCGGCGTTCACCGGGTCCAAACCGGTTGCATCGCTTTCTCTCTCGGCACGGAATAGACATGCGGCAGTTTATCGGCATCCTGCTGACGATCGCTTGGCTCGCCAACTTGGTCTTTCACTGGGTGTAGCTCGTTCAACATCCACATCAAAGAATCAATCAGGAAAACTTGGGAAAAACTACCTCTCCGAAAGGTGGGGTAGTTTCATGTGGCAGGTGCAGTGGTTCAAGATGGCGGTTTCAGTTGCAACGATGGCATCGGTGCTTGCTGCATGTGGGCCTTCAGCCACGCGGATGCCCATCCCACAGCAGGCGGGCGTCTCTCAGACGCTTCCACAACAGTCGCCCGGTACGGTGGCAACACCGCCGCCTACGGCAACCGGCATTCCCCCTGGGCTACTCAGTTTTGCAACCTTGCAGCAATATAATCCGAAGCTCACTTACGCCTCTCAGCAAAACAGCACTTGGGAGCCCAAAACAGGTTATCGCTTTGGTGCAGGTGCCAGCGGTTTGCACATTATGACCGACGGGCAAGGTTATATCCTTGGTTTTCAGGCTGTTTTTCCCAAAGAAACGGCCTGGCAACCTTGGTTTGATCAACCAAAAGGAGAACAGGACGCATCCATGGGACGTTATACACAACGTCTTTATGTGGTCGATCCCCATACACTCCCTCAAAATGGGCCAGGAATGGCCGGGTATAATGGGGCTCCTCCCAACCGGCCAACCCCTTATGGAGGGGCAACTGCAATTCTCCCACAAGTGCAACAAGAAAAAGGGAAGAACCAGCCTTCTGCTCCGTCTCCGTCTGGGACGGATACGAATCGCGAGCCTTTACCGGGTGGGGGACCCTACACATTCGCCCTTACCTGGAACGATTTGTTGCGTTTCAACCCCAAACTGGGCAATGCCAACTACCACATACTCCCAGATGGAAAGAACCGGGACGGCCAACGTGTCTTGATGCTCGGACCGAGTGGTCCTGGAATCCGTATTCTTACAGATAGTGGCAGTCAGCGCCGTTTTGTCGGCCTTTTGCTGAGCATGCCGGCCAAAGAGTGGAACATAGCTTTGGACCAACCGAAAGGACAGCCAGGAGACGATGGGAGCATTGGACACAACGTGTACACGCAAACCCTCTTTCTCTACGATCCCAATGCTTTGGGAGTAGGTGGGAGAGGGTCGATGCGTCAGACACAACCTGGTGGCAACGCGCTCTTTCCGCCGCCTGGTTTGCCATCGCCGGGCGGAATGAATGCTCCTGCTGCACCGACACCCTCTGCAATCCCAACGCCGCCCGGTAACAATGTCGTACGTTGAGATGCCGCAAAATAAAGGGAGGTCACCAGCGCACAGAAAGTCGAACCAACAAAGGGTTTGCCCAGTGAGCGGCAAGAGAATCCGGCCATCCTGGATGACGTAGCTCGTATTGGCGCAATTGCCAAGCTGCTGTCGGACCGAGGCAGCTTAAAGCGGCATTACACCGTGTCTGGTCTTGTGCAACGGCAGCTGCAAATGCAAGCTGTAGTAGGCTGGCGTGATCGAAAGGGTGAGATGCGAGCGCGCGCTCAGCTATTCCAATCGCTTGGGAAGCTTCACCGAGATAGAGGGATGCAGCAACACGTTCTTCTGTATGCGTGTCCTGTCGCGATAAAGTTGCGACTTTCTGAAGATGGGAAGCGGCAGACGCCCGATCTCCTGAATGCCAATTCCACACCCCTTTCCAAAAATCGACAAGCAGGGGATCATCCACGGCTTTCAAGAGGGTTTCAAAGCGCCCCTCTTGCCCAAAGGCTACTGCTGCACTTATCCACAGGCAAGCTTCATAGGCAGAAGCGCCTCGACGCTGCCAAAGTTGCCAGGCCTCGTCGAGTTGGCCATCGGCAAGTCGACAGAGAAGCTCCAGCCGCCCAAGTTCATCGCGCAGCTGTGCAAGCTCTTGTTCGTCCAGTCCGATGCTATCTGTTTCCGTTTCAAGATCCTTGCCCTGAATCACAGAGGCTGTGAGAATCAATCGCAGGGCCTCGTCATAACGTCGTAAGTCGATCAGCTGTTCTGCGACCTCGCATACGGCTTGCAATCCGAGTCCATGGTTTTCAAGCAACGCCGTCGCCTGCTGTAATCCTTCGGCCAAATGCCCGAGGCGGTGGTTGAGGTTGGCGGACAAGAGCATCCATCGCTGCGGATGGTCCACATCGGTTTGGCTCGCCTGCTGGACCAGGGTCATTGCTTCGTCATAGCGGCAGCGATCATACGCAAGGTAGATAGCCGATTCCGCTGCTTCACTCCACAACTTGGCCAATTGGGCATCCCCCTGCCATACATGTGGCGGAATGCGTAGCGCCTGCCGGAGCAGTGCATCTCCTGCTTCGATTTCCCCGTTTTCCAACTTTTGCTGGGCTAGCAATGCCATCTGTCCCAATTCTACTTTGGGGAGACAGCATTGCTTGTATTTTCGTCCGCTGCCACAAGGGCAGGGGGCATTGCGTTCCAATCCGGTCTCCCCGAGCAATGACTGCCAACCGATCCCAGGCTCTTCTACCTCTTCCTGCAAGACTGAGCGCCAATCACCGAGTCGCTCTTCAGCCATACGGACGGTCTCCCCCTTACCAAAACAGGAATTTATTCAGAAAGGTCGCAGGCCAAAGGTTACTTGCACCGGACCAGCATGGACGATTACGCGATCCTGATCGTCTTCACCCCATCGCTCGACATGAGACACAACGAGAACCATCTCATCGTAAAAGACGGTGCGTAGCTGCTGCTCTGGCGGATCTCCCCGTAAAATGACCTGGTGCAGCCGCCCACATAGGTTTTGCACAGCGACTCCTTCGCCTCGGATGTGCACATATACGTCGCGACCTTCAAAACGATCCCCAAGCACTTCTAATAACGAAGGATTCATTTTGCCTCTCCTTCTTTGAACCAAGCCTCAAAACGTGCTTCATCTTCAGCCTGTAGATCGCCCATTCCCGCCAATGCCTCTACATGATGTCGCAATTCATGGAGCAACGTTTCCCACAGTTCCTTTTTCCAGACTGACTCTGGTTCTCCCGCCAATGTCGCAGCAAAAGAACCGTAATAGAGCACGATCAGGGATCCGAGCCCGTACGGTTGATCGAGGTACTCTCCAAGGATATAGACATCGCTCAGCTGCTCATCTGGCTTCTCCTCTTCAAGCAGGGAAATGCCACCATTTAACTGTTCAAGAAAAAGCGGTGGAATCCGATCGATCATCTCTTCTAAACATCTGTGCATGCACGTGTACGTCATGCCTCCGAAACCCTTTCTCCCGCTTCTTTCTGCTGCCTTATCAAAAGAGAAGCAACCAGTGCCACCACCAATAGTACTGCTAAGACCAAGTCCATGGCACGTAGGCCGGGTAGGGTGACACTGCGGCCAAGAAAGCCATCCAACAAGGTTTGAGAGAAAATGGTACCCATATAGCGAACGGTCATGAAAAGCCCGGATGCAATCCCGCTCATCTCTCGGGGCACCGCTTGGATGATTGCCGTCTGCATGGCTACGCCCCCGATGCCAACACCGACACCACTGACGATCATCGCCCCGATGACCCAGGGGAGGGGCGTCCGCAGACCGGTCCACATCGCCAACAAGATCATACCGAGCACGCTGCAAGCAGCGCCAATGATCAAGGGAGGTTTGGCTCCGTGCTGATCGGTCAACCTCCCGCCAAGAGGAGAGATCAAGGACATTACGCCGGAAAAAGACAACATGAGCAATCCTGTCGTCGCATGTGAAAAATGGCGCAACAGTTCGAGATAAAGGGGAAAAGAGAACAAGAGGGCATACATGGCAAGGTTGGTTAGAAACGTCACAATACTGACCAAAGCAAAGCGGCGTTGCCGAAAAAGGCCAAACGAAATCAGGGGTTCCTCGGTGTGTTGTTCAAACCAGGCAAAGCAAAAGCTTCCAAGGGCAAAGACCACCACCCATACGAGGCTGAGATGCCCGCCAATCAGAGAGTCGAGCAAGTACATGAGCCCCGCCAACACAGCAGCTAGGCTGGCTGTTCCACGATAGTCAAAGATGATATTTGGCTGCTGCGGGGTCTCTTCTAATGTGCGCCATGCCAAAAGGCCAGCAATGAGACACAGGGGGAGATTGATCAGAAAGAGCGCCTGCCAACCGAGAGCAAGGAGCAACCCGCCGATGGTCGGCCCCAGTGCCGCACCCGCTCCGGTTACCGTTGCAAGAATTCCAAAAGCGTTGCCTTGTTGACGCTCTCGTACCTTGTGACGCACGAGCGCCATACCATTGGGAGATATGGTAGCCGATCCAGCTGCCTGAATCAGCCGAATGACGAGTAATGTCCAAAAGTTTGGGGAGAAGGGCGCGGCCACCGAAGCGATTGCGACCAAAAGGACTCCCAACAAGAAGAAGCGCTTGTGGCCAAACAGATCGCCCAACCGTCCCATAGCAGGTTGGGCGATGGCGCTGACGATATAGTACGATCCAATCATAAGGCTCATGGCGCTCAGTTGGGTGTGAAACACCGTGATCAACGTCGGCTGAGCGACCGAAATCATCGAAGAGTTGAGCGGATTGAGCAGAGTTCCCAGCGCAATGGAGATGATCATCGTCAGCAACTGAGGCAAGCCTCCCCCTCCTTCTCTCTTTTCGTGCTTCTTCGAGGAGAAAGCCTCTCCATCACAACTTCAACCATAGGATATTGCGCTTTGGCGCAGTTTACAAACCCAAATGACCCAATCCTCAAAAAAGGGGATAGCGGTCTTCGATGATCTCTTCACACATCGAAGTTTGCAGGAAACGTACCTGCAAATAGGGGACATAGAGCAGCGCGGCTGTATCCGGGGCAATTTCCACGCGTGGTGCCTCGCGCCAGCGCAGCTCTTCACACCGCCGCACATATTCCGGATCATCTGCTGTGACACCAAGTTCGAGAAAATAACGTTCCATCCGTTGCAGTGCCGCCTCGTAGCGTGCCTTTCCCGCAGCTAACCATTGCGGATCGGGTTGACTGTCTTGGCGTACTTCACCCATCAAACGCTCAACAGCCTCCTGAAGGGGAAGCGCAGCAGGTATTGTAGACGACTCCAGAGATGTCTCGACGACGGGCAACTGCAACAGTGCTGTAGCATCTTCCAGAATCTCACCATTCTCTAAATCGATAGCATTCCGGCGATCTTGTGCTTTTGAACTGCCACAGATGAATGTCACCAGCCAAGTGACGATCAGAAAAGGTTTTTGCACCACTTTCCAATCGACCAAGTAGCGCTTCGGCTGTCTGCGGGTGGCGCGCCTCCGCAGTGCCATTATCTGTTCGTTGACCTGTTGGGAGGAAACCAAGGCATAGCCGCGCGTCACCTTTCCCTGTCCCAACGCTGCATCCAACAGGCGCTCAAATGCACGCCCTCCCGGTGCCAACAACTCACTCTCTTCATCTGTTTCTTGCGTATCTCGCCGTGTGCGAAAACGGTGCGTACGGGGAGGCGCCTCTCCGTGCGAAAGGGCTTGCCAAAGATAGCTCCAGGGCTCTTCCAGTAGACGTACCACTTCGGAAGAAGCGTGGACGAGCAAATGATCTCCCTGCTCCTGTACTTCACAGTTGCGACTGCGAAAAAAGGTGAGGGCAAAGCGGCGAATTGCTTCGATATCATTCGGATCATGCGGATCGTGCGAATCGGTAAGGTTCAAGTAGCATGCTCCTCCTGTGAATAAAGTCTATCCAGTGGGTTGGAACGCCACAGCTGCTGCTTTGCGTTTTCCACCTGATCGGCGATCTCCTGCAACTTTGCCTCAAACTCGCTATCATCTTCCGATTCGGCCAGAAGCTCCATGATTCGTCCCTCAAAACTGCTTTCTGAAAGGCTCTGCCGTACGATTGCATCCAGTTCCCCAATAACCCGTTCAAAGAGATGGATCTTCTCCTGAAGAAGATAAAGAATTTTCTCTTCGACGGTCCCAACCGAACTCAAGTTGATGATGTGTACGTCATGCTGCTGGCCAATGCGATGGAGGCGGCCAATACGCTGCTCAATGCGCATGGGGTTCCAAGGCAAATCAAAATTGACGGCGTGGCTGCAAAATTGAAGGTTGATCCCTTCGCCACCTGCTTGCGTGCTCACCAATACCTTGGCGCGCCGGTGAAAAAGCGACTGGACCCATTCTCGACTGCCCCGACCCAATTCCCCATGAAAACCGATTGCTGGAATACCTGCATCCAACAGTCGCCGCAGCAACAATTCTTGGGTGGTACGAAACTCCGTAAAGACGACCCACTGCTGTTCGCTTTTTTGCAGCATCGGAATCAAACGCTCGATTTTGCTGTTCTGCTGAACACGGGCTGCAATCGCTGCCATCGAGCGAAGTTCTCTTTCGATCTGCTTATCCTCTGTGCGATCTGCCATGTTGAGTAAAGTAACTGCCGTGGCCTGCACGCTGGAGCAGACCTCTCGCTGTAAGATGATGAGTGGCAATGCATTCTGCCTTGCAGATCGCAGCGAGCGATAACGTCGACGCACAAAGTCGGTAACTGTCTGGTAGAGTTCTCGTTCTTGGGGAGAAAGGGTTACCCATTCTGCATGGACCACGCGTTTGGGAAAAAGGAGATCCGCCTGCCCACGTCGGTTGCGGATCAGCACACCGTCGAGCAGCTGACGTAGCCCTTCGGCATCCTTTACCTCATGCTTTCCTGCCATGAACCGAGACGTAAAATGGCGCTTGGTTCCAAGATATCCCGGACGCAGCAAAGAAACCAGGTAATAGAGTTCATTTAAATCATTTTGAATAGGCGTTGCGGTCAGCAACAGCATGTATTTTTTGGGCAGTATATTGACAAACTGCCAGTTTTGCGTTTTGCGGTTCTTCAATTTATGTGCCTCGTCGACAATGACCATATCCCATGGTTGCTCTAAAACGATCGAACGATGGGGCTCCCGCTTGGCTGTTTCCAAAGAGGCGATGACCAGATCCGCTCGTGACCATTCCCATTCGGACCGTTGTACCGTGGCCTGAATGCCACATTTCTCTCGCAGCTCGCGAGCCCATTGGATGCGCAAGGACGCCGGCACCAGAATGAGTGCACGGCGGACGAGCCCGCGCAACAGGTACTCTTTTAGAACCAACCCGGCTTCGATGGTCTTCCCCAAGCCAACCTCGTCGGCCAAAAGTGCCGACCCATGCATCTCCTCTACAACCCGATGAACCGTCTCCAGCTGATGAGGATAGGGGATGAAGTCTCTTGGAAGTGACTTTAGTGAGATTAGCCCTTGCGCGCGGCTGTTGTTTCGAATCGTCCGCGCTGTCAAATGCTGTTGCCACCAGGTCAACGGTTCAAAACGTCCTTCTTCCAACGCCTCGACTGTCTTGCGCAGCGCCCGTGTATCAACGAGGACCATGGGCAACTCCAACGTGGACGCTTTGATTTGCGAAAGTTGCACAGCCACGGCGTATATCTCCCCTTGCACGCATTGTTTTCTCTGCTCCTTACCATGCCCAGAGGAACGCTGAATATGGCGTGCACGGGCAGCAGAACTCGCTTACAATAAAATAGGCTGATGACCATTTTGGGAGAGACCGCAATTATCCTGCGTGCGGCGCCGAAGGAGTAAGAAGCGCAGACAATCTCTCAGGCAAAAGGACCAAAATGCGAGGCCACTCTGGAGAGCGTCGCAAAGCGGCCACCCACGGGGCTTCAACTCTCTGGTACCACACAGAGGCGCATCTGTTTGAATGCGCCTCTTTCTGTTTTGCCAAGAAAGCCATGAGATCGGTTGTCTTAGGAGAGGAGGAGCGAAAGAAAATGCGACATACGCCTCTATTTGATCGTTATCGGTCTCAGGTCGCCCGTTGGACCTCCTTCGCAGGTTTTGAGATGCCGCTCTACTTTCAGTCTATCTTGGCCGAGCATCATGCGGTACGCCAAAAATGGGGGCTGTTTGATGTCTCCCACATGGGAGAGTGGATCATTGACGGGGAAGCAGCTGCGCAGCTGGTGGATGTCGCCTTTTCGCGCAATGCAACGACGATGCGTACCGGCAGTGCGCGTTATGGTTTTTTGCTGTGGCCCAACGGAGGAACCGTCGATGATGCGATGGTCTATCGATTGCAATCGGATCGGTTCTTGCTTGTCGCCAATGCTGCAAACATTGCCAAAGACGGAGAGGCGCTACGCCGTGCGGCGGAACAAGCAAAAGTAGAAAACGGCGCAAGGCTTTACGATCGCTCCGCTGAGATTGCGCTTTTAGCAGCGCAAGGTCCTGCTGCGATCCCGGCCATCGAGCAGGCAAGCGGTACCGAAATCGGATCGATCCGGCCGTTCCGTGCTGCACAACGAACCCTATGGGGACATACGGTCCTTATCTCGCGTACCGGCTATACCGGTGAAGATGGCGTGGAGATCTTCAGCAAGGCAGAGGAAGCCGGACCTCTGTGGGAAAAGCTGCTCGAAGCAGGGGCTGTTCCTTGTGGATTGGGTGCGCGCGATACGCTGCGGTTAGAAGCTGCTTTGCCCTTATACGGCCATGAACTGACCGATACGATCACTCCCCTTGAAGCCGATCTCGAAAAGTTTATCGACTGGGATCATCCCTTCATCGGACGTGAGGCATTGGAAGAGCAACGGCAAGTCGGCCTCGAAAAAAAGCGGATCGGTTTGGTACTGACAGAGCGCGGCATTGCTAGAGAAGGCATGAAGCTCTACGCAGCGGGCGAACCTGCAGGCTGGGTGACCAGCGGCACGCAATCACCGACACTGGGCCAAAGCATTGCATTGGCATATCTCCAGTGTCAAGCGCTCTCTGAGCCCACAGGAGCAGCGCTTGCTGTCGAGATCCGCAATCGGCTGGTTTCCGCACAGCGCGTCTCTCTTCCTTTTGTTCAGAGAGGCCGCAGCCCTGTACCACAACGTCCAACGACACAAGGAGGGGAAGGCAGATGACCCATCCATGGATTCCAATGACTGAAACAGAAAAGCGGGAGATGTTGACATTCCTGCATTTACAGGACACCACACAACTTTACCGGGATGTACCGGAAGACGTACAGTTGCAGCGGCCTCTCTCCCTGCCTCCGGCACTCTCTGAAGCGGAGGCAAGCCGCCTCTTTCGGCAGCATGCCGCTGCCAACCTCAATACCTTACAAGCGTCCTGCTTTTTGGGAGCCGGCGCCTATGACCACTTCGTACCTGCCATCTGCGATTGGGTCACTTCACGCGGTGAGTTTCTCACCGCGTATACGCCTTACCAAGCCGAGGCATCACAAGGCGTGTTGACTGCAATCTTCGAATACCAATCGATGATCGCAACGTTGTGTGGCTGCGCGATCGCCAATGCGTCGATGTATGATGGTGCATCGGCCTGCGCGGAAGCACTGCTGTTGGCGGTTGCCCACACCGGGCGAGCGAAGGTGCTTGTCTCCCAAGCACTGCACCCACATTACTTACAGACCCTCCGCACTTATCTGGCCGGTCAATCGATCGAAGTAGAAACATTGCCTCAACAAAAGGACGGCCGAACCTCGATGCAGGCGCTGCAGCAACAAATTAGTGAGGACGTGGCAGCTGTCTGCTTGGCACAACCCAATTTTTATGGTGCCATTGAGACAATTGCCCCATTTGCCCAAGCGGCGCATCAGGCAGGAGCATTGTTTGTCACCACCGCCTATCCTATCGCACTCGGACTGCTCCAGCCTCCTGGCGAAGCAGGAGCCGATGTCGTGGTTGGAGAGGGACAGCCCCTCGGGTGTCATCTCAACTGGGGTGGACCCTACGTCGGTTTTTTCGCGGCGCAGCAACCTTTTCTGCGCCGACTGCCAGGTCGTATCGTAGGTGAAACACAGGATGGACAAGGGCGTCGGGGATATGTGCTCACCATGCAGACAAGAGAACAACATATTCGCCGCGAACGGGCCACTTCCAATATCTGCACCAATGAGACGTTGCTCACTTTGGCGAATGCTGCTTATCTTGCCTGGATGGGTCCGCAGGGGCTGCGTCGTGTCGCCGAGCTATCGCTGCAAAAAGCCCATTACACCGCCAGACAGCTGGTGGCAGCTGGATTCCATCTTCCTTACGAGGCACCATTTTTCAATGAATTTGTCGTCGATTTGAGGTGCCCGGCCGCTCCTGTTGTAGAAAAATTGGCAGAACGAGGCATTCTCGCAGGAGTTCCTTTGAGTACTTTTGATCCTCAACGAACGACACAACTCCTGATTGCAGTCACCGAACAGCGCACACGTTCAGAGATCGACACGTTGGTTGAGGGACTAAAGGAGGTCTGTCTGCAATGAAGTCCACAGAAGCACAGGTAGGTGTTGCTGATCCATTGCAGGATGCTTCGACAGTCTTACTTTTTGAAGAGAGCCGTCCGGGACGAATCGGTTTCTCCTTGCCCACTGACGATGTGGAAGAACAACCCCTGGATGCACTTTTACCGGGCGTTGCCTTGCGAAGTCAACCCCCTGCCCTCCCTGAACTCTCTGAAGGGCAGATTGTGCGCCATTTTACAAAGCTGGCACATGCCAACTACAGTGTAGATGAAGGCTTTTACCCGCTGGGGTCGTGTACCATGAAATACAATCCGAAAATCGACGATGCATTGGCCAGCCTGGATGGCTTTACTGCATTGCACCCCCTCCAGCCACTTTCGACCGTTTCAGGCACATTGGCGGTTTGCGAAGCATTGCAGCGTGCTTTGGCAGAGATCAGTGGCATGGACTGTGTAAGTCTACATCCTGCCGCCGGCGCACATGGGGAGCTGGGGGGACTGCTGGTCATCCGCGCCTATCATGAAGCGCGAGAACCCGGCCAACGTACGGAGGTACTCATCCCGAATACTGCCCACGGCACCAATCCTGCCTCAGCAGCGATGGCCGGTTATCGGGTGGTCGAAGTCCCCACCGATATCCAGGGAAACATTGATTTAGGCGCTCTAAAACAGTTGGTTGGGCCTCAGACCGCAGCATTGATGCTCACCAACCCCAATACCCTGGGTCTGTTCGAACAGCAAATTACAGAGGTCACCGCTTGCCTCCACGATGTCGGCGCACTCGTTTATTACGATGGTGCTAACATGAATGCGATTTTGGGGGTCGCACGGCCGCGTGAGATGGGGTTTGATGTTGTCCACCTCAACCTCCACAAGACATTTGCCACACCCCATGGCGGTGGAGGGCCAGGAGCTGGGGCATTGGGAGTACGCGATTTCTTGGTACCCTACCTACCAGGAGAATGGGTCGAACGTGACGGGGAAGAGTATCGCTTGACCCATGGAGAAGCAAGCATCGGGCGTTTGCGTGCTTTCTTTGGAAACGTGGCCAACCTGATCCGGGCACTGGTTTACATTCGTTGTATGGGAGCTGAGGGCTTGCGCCATGCGGCTGAAACGGCTGTGCTGAATGCCAATTACCTATTGGCCCACGTGCGGGAGCTTTTTTCTCCTGCCTACGATCGCAGCTGCATGCATGAGTTTGTCGTTTCGGCGTCCGTACTCAAGCAGAGAGGGATCAAGGCAATCGATGTCGCCAAGCGACTGCTCGACTACGGGTTTTATGCTCCGACGATTTACTTCCCGCTCAACGTCCCTGAGGCGCTGATGGTCGAACCGACAGAAACAGAGAGCAAGGCCACCCTCGATGCCTTTGCAGATGCACTTCGCGCCATTGTCCAGGAAGCCCAGACGTACCCACAGGTGTTACGCGAAGCCCCTCATCGCACACCTGTCGGACGACTTGACGAAGTAACTGCCGCCCGGCATCCAAAACTGGTCTTTACCTCTTCCGACTACGCCCGGTAATTGGGCAAAAACGGCACGCTGTGTTAGAATCGAAGCCGCTTCCCAATCTCATGGCCTCGGTCACCCAGCGGCTGTGTGGGACGTGAAGGGGGGGCATGCCCATGCGTGTGCTGGTCTTGGATGGTCCCAACATCAATCGCACTGGTCAACGCGAAGTCGGAATTTACGGCAGCACTTCCTTTGAGCAGATGAATGCACAGATCATGCAATGGGGCGACACGTTCGGAATAGAGGTCGAGATTCGCCAAAGCAACCACGAAGGAACATTGATCGACTGGCTACAGGCAGCCCAAGACAGCTTCGATGCAATTGTACTCAATGCGGGTGCATACACCCACACCAGCATCGCCTTGCGGGACGCCATTGCCGCTATCGACCTCCCCGTGGTAGAAGTGCATCTGAGCAACATTCATGCACGAGAAGCATTTCGCCACACTTCCGTGATTGCGCCTGTCTGCGTTGGACAGATCAGCGGATTTGGTGCATCTGGGTATGGAATGGCCCTATGGTACTTGGCACAACGGGCTTCCCAGGGGGCATAAAGGCATGGATCATTTGCAAAGAGTTCGTCAGCTGATGGAAGAAGAAGAGTTAGAGGCACTCTTTATCTGCCAACCAGAAAATCGACGTTATGTCAGCGGATTTACGGGGACTTCGGCTTATCTGTTGATTACCGAGGAAGAGGCTCTCTTGTTGACGGATTTTCGTTATGTCGAACAGGCAAAAACCCAGGCCCCCGCATTCACGATTGTTCAGCATGGGAACCCTGCGCTTCCGGAGATAGCGAGGCAAGTCCAGCGGCTTGGCATCTCTCATTTGGGCTTTGAGACGGAGTTTATCAATGTCGCAACTTATCAGGCTTTGAAGGAGTTACTGCCACAGAGCCAGCTCGTCGCTGCTGATGCACTCCTCATCCGGGCTCGTGCCGTAAAAGATGCAGCCGAGCTGGAGGCACTACAAATTGCTTGTACCATTGCCGATCAAGCTTTTCAGGCAGCCCTTGACGTCCTTCGCCCCGGCATTACGGAGCGTGAAATCGCGTGGACATTGGAGCGGACGATGCGAGAAGCTGGTGCAAGCGGCCTTTCGTTTGATACCATTGTCGCCTCTGGACAACGGGGATCTATGCCACACGGTGTTGCCTCCTCCAAGACAATCGTCTCAGGGGAATGTGTCACGCTGGATTTTGGTTGCATCTATGACGGATACTGTTCGGATGAGACGAGAACCGTTGCCGTGGGCCATCCGCCGGAGCAACTTGTGGAGATCTATTCCATCGTAAAAGAAGCCCAGGAAGCTGCCCTGCAAGCTGCGCAGCCCGGCATCAGCGGTCGGGAACTGGATGCCGTCGCGAGGAAGATAATTGCCGCACACGGGTTTGGAGACGCCTTTGGCCATAGCTTGGGACATGGCGTCGGCTTGGCAGTGCACGAAGCACCCAGCATTGCGCCAAACAGCGAATGGATTTTGCAGGAAAATATGGTCGTTACGGACGAGCCAGGCATTTATCTGCCCGGAATCGGGGGCGTACGCATCGAAGATGATCTACTCATCACGGCAGAAGGTGCCAAGCGCCTCACACGTGCTCCTCGAGAGCTGTTGATCTTGTAAGTTTGAGGTGAAAGGATGGTTGACAGTCGATGATTTCATCCAACGACTTTCGCCCCGGGGTGAACATAGAAGTGGACGGGGAGTTGTGGCAAGTCGTCGAGTTCCAGCATGTCAAACCCGGGAAAGGATCTGCCTTTGTACGTACCAAGTTGAAAAATCTCAAGACCGGCGCCGTACAGGAACGCACTTTCCGGGCTGGTGAAAAGGTACCACGCGCAGCAGTTGAGACCCGCGAGATGCAGTATCTCTATAACGATGGAGAATACTACACCTTTATGGATACCAACAGTTATGAGCAGATCCAGATTCCCGCTTCTCAGCTCGAGTACGAACGGAAATTCCTCAAGGAGAATACGAACGTCTATGTCGTCATGTATGACGGCAATCCGATCGGCGTGGATCTTCCCAATTTCGTCGAACTGGAAGTTGTCGAAACCGACCCAGGATTACGCGGCGATACAGCCACCGGCGGTTCAAAGCCAGCAACCGTAGAGACGGGTTACACCGTACAGGTTCCGTTTTTCATCAATCGTGGCGATCGCATTCGTATCGATACCCGCACAGGAGAATATTTGGAAAGGGTCTGATCTTCCTTTCGATCCGGGCAAAACCTTCCCTCAGCCTCCAGACCCTCTCCTTCCCCTTCCCGCGCGTAAACACCTTTTCTTCGATCATTCTGGAAGGGCGTTGCGACCCATCCACGGATGATCCTCCTTTTGCATGCCCTTTCCTCATATTTGCGTGCGCTCGTCCATAGAGTGTATCGGGGACAAGGGGGAGTGCACATGGCTTCCCAAAAGACGCTTACCGAGCAAATTCGTTCACAACTCTCCATACTGCTCCCGAATCAGGTTGCTCGTGTGCTCGATCGGTTGCCAGACCCCAAGCTGGCTTTGCTCCAAGAAGTGCGCTTGCGGGTGGGGCGTCCCGTTGCCTTGCGCTTCGCAGATGGAGAATGGTTTCTTTCTTCAAGCGGTGCCTTGCTGGCGCATCCGCCCGATAACGCTGCACTGAGTAAAGCGGAGCTAGAGATGGTCCTCGACCGTGCCTCACGCTCTTCTCTGTATGCCTATGAAGAAGAGCTGCGTCGAGGCTATCTGACTTTGCCAGGAGGACACCGTCTAGGCTTGGTCGGGCGAGCGGTTTTGCAAGGGGAATCGTTGGTTACCCAACGGGATCTCGAGGGTGCCAATCTGCGAGTTGCCCGAGAAATCGTGGGGTGTAGTCGGCCTTTGCTAGCTAGCTTAATGGTTGGGGAACTTCCCGCCACAACGCTCTTGCTATCGCCTCCCGGAGCTGGCAAGACAACACTGCTGAGAGATTTGGTGCGTGCTTTCAGCACCGGTGAGTCTGTTCCCCAGCAGACAGGTGGTTATCAGGTCGGTCTTTGCGACGAACGCTCCGAAGTAGCTGGGTTGGTCGAAGGCATCCCTCAATTTGACGTAGGTCCCCGCACAGACATCTTGGACGGCTGTCCCAAAAGAGAAGGCATCCCGTTATTGCTGCGGGCGATGGGACCACAAGTCATCGCCTGTGACGAGATAGGAGGGGCAGACGACGTTGAAGCCTTGCAAGAGGCAGCGCGTGCTGGCGTGTCCGTGTTCGCGACAGCACATGCCCGCGATTTGGTTCAGCTTCGCCAACGCCCGGCCCTGCGAAGCTTGATAGAGGAGCGTTATTTTGACCGTTACATTGTATTGAGTTGCCGGCGAGGCGTTGGAACCATCGAAAACATCACAGATGCGGAAGGACATCCGCTTGTCTGGACGATGCGCTGATGCTGCTGCATCTCTCCGCAGCTATGCTAATGGCCTTTTTGACGATTGCAGCAGGATTTCAACGAGCTGCCCAAATTGAGCATCGCCTTCGGAGTCTGCGCGACTTTCAGGCGGCATTGAAACTCTTGGAGACCGAAGTCGGCTATGTGGCACGCCCACTTCCCCAAGCGCTGGCACATATTGCAGCTTCGATCGGCGGAAGAGTGGGGAGCTTTCTGCAGGAGGTCGCGCGTCAAGTCGATGAGGGGCAATCTGCTGAACAAGCTTGGATCGGGCAACTCAATGAGATGGCGGAAACATTGGCATTGCAGCGAGAAGAGCGGGCTTTATTGCAACAGTTTGGCGTCGGTTTGGGAATTGCCGATCGAAGTCGTCAGTTGGATCGAATTGCGTACACAGCGACCCATCTCTCCCAAATAGAGCAAGATGCAAGGCCGCAAGGCGAAAAAAATATACGCATGTGGCATGCCTTGGGGCTTTTGGGCGGTGCACTCGTCTTTTTGGTGATGGTCTAGGAGGTCAGCGCCATGCCCGACATCAGTACCGTCTTTCAATTAGCTGGAGTGGGACTGCTTCTGGCGCTGGTTTACCTCGTTCTCAAGCAGACAGGAAGAGAAGAAATCGCTCAGATCGTGACATTGGGTGGCGTGATCTTGCTGCTGATCATGGCCGTTCGCCTGTTGACAGAACTTTTTCGATCGCTCGAAACGCTTTTCCGCTTTTGATGCGGAGGTAGGGCCATGGGTATCGGACAACTCGTGGCACTGGCGATCGTCGGTGCATTGTTATTGACAGTCATTCGCCAGGCACATCCAGGAATTGCGCTGGTCGTCTCCATCGGTTTGGGCGTGCTCTTGCTGACAGCAACACTTTATCAATTGAAACCGATCGTAACACAGCTAGAAGCACTTTCTTCATTAGGGAAAGTCAACAACACTCTGTTGATCGTCGTCTTAAAGATCATTGGGATTGCCTATCTGGTCGAATTAGGGGCAGATATCTGCAGAGATGCAGGAGAAAACGCATTGGCAGCCAGGCTGGAGTTGGCCGGTCGCATCCTCATTCTCGCCATGGGGTTGCCTATTCTCACAGCTGTTGTGGCTTCCATCGCCAAGTTGTTGCAGTAATGGCTTTCGCCAATAAGGGGGGAGGGAGGTGGCCTTATGGGAGACAGCTATCCCCCAACAATCGACGCAGGAGAGCTTGCCGCCGGCCTCACTCGAAACATTGCAATCCCTGTGGGATCAGATCGTTGTTGCGGGCGGAGGACCCTCACTGGATCTTGGAAAGCTTGCGTACAGCCTTCTTCCTGGGGGTCCTTCACCACAGTGGGGAGCCTTCTTTCGCGCACTGTTGAACAGCTTGGGAGGTGCACTGGCCTCCAATGTTCACGAAGCAGCAGTCTTGTTGGCAATCGGTTTGATGGCAGCATTGTTATCCGGCCTGTTCACTTCCTTTGGAAAGAGCGCCGTGGCCACTACAGCGATGAGTCTGGTTCAGATGGCAATGGTCGTTGTCAGCGTCGGCCTTTTTACCCGTGTATTGCAACTGGCACAGAGCGCCATCGACGGCGAATCGACGGCGCTAGCCAGCTTGACCCCCATGGTGCTCGCGGGTTTGACAGCCACCGGAGGGGTTGCAGGCGCAGCACTGTTACATCCCATCCTCGTTTTCTCCGTTCAGCTGAGCGTGCAATTGATGGATCACGTGATTTTTCCATTGATTTATGCCTCGGCTGTACTCGGGCTGGTAGGGTCTTTTGCAGAAGGATTTCCACTGACGCGCTTGGTCCGTGCAATGCGCGGTTGGGCGTTATGGATTATCGGGATCACTTCAGCTGTCTTTGTCGGGGTGCTGTCCATCACCGGACTCTCTGTCGGAGTCGAAAATGGGCTCGCGCTCCGTGCGGCCAAATATGCCGTCGGCGAAGCCGTGCCTGTCGTAGGAGAGCTCTTTTCGGATGCGGCAGAGGCACTGATTGGGACCTCACTGGCCATTCGCAACGTCGTAGGGTTGCTCGGCTTGGTCGTCATCGCAGGCATCGCTTTTTATCCGATGCTGCAGATCTTGCTCAATGTCTTGCTCGTCCAGCTGATGGCTGCATTGCTGGAACCTCTGGGAATCGGAACAATGACCAACAGTGTCGCAGAAGTTGGGGAAGCGTTGCACGGATTGTTTGCTGCTGTAGGCATTGTTGCACTTCTTTTTTTCTTTGGGCTCGGCTCAGTGCTCGCCTCGGCCAATGTTATGGCCGCCATGCATGGTTAATCGGCAAGGGGGCAGAGCAGCGAATGGAATACCTGCGACAACTCGTCTTTATCGTGTTGATGGCGGGACTGTTTTTCTTGCTGCTCCCTTCAGAAGGCGTTGGCAAATATGCCCGTCTGGTCATGGCATTGTTCGTCCTGGCGACGCTGCTCACCCCATTGAGCCGTTTGCGCCAGGATGGGCAGGCGCTACAAATGCAGCAGGCCGTTTTAGGAATAGCGCAGAAAGTAGCCCCTCATCTCGCCGCACTTGACGAGACAAACGATCGCAGTATGGCCGCTGCTGCACGACAGCAAGTCTTGGAACAGACAGCGGAAAGCATGCGGGCACGTGTAGAAGCACAAACCGAAGCCTTAGGATGGCAGATCGCTTCCTTCCAGGTACATTGGCAAGGAAACGAGCCCAATCCCGATGCTGGTTTTTTCCAAATGCCAGAAGTCGCTTCTGTAGAAGTGACGCTTCGGGGCAACACCGCATCAGATGCCATTCCAGCAGTAGCACCCGTAGAGATCGGCAAGCCAGGGGGAGCAGCCCATTCCACAACGAAACAGGCGTTGCCGGGTAACGACCAAGTGACCGAGACAATCGCCCACACGTTGGGTCTACCCACACAGGCAGTGCACGTTCACAGGATGGAAGGGGACAATCCAGATGCCATCGCACCATGAAAAGTGGACCGAACTGCGCAAAAGCCGTAGGGGTTTGACCCTTCTGATTATCGGTGGCCTGGCTGTGCTCCTCTTTGCCCTCTCCTTCCTACCAACGCCCAAAAAAACGCCCTCCTCTCCGCCAACAGGGGAAATACCCACTACTGAAAAGAGTGCCGACACTGTTGCGGTCGCCCAACAAGCCTATGAGGATGCCTTGAAAAGCATTTTGGAAGCGGCTTTCGGTAAGGGAAATGTCCGCGTTTTAGTGACCATCGATTCTGTGGATGAAACGGATTATGCACAAAACACCAAACAGACCCAGCAGACGGTTCAGGAAGACGACGGTCAAGGTGGACGTCGGACAACCACAGAAGTGACCACAGAGGGAGACGTGGTCCTCACACAACAGGGGATTGGGACAGAAAGTGGGACAGCATTGGTGGAGAAACGTATCACACCCCATGTTCGTGGTGTTGTAGTGGCTGTTGCCGGTGGAGAGCATCCGGCCGTACAGGAAGAGGTGGTCGCAGCTGTACAGTCTGCATTCGGTTTGTTGT
The DNA here is from genome assembly GCA_014896485.1 of Bacillota bacterium. Lineage (GTDB taxonomy): Bacteria > Bacillota > Bacilli > Bu12 > Bu12 > Bu12. The sequence goes on along the minus strand of JADBKH010000007.1, from coordinate 113,238 downwards.
CAGACAAAGTGACGGTCCTTCCCCTGACATCTTCCGAGGAAATTTCAAAAAGTAATCCGTAAAGCTATAGTCACAAAGGAGGAGTTTCCGATGAAAATCGATCAGCAACGTATCTGGACGCTGGTCATGTTGCTGGTGGTTGCGGGCGTAGTCTGGTATTATGCGGCAGAGCGAAACCAACCCAATGAAATCGTAACGGGGATTGGAAATCAGGTGCAAATCCAACAGCAGAACACCCCCACAGCACCACCAATCCTGCAACAATCCACTCCCCAAGTACAACAGCAGAAGGCTACAATGCCTTCCCCGACGCAAGATTATTTCGCATCACTGCGCCTTTCTCGAAATCGTGCAGAAGATCAATCGATCGCACAATTGCAGGAAACCCTAGCAAATGGAAGTGCCAATTCGGAAGCAGCAGCACGGGCACAGCAACAGCTGAACCAATTGCTAGCCAAGCAGGAAAAGCAGGCGCAAGCTGAGGAACAGCTTAAGGCCGAGGGTTACAAAGATGCCGTTGTCATGGAGAACCAAGACCGGGTCAATGTGACAGTTGCAGCGCCCTCCCTAAGTTCCGAGCAGGTCGTACAGATCATTGCGACCGTTCAACAACATATGGGCGTTCCCGCCACACAGATCGCCGTCTCTTACCATTCCTGATCGCAGTCTCCTCAAGGGATACAAGTGGCCGAACGCGACGGCCACTTTTTCGTTCGTGCTTCATTGTGAGCGCTTCCACCTTGCGCTACTCTTGATCTGCCAACGATTCATGAGCATGGTATAGTGCAGAGGGGGTCAAAGCCAATGAGCGAATACGACGCAACAATGGGGGATCCTGAACCGGTGGGCAATGATTTTGCCCTTGAAGGAGGATCCGTGCGCATCGCAAACGAAGTGCTGGCAGGAATTGCAGCGATGGCAGCCTCTGAAGTGGATGGCGTTGCCGAATTGGCAGCAGGAGGTCCCCTGGGATCCTTGGGCGATCGGGTCCGGCATCCAAACGCGCGTGGCGTACGCGTCGAATCCAACGAAGACGAATGTCATGTAGAAATCACGATCTCTGTCAAATACGGCAAAGCCATTCCCGAAGTCGCCATGGCTGTCCAAGAGAACGTACGTCGTCAGCTTGAATCGATGACTGGGTTGCATGTTGCCGCCGTCGATGTCCGTGTCGCCGATATCGCCTTTTCATAAGGAACGGAAAAATAGGGAGGAAGCATGAACCAACGCGAGGCGCGAGAAGCAGCTTTGGCAGCTCTCTACCAAATCGACTTGGCTGACATTCCGGAGGATCAAGCGCTGCAGACGGCGTTGGCACGTTGCTCACAAGAGGCACGTGCCTATGCTGCTCAACTGGTGCATGGAACCTGTGCATTGCGCGAGAAAATTGATGAGATCCTCGTCGCCCGGACCTCAGGTTGGCAGTTGGATCGAATTGCGGTGATCGATCGCAACTTGTTGCGTTTGGCTTTGTACGAAATGATCGGAGAAGGACTCTCTCCTGGTATTGCAATCGATGAGGCCGTCGAGATCGCCAAGAAATACGGAACGGCAGATTCCTATCGTTTCATCAATGGTGTTTTAAGCCGTACATTGGACGATGTTACCCGGATCCGAAAACAACAGTCCAATGGGGAGTAAGTCACCGCAAAGGAGGGTTTTCCTCTGGCCGCATCAGGGCAGCATACCCCGACTGCCTCCTTTGCTTTGTCGGTCAGTGAACTGGTCCAATCGATCAAGCAAAGCATCGAAGACGATCCGTTTTACACGGGCCTTTGGGTAGAAGGCGAAGTCAGCACCTTACGTCAAACTGCAGCGGGCCATCTGTTTTTCGTTCTCAAAGATGAGACCGCACAACTGCGTGCGGTTTGCTTTGCTCGGGTCGCCAAAACCCTTCCTTTTGGGTTAGAAGATGGAATGCACGTGCTGGTGCAGGGCAACGTCGCCGTCTATGAGGCGAGCGGTCAAGTACAGATACTCATTGATGCCGTTGAACCTTATGGGGCTGGGGCAGCTTTTCTAGCCCTCGAACAGCGCCGCAAAAGGCTTGCCCAAGAAGGGTTGTTCGATGCACAGAACAAGCGTCCCATCCCACGAGCAGCGCGACGAATCGCCTTAATCACTTCTGCGCAAGGCCGGGCAGTCCATGATGTCGTAACGACGCTGCAATTGGAATCGATGGGTTGCGAAGTTTGGCTTTACCCCATCCCGGTGCAAGGAAAGGAGGTAGCTTCGGAGGTTGCCGAGGCCATTCGCCGGGCTGATCGAGATGGTTTTGGAGAAGTGATACTTTTGGTACGAGGAGGCGGCTCAAGAGAAGATCTCTCGCTTTTCGACGAAGAAGCCATCGTCCGGGCCATCGCTTCAGCAAAGCTTCCAGTGGTCACCGGCATTGGTCATGATGGCGACTTTTCTTTGGCCGACCTCGCTGCCGATTTGGCCGTTGCGACCCCCACGGCTGCTGCACACGCGATCTGCGCAGACGTGCCACACCTGCGTCAGCGTTACGAACAGGCCGCAGACGGGTTAAAGCGGGCCGCCAGCGCTCAGGTAAATTGGGCCCGGCAACGCCTCGATGCGAAGCGCTGGCACCTTGTCGCCGCTAGCCCCCGAGGGCGATTGGAGAGGGATAAGCAGCGTTTTCAAACACTGCGTTCCGCCCTTGAATTAGCCATCTCATGGAAGCTAGAGCAAACACGTACGCGCCTTCAAAACAACCAGATGTGGTTGTCCCGCCTTTCACCAGCAGCTCCACATGGCGAGCTCGAAGAAGCTCACCAACGGGTTGCTGCACTCCGAAACCAGTTGGCGGAAGCGCAAGCCCAGTTACTAATGCAGCGGGAGGAACGCGTGGTTGCACAAATGACGGCCTTGGAGGAACTTTCGCCGCTGCATGTGATGGAACGTGGCTTTGCGATCGTACGACAAAAAGGCCAGGTGGTCCGGCGTGCAAGTGCCGTCGACCGTAGCCAAACATTGACGATTCAGTTTCACGATGGCACCATCGATGTGAAAGTCCACCAAAGGGAGCCTTCCACAGATGATTGATGAGTCCCAACCTGAACTCTCTACTTTGGGCGAAGATCTTTCCTTTGAAGATCGATTGCAACGTCTAGAAGGAATCGTGCACGCTTTAGAAGAGGGAAACCTTTCCTTGGATGAAGCAATGCGTCGATTTGAAGAAGGCGTACACCTTGTTCGACTTCTCGAGGAAGAATTGAAAAATGCAGAAGTTAAGATTCACCACCTGATGAATGACCAAGAGGAAACAGAGCGCTAATGCTACCTGAAATCCAACGCGGTGAGGCCTATCTACGGGAAAGCACGCAACGTCTCGATCCGGCCCTGCACCACTGGATAGAGACGTTGGAGGATACACCTCAGCACCTGCGGGAGGCCATGGCCTATACGCTCTATGCAGGTGGGAAGCGCTTTCGGCCTGCATTGCTTTTTGCTGCCTGTGAAGCATGTGGTGGCGACCCGCGCCAAACCCTGCCGGCTGCGTGTGCTATCGAAGTGCTCCATACATACTCGCTCATCCACGATGATCTCCCCGCGATGGACAATGACGATCTGCGTCGAGGCCGTCCCAGCAATCACAAAGTCTTTGGCGAAGCGACGGCTCTTTTGGCAGGGGACGCATTGCTGACGGCTGCCTTCTTCCTGATGACCACAACCATAGAGGGCTACACACTTCCTTCGACTATCGCAGCACAAGCGGTACACATGCTTGCAAAAGCGGCAGGTGCAGAAGGCATGGTCGGTGGACAAGAGGCTGACATAGAAGCAACAGCGAAAAGATATATCGGTATCGAAGAAGTACATTATATTCATCGGAACAAGACTGCGGCCTTGATCGCCGCATCTGTCCGCATTGGCGGGTTGATTGGTGGTGCATCACCAGCACAGCAAGATGCGCTTCAACGCTTTGGTGAGGAAATCGGTTTGGCTTTTCAAATTCAAGACGACGTGCTCGATGAAATTGGAGAAACCAAACAACTGGGTAAAGCCGCGGGACGCGATGCCGCACTTGGCAAAGCGACATATCCTGCCATCGTCGGGCTAGAGAAGAGCCAGCAAACCTATCGACGGTTGTACGAAAATGCTTGCGCGCACCTAAAAACGTTGCCTGAGCCGACCGCCCTGAAGGCATTGGTCGCTTTTGCACAAGCACGTTCTTACTGAAATCATTGCGTAAGTCCACGAAACGCAATGCATGATCGCCATCCTGTAGTATGATGTGGAGGAGAATGAGAGCGAGGCGGAAATTTTGCTGCTCGAATCGATCAATTCACCTGCGGATCTCAAGCGACTGGACGAAGCACAGCTGGAAGAACTTGCAGAAGAAATCCGCCGGTTCATCATCGAAAAAGTGAGCCAAAACGGCGGACACCTGGCACCCAGTCTCGGTGTCGTGGAACTGACGCTGGCCATCCACCGTGTCTTCAACAGTCCGGTCGATCGCATTGTCTGGGATACCGGCCATCAAGCTTACACCCATAAAATCATTACAGGTCGGCGCAATGGATTCGAGCGATTGCGCCAATACGGTGGACTCTCCGGTTTTCCACGTCGGGAAGAAAGTGTGCATGATCGCTTTGATACGGGTCATGCAGGAACAGGTTTATCTGCAGCTTATGGAATAGCCGTTGCACGAGATTTATCCGGCGGTCATTATCACGTCGTCGCCATTGTAGGAGATGGTGCGTTAACTTCGGGATTGACGTTGGAAGCGTTGAACAATATCGGGGAATCGAGACGCAGGCTGATCGTGGTACTCAACGACAACGAGTGGTCCATCGCACCAAATGTGGGCGCTGTCTCGGTTCTACTGGCGCGTATGCGTACAGACCGCAGTTACTTGCGACTCAAAAATGAGGCGAAAAGCGTACTCGAACATTTTCCGGCAGGAAAATCTCTCAGTCGTAGTGCCGAACGGCTGAAAGAGGGTGTCAAACAATGGATCGTCCCGGGCATGTGGTTCGAGGAGCTAGGATTTACCTATCTGGGACCGATCAATGGGCACCGTACTGCTGAGCTGGAGAACGTACTCTCCCATGCCAAAGAATTGGAAGGGCCTGTGGTCATCCATGTCCTGACGCAAAAGGGGAAGGGGTATGCACCGGCAGAGCAAGATCCAAATGCCTTTCACTCTCCTGCACCCTTTGTCATTGCAACAGGAGAGCCCAAACAACGGGCCCAGCGCAAGAGTTACAGTGAGGTCTTCGCACAGACCTTGATTCGCTTGGCCCAAGAAGATCCACGCATCGTCGCGATTACAGCAGCCATGCCAGACGGTACCCAACTCAACCGTTTTGCAGAGGTGTTTCCCAATCGCACTTTTGATGTCGGCATTGCAGAAGAACATGCGACCACGATGGCCGCAGCATTGGCAGCAGAAGGCAAACGACCGGTTTTTGCCGTCTACTCCACTTTTCTGCAGCGTGCCTATGATGAGATCGTCCATGACGTCTGTCGTCAAAATCTTCCGGTCCTCTTCGCAATTGATCGTGCTGGCTTGGTTGGACAAGATGGGGATAGCCATCAAGGCATCTTCGATATCGCCTATCTGCGGCACATCCCCAACCTGACGCTGATGATGCCCAAAGATGAAAACGAGCTTCAACATATGCTTTATACCGCTCTCCGCCTAGAAGGACCTGTGGCCATCCGTTACCCACGAGGTGTAGGAGAAGGGGTGCCGCTCGATCAAGAGCTACGCGCCCTACCCATCGGGCACATGCAGCAGACTGTTGCTTGCGAAAAGCCTCAACTCGCTTTTGTCGCGCTCGGACCGATGCACCGTGTTGCCGTGGAAGCAGCAACACGGCTTGCAAAGGGCGGGATCGACGCATCTGTATACAATGCGCGTTTTATCAAGCCTATTGATCAATCGACCCTCACCTCCTTGGCCAAGCAAGGCATCCCCATCGTCACGGCGGAAGAACACGTCCGCATGGGAGGATTCGGGAGTGCTGTCTTAGAAGCGCTCAACGATGGGGGAGAGCCAGCAACAGTCGTCCGTATCGGATTGGACGACGCCTTTGTGCCGCAAGGGCAGCGTGGAGAACTTTTGGAACATGTTGGTTTGACCGCAGGGCACCTGGTCGAGACAGCACAGCAACTTTTGGCACGCAAGAAGGCCGAACGTCCGCAGCTGCGGGTGATCTCTTCTTGAACGTACGGCAGCCCAAGGTACGTCTCGATGCGCTGCTCGTCGAGCGAGGGATCGCCCCTTCTCGCGAAGAAGCAAAGCGCATGTTGTTAGCAGGACAGATTTTCTGCCCTGGACAACCCAACCCGAAACCAGGTGATCGCGTCACAGCAGATGTTCCCCTTGAAGTTCGTGGCCTACCGCGCCGTTATGTCGGCCGTGGAGGCGAAAAACTGGAGCACGCACTCACTGTTTTCCATCCTCCTGTTTCGGGGTTATCGATTCTGGATGTTGGAGCATCGACAGGCGGATTTACGGATTGCTTGCTGCAAAATGGGGCCGCTCGCGTCATCGCCCTCGATGTGGGCCATGGCCAGCTCCACTGGCGTTTGCGCAACGATCCTCGTGTCTTTGTCTTAGAGCGGATAAACGCCCGGTACTTGTCGGCGGCACAGCTTCCGTTTCGTCCGGATGCCGCGGTGATGGACGTATCGTTTATCTCGATCGATTTGCTGCTGCCTGTGCTGGCAAACCTTTTAACCGAGAACGCTTGGTTGCTCACACTGGTGAAACCACAGTTTGAAGCAGGACGTTCTCAGGTGGAAAAAGGCGGCATCGTCCGGAATACGCAGGTTCATTGTGCGGTTTTGCGCCATGCATGCGAGAGGGCATGTATCAGCGGTTTTGAGGTGGAAGGGATCACATTTTCGCCGATCCTGGGAAGCGACGGAAACATGGAGTTTTTCCTCTACGCGCGGCGCGGCATCAGTAAACCTGCCACTTGCCATGTTTCGCAGGAAACCATTGAAAAGCTTGTAGGAGATGCACACAGTACGCTGATACCGCCGTCAAAGCGGAGCGTAGAGTGAGATGGTCCATCGGCAGGATCTGTTTCTGGCCGTTTTGATCATTGCATGGGCTGCTTTTACCCTAATTCGGCATTTTCAAGAGCGTTCTCACCGGGGGAAGCCAGGTCCACGCGATGCGGGTGCCCTTCTTTTGCGGCGTGCAGGATTCGAGGTCGTAGACGGACGTCGAGAGATCCCAGTTGCTGTAGAAGTCGATGATCACCATTATGACAGCCATCTCATCGTCGACTACATCGCCCAAAGGCAGGGAAGGTTGTACGCCGTCAAACGTGTCCACGATGCTTCGGGCCGAGCAGGTGGTTTCATCCGGGACGTGATGTTGCCTTATAAGCTGGTCTATCCACAATATGGGTTGCTGTATCTCGATGAAGAACACGGTAAGATACGGGATGTTTCTTTGCGCCTTTGGCTGCCCTGGAGTACGCGCTTGCGACGTATCTCTCATAATCTGGCTTGGATGGCAGGAGGCGCGCTGTTGTTCTATCTGCTGTGGCAAGGAGGACGATGACGGTGATGGGGCGTGTCGGAATCGTCGCCCACACCGCCTTTCCAAAGATTGGTGAAGTGGTGGGCAATGTCGTTTCTCAATTGCGTTCCCACGGAGCGGTCGTTTATGGATCGGCTGCTGCATTTGCGGACGTACAGCCCCCTTTGCAGCCCTTAACGGCGGAAACGCCATTGGATTGGGCCATTTCGCTGGGAGGGGATGGCACTTTATTGAGTGTGGCGCGGACGTGGGCGCCCAAGGGGGTCCCCATTTTGGGCATCAACTTTGGCCATATGGGCTTCTTGACGGAAGTCGAACCCGACGATGTCTCCAAAGCCCTTTCTCAAATCGATGCCAATGCCTTTCGCATTGAAGAGCGTTCGATGCTCTACGCCGAGGTTTGGCGCAATGGGAACCGCGTGGAGACGGTCGTTGCACTCAACGACATCGGTATCACCAAGGGCTCCTTTTCACGGCTGATAACACTTTCCGTCTACGTAAACGATACCTTGCTCGCCGTCTATCCAGCAGACGGGGTCATCCTTTCCAGTCCCACCGGATCGACTGCCTACTCCCTTTCAGCCGGAGGCCCGGTTGTCAGTCCCACTGTCAATGGCATTATCGTCACCCCAATTTGTCCGCATACCCTCGATGCGCGTTCAGTCGTGCTCTCGGATCAGGAAGAGGTGCGGGTTCGTGTGCAAGCTACCCATCGCGACATCGGTTTAACCGTCGACGGCCAGCTCGGTATTCACCTGCAAGTCGGCGATGAGGTGCGAGTGACCCGTGCGCCCTTTTCGACACGGCTCATCCGTATCTTTCAGCGATCGTTTTACGATGTCCTGCGCCACAAGCTTCAAGAGCATCGTCGCGACTGGATCGAGCAGGAGCAGGAAGAGTGATGCGTCAGCCCAGTAAAGCAGAACGACTCAAGGCAATTCGCGACCTGGTAGCTTCGACACCGATTGAGACTCAGGCCGAGCTTGCCGCTGCACTGCGCAGCCGTGGTTATGAGGTCGCACAAGCCACGATCTCTCGTGACATCCATGAACTTGGCTTGGTGAAACGGCTGACCAACGACGGTCGAAGTGTCTATGCACTTCCCCAAGAAGGAACGCTCGAACCGGGAACGCGTTTGAGCCATCTGTTGCCTGAGATCTTCCGCGGAGTTGCTGCTGCACAAAACCTGGTTGTATTACACACTCTTCCGGGCAATGCGCACGCGGTTGGATCCATTTTGGATGCCATCGGCTGGGAAGAGGTACTGGGAACCATTTGTGGGGATGACACCTGCCTTCTGGTCTGCAGGGATTCCAAAGGGGCGGAAATGGTCTGCCAAAGGCTTGAACACTATGCGTCCACTTCTTGAAAGAAACGGGAGGTTAGGGCGTGGTTGAGGAACTGCACGTGCGTAACCTTGCCCTTATCGAAGAGCTCTCGTTGGAGTTCGATCTAGGCCTCAACGTCATCACAGGAGAAACCGGCGCAGGAAAATCGATGATTGTCGATGCCCTGATGCTGGCATTGGGTGAACGGGGGGGAATGGAATGGGTGCGAGAGCAAGCGGAGAAAGCGACGGTTGATGCTGCTTTCCGTTTAAATGACACCCAGCGTCAACAAGCTGAGGCACTCGGAATCGCCGTCGAAGAAGATGGCGGTTTGGTGTTGCATCGCGAAGTGACCTCATCCGGCCGTAGTACCGCACGGGCCAATGGCATCCCAGTGGGATTGGCGACTTTGCGGCAATTACAGCGCCACCTCGTCGATTTTTGCGGCCAACATCAGCAGCAAAGGCTCTTGGATCCTGTAGAACACGTCGCTTTCTTAGACGCGTTTATCGGCGATGAGGCCGCACAAGAACGACAACGTGTTCGGAAATACTACGAAGCGATCGCAGAGACGCAGGCGGAGCTACAGAAATTGGAGGAGCAGTCCAGGCAACGCGAACGTGAACTGGATTTAATCGCCTACGAATGCGCAGAGATCGAACATGTGGCACCACAACCTGGAGAAGATGAGGCGCTGTTAGAGGAGCGGGAAGCGTTACGTCACGTTCAGGAACGGCTGTTACGCTTTCGCGAAGCTTTTGTCCACCTGTATGAGGGTGAAAATGGGTTACCAACTGCTTACGATGAGCTGGCTGCTGCTGCCGCGGCATTATCAACGATTGGCTCCTTCGATCCCGAGGCCGCTTCGTGGGCACAAGAGGCCAACGAGCTGGCCATGCGTGTCGAAGAACTTGCGCACAGTCTTCGCCAGCATGCGGATCAAATCTCGTCCGATCCATCGCGATTGGCCGAAGTAGAAGAGCGGCTGGCCTCCATTGAGCGACTCAAGCACAAGTATGGGGCTACCATACCCGATATTCTCGCTTATGCCCAAGCAAGGCGTGAAGAGGGAGAGCGCTTGCAACACCTGGAGGATGAGGCAATCGCGTTGCGTAAGAGGTGTGCCCATCTTCTTGACGACTACCGTCAGGCAGACACTGTTCTTTCGCAGCTTCGTCATCAAGCGGCGCCGCTTTTTTCTGCAGAGGTAGAGAAGCACCTGCAGGCGCTACATATGTCGAACAGCAGGGTCACGGTAGCTTTCGAACCTATCAAGCGGGGCCTGGAAATCGACCACCAGATTGTATCACCATCAGGGAGCGAGACCATCCGATTCCTGTTGGCAGCCAATGCTGGAGAACCCCCTCGTCCTTTGGAGCGGGTCGCTTCTGGGGGTGAGCTGTCTCGATTGATCCTCGCCTTAAAGGTGACGATCCATACGATGGGCGAGGTGGATACCTTGGTATTTGACGAAGTGGATACTGGAGTCGCCGGACGAAGTGGACAAGCCCTAGCCGAAAAGCTGGCCAGCCTCGCTCGCCATCAGCAGGTATTGTGCGTTACGCACTTACCGCAAATCGCTGCAATGGGAAACCTGCACATCAGCGTTGCCAAGATCCAGTCGGGCGGCCGCACGCAGACAAAGGCTATACATCTGGAAGGAAGTCAACGCGTAGAAGAGCTGGCGCGCATGCTGGGAGGAGCCAAAGTGACCCAGCTGACCCGGCAAAGCGCCCAAGAGATGTTGACCCTGGCAGCGGGATTGCGAAACGGGTAACCTGCCCCTGGCGTGGAACCTCTTGACCGGATGCACCGTTCCCTCCTCGGAGACGTTAACGGACGGGTGGATGGGTAGCCGTTCGGGAGTGAGAAGGTGCACAGCGGCAGAAACGGTTTAGGAGAGGGCAATTCGAAGGGAAAAGCGATACGGAAATGCGCGTTGATCCTTTTGGCAGTTCTGTGGACGATGGGGGTGGCAGAGAGTACCTCAGAGATGGGGAGCGCTTCTCCTGCAAGCAAATCAGTCACGACAGCAGGTCGGCCAGCGATCTCCCTGACGGCCGCACGCGCCATGGCAGCTTCGGCAAATGTGATTGTCAGTGGGGAATCGATCGGGGTGACGCTGAAAACACCTGGCTTGCTGGTAGTAGGCTTTCATCCCATCCATACTGCTGAAAGGACATACTCTCCAGCGGAAGCCGCTGGAATCCATGTCGGCGATCTCCTTTTCGCCAGAGATGGTAAAGCCATCGATCCTGTCTCCCTCGAGAAGCTTGTGCAACAGGCTGGGGTTGCCAATAAGCCTTTGCATCTTCGAGTGGAGCGCGGCGATCGGAAATTGGACGTGCAGATCGCACCGGTCAAAGAAGCCAATGGACAACATTATCAACTCGGTCTGTGGCTCAAGGATGCGGCTGTCGGCGTTGGAACACTTACCTTCATCGATCCGAGTACTCACCGATTTGCAGCGTTGGGCCACCAGGTCTCCGATCCCCAAACTGGACAACCTGTCCCGATAGGAAGTGGAAAAATCGTTGCAGCTAAAATCGTTGCTCTTGAAAAAGGAGAACGTGGCCAACCCGGTGAAAAACAAGGCGAATTCCTTGCAAAAAGTCCACAAATTGGAACTGTCACAGGGAATACCGAGTTTGGCATTTTCGGGAAAATCACGGATGATACTTCTTTGGATTGGCATCGCATGGTTCCAATCGCTACACCGGCACAGGTACATCCAGGTCCTGCAACCTTGCGCACCGTCGTTCGAGGAGAGAAGATTGAAGATTTTCAGGTAGAGATCATCAGCGTGATGAATCAACGCACGCCAGCACCCAAAGGCTTGGCACTGCGTGTGACAGATCCAAAACTTCTGCATACCAGTGGCGGTATCGTACAAGGTATGAGCGGTTCCCCCATCTTACAGGATGGGCGTCTGGCCGGAGCAGTTACCCATGTCTTTGTCAATGATCCGACACGAGGGTATGGCGTTTTAGCACAGTGGATGTACGAACAAGTGCGTGAAGAAGAGAAGGCGGCCTAACGGCCTGCCTCTTTTTGGCACCTTGGCGTTTGACGATTGGACCAGTTTTCAAGCAACTGTCGATCCCCTCATCATCCAGGTTGATCCCTTAACTGGTCTTATGGAAGTGGATCGAAGGAGGAGCAAACGTGTCCAACGAGAAAGTTCGGGTGATTGTCGCAGATGACAACCGCGAGTTCACAGATCAACTGGCCGCATTTTTGCAGCAACAAGGAGATTTTGAAATTGTTGGAACGGCTAGTGACGGCGAACAGGCCATTGCCTTGCTCTCCCACGCTGCATGCGACGTTTTGCTGCTGGATATCATCATGCCTCATTTAGACGGTATTGGCGTTTTGGAACGCTTCCAATCGATGCAATTAAATCCTGTTCCCCATGTCATCATGCTTTCTGCATTTGGACAAGAACAGATTACCCAACGCGCCGTTGAGCTCGGCGCACAATATTACATTATGAAGCCTTTCCCTTTGGAAGTGTTGGCGCAGCGATTGCGCGAGATTTGTATTGCATCCCCAGGAGCACTCAATCGGGAAAAGCGTGCATTGGCCGTGACTCCGGCTCCGACTTCCGTCAACCAGCGGGCCCGACTAGAAAGTGATATTTCTACGCTCATCCACGATCTGGGAGTACCTGCGCATATCAAAGGGTATCAATACTTGCGGGAAGCCATCTTAATGGTCTATAAGGATAGAGAAGTATTGGGGGCTGTCACAAAAGTTTTATACCCGACCATCGCGGCACAGTTTGAAACAACCCCCAGTCGTGTCGAGCGTGCGATTCGGCATGCTATCGAAGTCGCTTGGGGACGTGGCAATGCCGAAACCATTCGTAAAATGTTTGGGTATACAGTCGATGCAGAGCGAGATAAACCAACCAATTCTGAGTTTATCGCAATGGTCGCCGATTATTTGCAACTCAATGACGCATTGAGTGAAACGGAGAGTGCCGCAGGGCGAAGGTAGGGGAGACAGCATGGCTGCAGACCAAGCGACACGTCCTACCGTATGTGGCCGCGTCAAAAAAGACGTCAAAACCAAGCACCTCATTCCTCGGCTGGCAAGTAGCGACATCGCATTGCTGCAGCATGACGCACTGGATGAGATAGCGGCTCACGCTTTGGTGGAGGTACATCCAAAAGCTGTGATCAATGCCGCCATCAGTATTACAAAGGCATACCCAAATGCAGGGCCCGCCATTCTTCTAGAGGCAGGTATTCCGCTGTTTGATGTGCCGCATACCGTCTTTGATGCAGTAGAAGAGGGCGACTGGGTCGAAATCATCGGTGGAGCCTTTTACTGCAATCGTGTCTTCCTCTCTTCTGCCCACCAAATTTCTATAGAAGAAGTCGAGGAAGCACTGGCGGCAGCGCGTCAGGCATTGCCGGAGGCACTCGATGACTTCCTGGAGAACACGATCGCATATGTCCGCAAGGAAAAAGACTTCTTCTTGCACCCTTTTCCTGGGCCAAACTTACGAACACCTGTGGCACATCGGCCAGCAGTTGTCGTGGTGCGAGGGGCACATTACCAACAGGATTTACGGGCCATCGCACCTTACATACGCGATCATCATCCCGTACTGGTCGGTGTAGATGGAGGAGCCGACGCACTGCTGCGCATGGGCATGCGCCCCGACATCATCGTCGGAGACATGGATTCGGTTAGCGATCGCGCATTGACCAGTGGTGCCGAATTGGTCGTCCATGCATACCTCGATGGAAATGCGCCAGGGCTTCAACGGATTCAAGCGATGGGCCTTGAGGCCCATGTGATTGCAGCACCTGGAACAAGTGAAGACGTTGCCCTGCTGATGCTCTATGAGTCGGATTGCAGCCTCTTGGTTGCCGTAGGTTCCCATTCCACCATGACAGATTTTCTGCAAAAGGGCCGAAAGGGGATGGCCAGTACCCTTTTGACGCGAATGAAGATCGGGGATCGACTGGTAGATGCAAAGGGCGTTTCACAGCTTTATCATGGTCATGTCTCGTTTGGACCAGTCGCCCTTGTCTTGGTGGCAGCGCTGGTCCCAGCCGTTCTTTTCGCACTGTTGAGTCCAACCGCGCAAAATGTATTGCGCCTGCTCTACTACAATGTGAAGCTGCTGCTTACATGAAAGGGCTTTTGCGTGCGTGAGTGATTTTCGGTACCATATTGCGACCTTGGTTGCTGTTTTCTTGGCACTTGCTTTGGGAATTTTGCTGGGAGCATCGATCGGACAAGACGTGATCAACCGGGAACAGATTCAAACCGTTCAACGTGCCGATGCAAAAATCGGCGAGTTGACACAAAACATGCAGACCACAGCACAGCAATTAACACAGACTCAGCTGCAGCTCTCCAACTACCAAGCTGCTGTCGAAGCGATCTTGCCGACTGTAATCAGCGGACAATTGGATGGAATGCAGGTTGGCATCCTCAATCTCTATGGGGGGGCCCCCGATCAGGTGCAACGGACGCTGACACTTGCAGGGGCCCAGGTCGCATGGCAGGCCGATCTTGTCGGAAGGCTACAATATGTCAATCTGGACAAAGTGTCGCAGATGGAACAGCTGTTGGGGTTACCAGCAACGACGTCCAATTCGACTTTTTACACGACATTAACCAATGCCGTTGTCGACGCACTGTATGATCCCAATTCACCCAATGGTTGGTTACTCAACACCTTAAGCAGTGACGGATTGCTCACCGTCCGCAGGGAAGAACAGATCAAAACTCGTTCCAAGGTCGATGCAGTCATCGTCATAGGAGGTGCCAACCAACCCGAGACGGCAGATCAAACGACTGTCGACCGAACCGCGTTGATGCGGCTCAAAGACGATGGTACCTATGTCGTAGGTGTAGAAAATTTGCGGGTTACAGTTTCTAGCTTTCCTGTCTTTCAGACCAGCCACGTCACCTCGGTCGACAATGTCGATCAACCGATCGGGCAGTTATCGTTGGTCGCTGCTTTGCTCGGCGCAACAGGCAATTTTGGGGAAAAGCCCACTGCGGAACGTTTGATACCCCCCAATATCGCCACGTTGCTCGCTCCGGAGGCATCCCGTCTGCCGCACCCCTCTACCCAAAATGCTCCTACTCGCCAAACTGAACCATCCTCAGGGGGCGCAGGCCAATGACGACCTTTCCTCGTATTGCCGCCATCATTCCAGCACACAACGAAGCTTTAACACTTCGACAGACAATAGAGACGGTGGCTGAACTTCCCTTTCATCCCAGGATCATCGTCGTTGATGACGGTTCCACAGACACCACGCAGGAAGTAGCGAAAGCGTCAAGCGTGCACCTTCTCTCAACCGGTCGACAGAGAGGAAAAGGTGCCGCCTTAACCCTTGCGGTAGAGCAAGTTCCCGATGTCGATCTCTACCTTTTTCTCGATGCCGATTTGGAAGGATCTGCTCGTCACGCTGCTGTGCTCCTCCAGCCGCTGCTTGACGGACACGCAGATCTGGTGATCGGCATCTTGCCCCCTGCGCACAGGAAGGGCGGTTTTGGTTTGGTCAAGTGGACGGCAAAGAAAATCGTGCGACATGCAACTGGCGTTGCCGTCCATCAACCTCTTTCTGGACAACGGGCTCTCACCGCAGCTGCAGCTCGCCAGTTGGCTCCATTTGCCGATGGCTACGCTGTCGAAGTTGTGATGACGATAGAGGCGCTCCGCCTCGGTCTGCGCCTCTGTGAAATTCCGACGGACTTTGGACATCGCGAAACAGGACGCTCTCCTGGCGCGTTTCTTCATCGCGGAAAGCAGCTTTGGGACGTTGTTCACGCCTCTTGGGAACGGGGTTATCTTCAAAAGCATTTTCCTCCTCAGCCGAGGCAAGAAGCGTAGATGAACTGGCTGGCGGTCGGATTGATAACGCTCATCAGTGGAGGTATCGCCTTTTGGTTGAGCAAGCCACTCGTGGAGATGCTCTCTGATACGCCTTTGGTCGCCAGCAACTATACGGGAAAACGACTTCCAACAGCAGGAGGGCTTCTCTGTTGGGGAGCCATTTTGGCAACCTCTGCATTGGGTTCTGTCTTACAACCTTTTCTACAATCCCTGTTCCCCACAATGACTTGGCCAAAATGGCTCCCCTGGGACCCTTGGGTCATCGCCCTTTCATCCGGCTTTACACTTTTGGGCCTGTTAGACGATGCAGCTGGCGATCATCGAACGCGGGGCTTTCGTGCCCATCTGTCCGCCCTCTGGCACAGGCAGTGGACAACGGGAGGCATCAAGGCTGCAGGAGGATTTGCACTTGCATTGACGATGGGATTTTCTCTCCATTCTTCCTGGACACTCGCTCTCCTGGATGCTCTTCTCATTGCTTTATCTGCCAATGCCATCAATTTGCTGGACCTGCGGCCAGGGAGAGCGCTGAAGGGTTTCTATTTCTCTTCGTTGATCGGGCTTATCCTCATGGAAGGAAAGGGAGCTGTGACCATCCTACCGTTCGTCGGCGCTAGTCTTTCCTTTTTCCCCATGGACTTGCGCAAAAGGGCCATGCTGGGCGATTCAGGTGCCAATTTGCTCGGCGCCGCCTTTGGTTTGTGGGCCGTCCTCGCTTTGCCACTTTGGGGAAAAGGTGTTTTACTGATCTTGCTGGTTTTTTTCCACTACTGGACAAGCAGTCATTCACTGAGTGCCTGGATCGATCGTCATGCGTTGCTCCGGCGATTCGACCGATGGGGGACCGATAGTGACTTGTGATCTGTTTGCCGACAGGTATGATAGAAATACAAGGCCGCGGAGGTGTCTCAATGGCGCATTTAGATCGTCTCGTTTTGGCAACACTGCTTTTGATCGCCTGTGTCGTCATCTTTGCTCTCGCTGTCTTTACGGCCAGCGTCAAAATGGGAGGGGTGTGGCTCCCCTTGTTGCTGGCAGTCGTCGGTGGTGTACTCGGTTTTGGCGCTTCCAAATCGTTGTAGTGGTCGCATCCGATGCGTCTGGTAGAGGCGAGTGTCGAAGGGATCCGTCAGGAAGATGAGCAGATACAAATCCTGATCGTACGCCTGGGAGACGGAAGAGAAGCGACAGCCATCAATGAAGTACGTTTTTTTGGCAGATGCAAGGCGGGCGAATCGCTCTGGCTCAACAGTGAGGCTGTGGAACGGCGACTTGGCACAGGTGGTGTGTATTTCGTAGCAGGAAGGAGCCAGCCAGAAGCTTCAGCGTTGGCATCAGGACATATTATGAAGCTTCGGTATACGCCCCTTCAGTTTGGCGTCAATAGCGTCGAAGCACCTGAAAGTCCTTATCATGCCTCAATGCAGCAAGCAAGAAACTTGGATCATCTCGTGGTTGTTGCTGCCGAACTACATAGCCAAGTTGAGCCGATTGCGTATGGTGCCATCGCCGCAGGAATTCATCGCATCGCCTATATCATGACCGAGGGAGGTTCTTTACCAATCGCATTTTCGCAGACGATCAGACGCATGCGTCAAGAAGGTCGTCTCTTAGGGTCGATCACCGTGGGCCAAGCATTCGGCGGCGATTTGGAGGCTGTCAACATTTACAGTGCGCTGCTGGCAGCGCGTAATGTGCTGCACGCCGATCTGGCCATCGTTGCGATGGGTCCAGGTATTGTCGGCACAAATACGCCCTTTGGCTTTTCTGGTATGGAAGTGGCCACGACTATCCATGCAACCGCTGCGTTGGGTGGAGTAGGGGTCATGACACCACGAATCTCTTTTGCAGAGCACCGCGAAAGACATTACGGACTCTCCCATCACACGCGTACGCTTTTATCGGTTTTGTTGGCCCCATGTTGGCTGCCGCTGCCAACAGTGAATCCGCAAAAGCGAACATTGATCGCGCATCAGTTGGAAATAGCCCTTTCTTCCAGCGTTTTCGTCGTCGAAGAGACACCCGTACCCAACTACCCAGCCAATGTTCCGTGGCGAACCATGGGGCGACGATCAGAGGAAGATCCTATTTTTTTTGACGCAGCTGCAGCCAGCGGTTTTTTTGCGGGTCAGCTGGTACAGACTGCCCATCCGCATCCAGGCGGGGTACACTGGCAATCATTTGGAAGCTGGCAAAATAGCAGAGGAGCGCTGCAATGAATCTCAGTGAGGCGCTGGCGCACTTAAAAGATCTACCTACAGAAAAACAGCTCGATCGTACTCAAGCCTACCAGGGGCGCATCATCACCGTCTGTGATGATCGCGTCCTCCTTTCCAATGGGACAGTTGCCAAACGTGAAGTCGTCTATCACCCTGGTGCTGCTGCGGT
Source organism: Bacillota bacterium (assembly GCA_014896485.1). Taxonomy (GTDB): domain Bacteria; phylum Bacillota; class Bacilli; order Bu12; family Bu12; genus Bu12. The sequence continues at coordinate 95,144 of JADBKH010000007.1, read as the reverse complement.
TTTGGCATTGACGGAGAGTGGAGAACTGGTGCTCGAACGACAGTACCGCTATCCCGTCGATCGCTACCTGCTCGAGCTTCCTGCCGGAAAGGTGGAGCCAGGTGAAACTCCTTTGGTTGCTGCAAAACGTGAGTTAGAGGAAGAGACCGGATTCGTCGCCGATTCATGGCGTTTGCTCACTTCTTTTGCCACCTCTCCTGGCATTTCCAGCGAATCCATCTCCCTCTTTCTCGCTACGCCAGCTCACCTCGGCCGTGCCCATCCAGAAGAAGATGAGCAAATCGATGTCATCCTCGTCCAACCGCAAGAGGTCACACCGGAGCTTTTAGAGCGAGACATTTTTGATGCAAAAACGCTTGTCGGGTTGCTTTGGTTCCAGCGTATGCGCAGTGATCCAGCTGCTTTCTTTCAGCCAAAGTAGTGTCTCCGGCAGGAAGGTGCATCCTTGGGCGATGAGCCACACAAGGAAAAGCACGAGGGGGAGAAACGTGTACGCAGATCTGCATTGGCACTTGGAAAGGGGTCGCATCGATCGAGAATACGCACTTCGTTTTCTAGAGAGAGGCCTACAATCGGGTATCCAATTTTTTGGAGTCACCGAACATACACATCATTTCCGACAGTTCCAACCCCTTTATGAACCCGTTTTGCGTGACGAAACCCTTTTGGGGGAACGACAGCGGGCTTGGTACCAGGCTCATTTTCACGAGGACGTCGAGCGCTATATCGAGCTCGTCTTACGTCTGAAAGGAGAAGGGTGGCCGATTGCCCTCGGTCTGGAAGTCTGTTTCTTCCCCGAAACCGTTGCACTGGCCAAAAAACTCCTGGCCAGCTATCCGTGGGATTATCTCGTCGGCTCTGTTCATTGGATCGACGGGTGGGGATTTGACTTTCGCTTTAACTTACCCGAATGGAAGCATCGTGAGATCGATGTGACTTACCGACGTTACTTCGCGTTGCTGCAAGAAGCAGCCAGAAGTGGACTTTTCGACGTCATTGCGCATCCGGACTCCTTGAAGGCGTACGGACATCGTCCCACCCAAGAACCATTGGCACTCTATCATCAGGTTGCGGATACCTTTGCAGAGTGTGATGTTGCTACCGAAGTAAATACAGGATTGATCTACCGTTACCCCATTGGCCGAGCCTGTCCAGAACCAGCGTTATTACGCAGCTTTGCGCAGTCAGGTGTCCCCATCACAACAGTAAGCGACGCACATGAGCCCAACGATATCGGGAGGGCACTTGAAACCGCCCAAAAGCTTGCACGTGAAGCGGGTTATACCTCTTTTGTTACTTTTGCCCAAAGAAGGAGGATCTCCCATTCCTTCGAATAAATCGGGGTCCGCTGTAGAAATTCAAGTGTCAATACAACATTATCTCGATCTGCTGTCTGTCGAGCGAGGGCTTGCCCCTAGCACCTTGGCTGCCTATCAAAGCGATCTACGCCAATTCGCTGCTTTTTTGCAGAAAAGAGACGTCGAGGATCTCTCAGGGATCGACCGGGAAACGATTCAGCGGTTCTTTGAGCAGATCCACGAATGCGGCGCGCACCCTGCCACGGCAGCGCGCAAAATGACGGCCGTACGTGGATGGTGTGAGTGGCTACATGAAGAAGGGTTCCTCCAAGAGGATCCTGCCGCCTATTTGGCCACCCCCAAAAAGCAGCGGCGGTTACCCGTTGTACTCAGTGTCGAGCAGGTAATGCGTCTCCTTTCCCAACCAACAACCACTACAGCGGCAGGAAAGCGGGATCAGGCACTTTTGGGAATGCTGTATGGAGCAGGATTGCGCGCTTCGGAAGTGTGTACGTTGACCGTAGCGGATGTCTCGTTGACAACTCGACAGGTACGCTGCTTCGGAAAAGGGTCTAAGGAGCGCTACGTGCCATTGCCCTCTGTGGTCATAGAATGGGTTACATCGTATATCAAAGATGTACGTCCCCTTTGGTCCGGCCCGTCTTCCAGAGAAGCACTCTTTCTCTCACAACGGGGGACTCCTTTGTCACGCCAAGCCGTGTGGTCACTCGTCAAGCGCTATGGACGTCAGGCGAACTTGCCCCCAGAGGTGACCACACACATGCTCCGCCATAGCTTCGCGACCCATCTGCTTGCCGGCGGAGCTAGCCTGCGTGATGTCCAACTGCTCTTGGGGCATGCCGACCTAGCGACAACCGAGATTTACACACATCTTTTTCCCCAACAACTGCGCGATAGCTACGATCAGACACATCCCCGCGCGTAAACCGCCTCATCTCCTTTTGTACGATTGAGGGAAGAAATGCGTGATAGCTCTTCCGATGTGTGGGCACTGTATTCCTGGAAACGTGCACAGGTGCGCGGGAAAGGGAGATGGAATCCCATGCAACGAAGCGTCGCCCAGCCAGCGAAAAAACGGTGGGGCGCCCTCAGGCGGCGAGTCTCCGCTTGGGTGAGTGCATTGATCCTTGCTTCTCTTGCGGGATCGGGGCTGTTGCCTGCCCTTGCAGTGGCCCAAGAAGCTCCAGAAAAATCACCAACCCTGGATTTGGCACCCCACGCGCGTTCAGCGGTCCTCATGGATGTAGCCACAGGACAGATTCTCTACGCCAAAGAACCCGACAAGGAACTGGAGCCAGCCTCTATTACCAAAGTAATGACCCTACTGCTCACTTTCGAAGCCATCGAACAAGGACGTCTCTCCTTCAACGAGGAAGTAATAGCCAGCCCTCATGCAGCCTCCATGGGGGGCAGTCAAATTTTTCTCGCTCCAGGGGAGCGCATGCGGGTCGAAGACCTGATCAAGGCCGTCGCCATCGCCTCAGCCAACGATGCCGCAGTGGCATTGGCAGAACGGATTGCAGGTAGTGAACCCGCTTTCGTGGCCATGATGAATCAAAAAGCTCAGGCACTCGGTATGAAGCACACGCATTTTGCCAACGCCAACGGTTTACCTGCGTCCCAGCATTATTCCTGTGCAGCAGATATCGCGCGTATGTCCAGAGCACTGCTCGAGCATCGAGAAGTCTTGCGTTATACATCAACTTATGAAGACTGGATTCGCAAGGATTCCAAAAAACCATTTCAGCTCGTCAACACGAATCGACTGGTACACTTTCTACCTGGTGTCGACGGACTCAAGACAGGATTTACACAACAGGCGGGCTATTGCCTGACTGCGACAAAAGCCGAAGAGGTCTTTCGTGTTGTCGCGGTGGTCATGGGCGAACCGAATCCCAAGACTCGTAATGCCGAAGTAGCCCATATGCTCCAATACGCATTTGCTCAGTATCAACAACGCCACCTTTATGAAAAGGGACAAGTGGTAAAAACCCTGCACCTACCGAAAGGACAGCCGGAGTATGTACCCGCCGTCGCAGGAGAGACCATCGCTTTGTTATTGCGCCGTGGCGAATCCGAAAGTGGGTATCAAGAAAGAATCGCGTGGCAGTCTGTTGATCTACCACTGCGCAAAGGAACGCCGGTCGGCACGATCACCCTCCTTTCGCCCAATGGCCGAATCGTTTCTTCAACGCCACTCCTTGCCGGTGCAGATGCACAACGCGCTCCGTTTTTTACATTGGCCGGGCGCACTTTACGCCACTTGATCCAATTCGGGCATTGACAGCTCTTACGCGAAGCCGCCTCACATGAGGCGGCATTTTTTTCAGCGGAAGGGCACAACAGTTGCGCAATCGCGAAAAAATCGTTAGTCTAGCACCAAGAGATTTTCAGTTACAGGCATTAATGGATTATTTAGGATCAATGTTCTTGGTCTGGAAGGAGGTCTCCTTAAACCATGCACATCCAACAAGTCGAGGAAGTCTTGGTCATTGCTCTCGACGGCGAACTCGATCACCATCGCGTTGAATTGTTACGGACAGAAGTGGATCGGGCCATCGACGCAGCTAAGACTTCGGCGGTCGTCTTTGATCTGACAGAGGTAAACTTTATGGATTCATCGGGGCTTGGGTTGATCTTGGGGCGTTTTCGCCGTTTGAGCGAAAGGAAGGTATCGATGGCCTTGGCTGCCCCTCAGCCGACGGTCGGGCGACTATTGCAAATGTCCGGCATCCGCCAGATCATGCCGGTTTGTCCGACGCTTTCTGAAGCAATCGCACAGGTGAAGGAGGTTTCTCATGCCTGAACAGCCGTGGCCGCAAACCGATGCAGCGTTTGAACCTCTTTCGCCCTCTGCTGACAATCATGTACAGATGCGCTTTTTAAGCCGTTCTGAAAATGAAAGCTTGGCACGGGTCGTCGTAGGTGCTTTTATTGCTCCTTTGGATCCGACCATGGAGGAGTTGGCGGACATCCAAACCGCTGTCTCGGAAGCGGTAACCAATGCCATCTTGCACGGCTACCCAGATCAAATGGGTTGGATTTACCTTCAAGCCACCCGTCTTGATCGCGAAGTAAGCATCAAAATACGGGATTACGGCACTGGTATTGCAGACATTGAAGCGGCCCGACAACCTTTTTTCACAACAAGGCCGGATTTGGATCGCTCCGGCATGGGGTTTAGCATCATGGAAAGTTTTTGCGATAGTGTGGAGATCCATTCATCGCCGGACATGGGTACCGAAATCGTCTTGCACAAGCGTTTCTCTGACGAGCCTGTGCAACGGGGGTGAGTGGTTGAAAGCCGAGGAGGGCGCCCGTTTTGAAGATCTGACCGACGAAGAGCTGAAGCGTCTCTTGGAACGTGCCCATCAAGGCGACACCCATGCCCGTGAAGAGATCGTACAGATGAATCTGCGGCTGGTATGGTCTGTTGTACAACGTTTTCTAAACCGCGGTTATGAACCTGAGGATCTTTTTCAAGTAGGGTGTATCGGGCTGATCAAGGCCGTCGACAAATTTGATCTCTCTTACGACGTGCGATTCTCCACGTATGCCGTGCCGATGATCATCGGTGAGATCCAACGCTTTTTGCGCGATGATCATGCTATCAAGGTAAGCCGATCTCTCAAAGAGATTGGCGCACATGCCCGTCGCAAGCGCGAGCAGCTGTTGAAAGAATTGGGAAGACAGCCGACCATTCATGAGATTGCTGAAGCACTCCAGCTGCAGCCTGAAGAGATCATTCTGGCCCAAGAAGCATTGCGGCAACCTGCTTCCCTCTATGAAACCGTCTATGAAAATGACCGGGATCCGATCCTCTTGGAAGATCAAATTCAAGATGAAAATGATAATGGTGAGCAATGGGTGGATCATCTGGCACTCAAAGAGGTACTTTCTCGCTTGGATGAGCGGGACCGTAAGATTGTCTTCATGCGTTATATGCAGGGGAAAACCCAGTCCGAAGTTGCTGCTGTTTTGGGAGTCAGTCAAGTACAGGTTTCACGGTTGGAAAAGCGCATCCTCAACCGCATCCGCGTCGAACTTCAGGAATGATCTTCCCTTTGCAACCCAGAGCTCATAAAGAAGGTTTTTCGGCATAAAACGGCCTGCCTTGGCCATGCTAAGGACCGTCCAATTGAAGGTGCACAGGAGGGTCATCTGATGGCAAAGGTAGCGAAGGTGATTGAGATTGTGGGAGAATCACCCAACTCGTTCCAAGAGGCAGTGACCAATGCCGTTTCTGAAGCAGCGCGAACCGTTGAGGGCATTACGGGTGTACAGGTAAAAAATCTCACATGCAATGTCGATCCACAGACTGGCCGCGTGACCGAATATAAGGCAGATGTGGATCTTGCCTTCGGCGTCAAAGAAAACCGCTAAGTACTTTCAATTCACACAAGGCCAGTGCTGCTGGCCTTGTGTGCTTCTCATCGTCTACAGCTTCATATCGGAGAAAATGTGACTCAAAGGGGAACGAGAGATGGCTTCAAAGAACGATCAACCAACCCTTCCTCGCGCCGTATCGGATCAACGTAGCTTTCAAGAGGTCATTGCCGATCATCTGCCCCGTCCAGCAACTGGACGCAATACGATTGTGGCTTTCTTCATTGGCGGATTGATCTGTCTCGTTGGGCAAGCGATCCAAAACGGCTATATGGCCTTGGGCTTCAGCAAAGAGGACGCAGCCAACCCAACCGTCGCCACCCTCATCCTGATCGCTTCTGTCGTGACAGCATTGGGTGGGTACGACCGTTTCGGTCAGTTTGCAGGTGCCGGAGCGGCAGTGCCGGTAACGGGTTTTGCCAATTCGATCGTCTCTTCTGCAATGGAACGCCGGACAGAAGGTTGGATATTAGGAGTAGGGGCAGAGATGTTCCGTGTCGCTGGTCCAGTGATCGTCTTTGGCGTAGTTGCTGCCTTCTTTGTCGCACTCATCTATGCCGCTATTGCAGCCATCTGAAAAGAAAGGGGCCAGAGATGGGGCAGGTTGGACAACGCACTTGGCAGTTACAAGGTCGAGCGAAGGTCATTGCGTCGGCGGCAGTCGGAGGCCCAAAAGAGATGGAATGTGCATTCTCTGATGATTTCGACCAACTCCACGAGGACCCTTACCTGGGGCAACCTTCTTGGGAGAAGGCAGAACGCAGGCTTTTGGAAGAAGCGATTGCAGAGACACTGCGCAAGGGAAAAATCGAGGCCCAGAAGGTAAACTTGCTTTTTGCTGGTGATCTGCTGAATCAAATCATTTCGTCCACCTTTGCGGCTCAAACAGCTGGTGTCCCTTATTTTGGACTGTTCAACGCCTGTGCAACAGCTGGTGAGGCGTTGGCATTGGCTGCACTGTTGATCGAATCAGGGATGGCCACATATACATTGGCGGGTGCAGTCAGCCACAACGCCTCTGCGGAACGCCAGATGCGTTTTCCTACCGAATATGGTTCTCAACGCCCGAAGACTGCGCAGTGGACCGTAACGGCAGCAGGGGCCGGGCTTTTGAGCGCAACCGGTGAAGGTCCCTCTGTCACATGGGTGACCGTCGGGCGCGTCGTCGACAGCGCCATGTCCGATCCTTACAACATGGGAATGGCCGAGGTACCTGCGGCAGTGGATACCCTCGTGACCCACTTCAAAGAGTCGGGGCGAAAACCGAGCGACTATGATCTCATTGTCACAGGGGATCTGGCTGCATACGGTCTTGAAGCTGCGCAACAACTCTTGCGGGATGCCCATCTGGATTTGGGGGAGCGGCTGATGGATGCCGGTGCAACGTACTATGGAAGCGACCCATCGGTACAAGCAGGAGCGTCAGGAGCGGGGTGTATTGCCAGTTTTCTGTTCGGCCACCTATTGACACGCATGCGCCGACATGAACTCAACCGCTTGCTGGTGGTTGCAACTGGTTCGCTACACTCTCCCGTCTCTATCGAACAAGGGGATAACATCCCTTGCATTGCCCATGCCGTGGCACTTGAAAACAATTAAAAATCAGGGGGCAATTTGATGATTTTTTTGTGGGCTTTTTTGGTGGGTGGTGCTATCTGTGCAGTAGGACAGTTGTTAATCGATGTCGCCCACCTTACAGCTGCTCGCGTGATGGTGATCTTCGTCGTTGCCGGGGCCATCCTTTCCGGAATCGGCCTATATCCAAAATTGATCGACTTCGCCGGTGCAGGCGCAAGTGTTCCCATCACCAGTTTCGGAAACAGCCTGGCCCATGGAGCGATTGCCGAAGTAAAACGGGATGGTCTGATCGGGGCAATCACGGGCATCTTTGAATTGACCAGCGCGGGGATCTCCTCTGCGATCGTCTTTGGCTTTCTGGCCTCCCTCTTTGCCAGACCACGGGGATAACCGCCACCCTGACCTCGCATCGATTTGCGTCAAAGGGTCGGTTCGGCTTGCCACCCGACCCTTTCCTATGGTATATGTTGTTCATCACAAATGAAGCAGTGGATCAAGAGCGCTTTGGGATAGAGGTTGCAAGCGGTTACGGTACCCGGGGGAGAAAGGCATCTAGGAAGCCGGGGAAGGGTACGCTTGCCGAAACGGTTCGTCTGCCGAAACGTACCGTTGGGTTTACTGCACAGCGCAGTAAAACTGTCGCCGATCGGCGGAGCGCTATCCCCACGTGTGGTACGTCAATAGTGGCGACCCAAGTGGGTCGCCTTTCCTATGGAGCACGCCGTGGATAATAAAGGAGCGAAATACATGCAGTTACCAGGCACGGAACGAATCAACGAAGCAGGTCACTTAGAAATTGGGGGATGTGACAGTCTCCTCCTTGCAGAGCGGTTTGAGACACCGTTGTATGTGTTGGACGAAACCAGCATTCGTGAAGCGGCATCCCGGTATATCCACTCTTTTGAAGCAGAAGGGTTGCCCTTTCAAGTGCTTTATGCAAGTAAAGCACTCTGCACGATGGCCGTGCTTCAGATCGTCCATGATGAAGGATGCCAATTCGACGTTGTCTCTGCAGGTGAGATTTATACGGCACTTGCCGCCGGAATCGAACCCAATGCCCTCTACTTCCACGGCAACAATAAGACAGCAAAAGAACTGCGCTACGCCATCGACACGCACGTCGGCCATATTGTCATCGACAATCTCGATGAATTAACCCGTCTTCAAGAGATTCTCCGTCAGCGAGAGACGACGATGCGAGTTCTGCTACGAGTCACCCCGGGAGTTGAGGCGCACACGCATGAGTATGTGCAAACGGGGCAAGAAGACTCTAAATTCGGTTTGGATTTATTGAGTGGGCAGGCCATGGCAGCAGCGCAACGGGCAAACGAGGACCCACATCTGATCCTAGATGGTTTGCATTGCCACATTGGTTCCCAAATTTTTACATTGGCCTCGTTTGAACTTGCGATCGAAAAGATGGCAGCCTTTGCGGCTCGACTGCAGACTGAGCTGGGCATACAGATCCCCTGGCTGAACGTCGGTGGCGGTTTTGGAATCCGATATACGGAAGAGGATCGACCCTTCACACCGGAAGCTTATGTCCATGCCATCTGTCAGGCCACAAGGCATGCATTCACCTCTCGTCACATGCCTGTACCGGGAGTGATGATTGAACCAGGACGTGCCATTGTCGGTCCTGCCGGAACGACGCTTTATCGAGTTGGCGTCCGCAAAGAGATACCGGGCATTCGTACTTATATTGCGGTTGATGGCGGAATGGGCGACAATATCCGTCCGGCCTTGTATCAAGCTCGATACGAAGCATTGCTTGCCAACAGAGCAGCCGAAGTGCCTCAAGAGCGTGTCTCGATCGCGGGTAGGTATTGTGAAAGTGGAGATATGCTTGTGTATGATGCCTTTTTGCCAAAAGTGCACGTTGGCGATCTCGTCGCGATCACCAATACTGGTGCCTATACTTATTCAATGGCCAGCAACTATAACCGTGTACCTCGCCCAGCCATGGTATTGGTCAAAGAGGGACAAGCCGATCTGATCATCGAACGAGAACGCTTGGAAAGCCTTATCGCTTTTGATCGCGTTCCGCAGCGTTTGCGTTCTCTTTCTGCCATAAATGCTGTAGCTGGTTGACATTTTTAAACGAGTTGGGGTGCATAAAGTCCCTTCCGTTGTGTAGACACTACGTGCAACGATGCTTCTTCTAACGCTCTTGATTGCTTTCGTTCTCCTATTCTTATTGCCGATCGACGTACAACTGCTCGCTACCAAGCGAGCAGTTCGTGTACGTTTTTCCTTATCTGTTCGGTTCGTAGGTGTTTGCCTTTTTCGGCGCAATGGACACCTTGTAATCGGCAATCGGAAACTGCTTCTCCAAAACAAGCGTGCGCACCACCGTGTCGGGTCACGTCATCGACAAGCGTATCCAGCCATCTGGAAGCAACTGCGGCACAACAACGTCTTTCAAAACCGCGACCTTCTTCTCTTCATGCGTCTTGTTTTCTATTTCCCCCGTCTGGCGTTAGGCATCTGGTTCGGTGTAGGCGATGCCGCATTCACAGCATTTTTAGTAGGTTTTTCTTACTTTCTGACGTCCCAGGTAGCAGCCTTTGCACGCCAACAGTTTCGGCTGGGCCAGATCTCCTTTTCGTACACACCAGACTTTAATGCTTTACGGATAGACGGCACTTTTTCCTGTATAGCACGGACTCGGCTTGCCAAACTGATCGCAGGCGCTCTGTGGCTGCTTGTGCAACGGGTGCGCCATCGACAAAAGAGAAGGAGAATGCGGAGATGGCCATTGAAGAACAAGAGAAGCCGCTTGTCCATCACCCTATCGAAGCCCTGATGTCCGCAGCCATGGAAAATCTGCGGGATATGGTGGACGTCAATACCGTAGTCGGTGACGCAGTCGAATCCCCAGACGGAACTTTGATCATTCCTATCTCACGCGTCAGTTTTGGTTTTGCGGCAGGCGGCAGCCAGTTTGAAACCCATGAACGAACTGCCGCTTGGCCTTTTGGCGGAGGAAGTGGGGCAGGAGTTTCGATTCGCCCGGTCGGCTTTTTGGTCGTCGGCCACGAGGATGTACGACTGGTACCGGTCAGTCCAAACGGTGCACTCTATGACCGTCTGGTTGATCTGGTTCCAGATATCGTTTCAAAGATAGAGGCACGCCTACAAAAGGAGGCGCCCGCTGCCCATTCAGAACGGAAGCATGCGGAACAAGCCTACACAGACGACACGGATGCATATGACCTGTAACCGAGCATATGCTGAAGGCAAGTCCAGGAAAAAAACGTGGGAAAGAAGCAAAAACACCGGATGGCTCCTGCTCTTGTTCTTTCTTGTGGCCGTGACGATCTGGCCAGCAGATCTCTGCGAGGTACACGCACAGCAACTGGCACCTCCAACCGTTTCAGCTCGGGCCGTTTGCTTGCTCGATGCTGAGTCTGGCAGGGTGCTCTATAGTAAGGCTGCGCACGAACGCTTGCCAATTGCCAGCCTCACCAAAATTGTCACGGCAACGGTCGCTCTTGAAAAAGACCATGTCGATCGGGAAGTGAGTATTCCGGATGCAGCGGTCGGTGTAGAAGGTTCTTCGATCTACCTGCAAGCGCATGAACACATGACATTGCGCCAGTTACTTTACGGCATGATGTTGCGGTCGGGTAACGACGCCGCAACCGCAGTCGCATTGCTCACCTCTGGTTCTGTCGAAGGGTTTGTCCGCGAAATGAACGACTTGGCTACGCGACTCCAGCTGCAAGACAGTCATTTTACAAATCCAGCTGGATTAGATACCGGTGCTCCTTATTCGTCCGCTTATGATTTGGCCAAGATCGCCGCATATGCCAGCAGGTTGTCTGATTTCCGAGAGATTGTATCCACCAAGGCCATTACCATTCCCTGGGAGGGCAAATCATGGCAACGTCGACTTATCAACGAGAACAAGATGTTGCGGCTCTATCCAGGCGCCGATGGCATCAAAACAGGTTACACACGCAAAGCGGGGCGCTGCCTGGCGACATCGGCCAGCCGGGATGGGTTTCGCATCATCTGTGTAGTACTCAACGATCCCAATGACTGGGAAGATACTCGTCATCTGTTGGACTATGGATATGCAACCTTTACCCGGACACCACTGGTACAGCAGGGGATCCCGTTTTCATTAAAGGTGGCCAATGGAAAAGTGAATCAAGTGCAAGCGATCGCAAGCGAAACGCTTTATTATCCGCTGAAAGAGGGGGAAAGGGAACGCGTTCGTTGGCAAATCGCTCCTGATATTCTGCAAGCGCCGGTATCTAAGGGTACTTCCTGTGCCGATCTCTTTGCCAAACTGGACGGACAATCTCTGGGCCATGTGTCCATGATCTGCGCACAAGATGTACCGAAGCGACCGTGGTGGCAGCGGCTACGAAATTCCCTAGCCTCCTGGAGCCAAGCTGCTGACCAACTTTCGTTCCAACGCTCCCCTGCTATCAGGGGGTGGGGGTAGTATCCCAAAAGGTAAATGAGGTGGTGAACGAGGTTGATCAACCTCGTATGGCTCTTCTTCATTGTGATCGGAATGAGCGTTGCTGGTGCGACCGGAAAGATCAGCACGGTCACTTCGGCGATTTTTGACGGGGCACACCAGGCAGTTACGCTGACCATTGGATTGGTCGGCATCTTAGCGTTTTGGATGGGGATCCTGCGCATCGCTCAAGAAGCAGGCTTGATCACCATTTTCTCTCGCTTCCTTCGGCCCTTGATTCGTTTTCTCTTTCCTTCAGTGCCTCCCGATCACCCTGCTGCGGGGGCCATTGTCATGAACCTTTCAGCGAACTTCTTAGGGATGGGGAATGCTGCAACGCCAATAGGGCTTGAGGCAATGCGGCAACTGCAAAAACTCAACCCCGATCCGACGACTGCCTCACCGGCAATGTGCACGTTGCTGGCGCTCAATACCAGTGGGCTAATGCTTTTACCCACCACTGCCATCGGCTTGCGTGCACAAATGGGGTCACTCCATCCCTCTGCGATCGTTTTACCAACGCTTGTTGCCACTGCAATAGGCACGGGGGTAGCAATCCTTGCAGACCGCATCTTTCGGCACAGAAGCAGCAGCAAACCATGAGCATCGGCATTGCAGATTTTGTCGTTCCTCTGTTTGTCGTTTTTGTCATACTCTTTGGCTATCTGCGCCGCGTATCAATTTTTGAAGTTTTCGTGGAAGGTGCAAAGGAAGGGCTACACGTCGCAATTGACATTTTTCCGTATTTAGCTGGGATGATGGTCGCCATTGCCATCTTTCGCCAGTCCGGGGCCTTTGATTTGCTGGCAAGTGTTCTGGCTCCAATTACCCAATGGGCGAAAATACCTTCAGATTTTGTACCCATCGCGCTCATGCGATCGATCTCCGGCAACGCAACAATGGCCATGGTCATGGATGTCATGCGCCAAGAGGGTCCAGATTCCTTTTCGGGTACCCTAGCAGCAGTTATGATGGGCGCCAGTGAGACCACACTCTACGTGCTCACCGTCTATTTCGGCAGCGTAGGCATTCGAAAGTGGCGCTATGCCCTACCGGTAGGTTTGATCGCCGACGCTGCCGCAGCGTTGGGCGCCCTTTATGCCACCACCCTTTTCTTCGGCAAGTAAAACGCAGGTCCCTTGGGCAGCTGCGAATCATTGAGTAAAATGAGTGTACAGCCCACTTCACTATCCCGAGGCAGGAAAAGAGGAAGGGGTTTTCGAGTCGTCATCAGGAAAAACGGAATTCGGACAATGAAACAGCTCACAAGGAGAAGATCGTGCGGTTACAAACTTATATCGCGCATAGCGGTCGCTGCTCTCGTCGGAAAGCCGAAGCGCTAATCGCTTCCGGTCATGTCACTGTCAATGGCCAAAGGGTCACACAGATGGGCATAGAAGTCGATGAGCACACCCTCGTTGCGGTAGACGGCCAGCCAATCCAGCTTGCGCCCACCCAGACGTTCGCATTGAACAAACCTCGCGGTGTGATTACTACGCTTTCCGACCCTAAAGGTCGCCCTTGCGTCGGAGATATCATCGCCGAGATTGGCTTGCCGCTGTACCCCGTAGGGCGACTCGATCGAGAAAGCTGTGGCCTCCTTCTTTTGACCAATGATGGTCTGTTGGCTTCTCGCCTGATGCATCCCCGCTATCAGATCCCGCGGCTCTACCGCGTTGCTGTAGAAGGTAAATTGCGGGATGCCGAGTTGATTCCGTTACGCAAAGGGGTACGTCAGCAAGAAGAACCTTTTGAACCCATGAAAGTACATTTGCTCGAATATCGCCCAATAGCGCAACACTCGATCTTGGAAGTCACGGTACATGAGGGCCACAATCGAGAAATTCGCCGGGCGTTTGAAAGCATCGGTGCAAAGGTGGTCTTCTTAGAAAGGCAGGCAGTAGGCCCCATTCGTTTGGAACGCCTTCATCTTCCGCGGGGGGCATGGCGCCCCCTGACAGAGAGACAGGTAAATGCACTGCGTGCGGCCTGTCGATTGAAAACACCGTCGAAGTAAGTGCCCTTCCCTAGGCGCATAGAGAAGAGGAGAACAGGGCGACACTACCGGTTGAATAGAGCGGGAGGTGTCGTCCCATGTTGCATCGAAAACAGTTTGCCTTATGGACCAGCATCAGCATGCTGGGCGTTGCACTGCTAGCGGCGGGTTGTGGGCCAGCCGCAACTCCGGTACCTCAGCAAGCCGCCCAGGCAGGTGCGGCAAAAAACCAGTTGCATGTCGGCGGTTTCTATGTAGATGAGCAAGGCCCTTATAACTCCTACTATTCCCTACAAAAGTATGCGGGCCAGCTCGATGAGCTTTTTCCATTTTGGTACTCCATCCAACCCGATGGATCCATCCAGGGGAATCGGAACGACAAAGTTGTCTCTTTGGCACGCAAGAATCACATCCGCGTTGCTCCGATGTTCAACGTCGCAAAGGCGAAGGATACCTTTTTGCATAACCAACAGACCCGGCAAAAAGCTGCTGCAAATATCGCGTCTATCGTCAAAAAGAATGGGTATGATGGCGCCTTGGTTGATGCCCAATTCATTCCTGGCAATGCCGGAGAAGAAGACTTTCGCCACATTGCCAACGAACTGACCGATTTTATGCGTACGACGCGAAACGCTCTTGGATCAGGAAAAGAGCTGGATGCTGCTGTCCTACCCCATGTGCAGGTACCAGCTGAGATGTCAGGTGTCTACCAGTACAAGCCACTGGCAGGCATTGTCGACAGGATGACGCTGATGGCCTACGATCAACACAGTGAATCTTCCACCGCGGGACCTGTCGCACCTTTTGATTGGGTCGAATCGTCCATACAGCAGATGATTAAGGAAGGAGTACCCCCCAGCAAAATCTATTTGGGCGTAGCCAGCTATGGATACAATTGGCATGATGATCAAAGCGGCGGCTTTTCCCAACCGACAGAAGAGATCCTCAAGCAAGCCCGTCAACGCGGTGCTGATGTCCGTTGGGATGCCCAACACAAAGAGCCGTATTACATTTATTACGGCCCAAGCGGTACTGAGCGGAAAGTCTATTTCGAGTCTTCCTCTACCCTTAAGCAAAAGGTAGCGCTGGCACAAAAATACAAGCTCTACGGAATCGCACTCTGGCGAATGGGCTTTGAAGATCCGAGCTTTTGGTCGGCGATCAAGCAGACAGTTCCCAAAGCGGGCAATCAGCCGACTTCAGGGCGATGAATCAGCGTTCGGATGACGAGTAGCAAGCCGATAAATCCTAGAAGAGGATAGAGGCGATTGACCAGCTGTGTAAAGCCGAGCAAGGAAAGGCTGATGGAAAGGAGGAGAAAAAGCGCCGAGTGGCCCAGACGATGGGGATCTTCTCCAACAGGCATCACCGCCAATGCTGCGAACAGATTGGCAACCAGCGTTGAATAGATCTCTAAGGCAATCACCATTGAAAACCAGCGCCTCATCCAATCACCCAAGCGCTGTGCTGCAAAGAGCATCGGAATGGGTGAATGGGTCCATTGTGGATGATAGAAAAGTAGCGAGCTTTCCAATGCCATACACACCAAGAGCAAGATCGTACCTCCTCCTGCCACCTGCCACCGCTGGTGAGGAGCTTGAAGTGTGGAACCAATCTCAAACAAGACACCCATCGCCAAAAAAAGGTTAAGCCCAGCGTATGCAAGGGAAGCGGGCAGCCAGGGCGCATGGAGAGAAGCAGGAGAAGGTGAGGAAGAAGGAATGGGAACCTCCGGCTGAAGAAAATTGTAGATGGCCGTAATAAAAACGGTCAGGACCACCAGGGGAACGATCCATTTGTTGATGGCAAAGAGTCCTTGGACGCCTGCGACAACCGGTGCGAGGGAGGCGAACCCCAAAAGCAGGGGGATCCACCAGCCTCCGTGACCCGTCGCAGTTTCAAAAAGGGCTCGACTGCCCGCAAGCATTGCCGCAGCGGTAACAATCAGCGCAGCAACGTAAAAAAGCCGTTCATAGCGAGAAGGAAGCCAGAGGTTTCGTTTATCCACACGGACTTGTCCAACGCGCAAGAGCAGGCTGCCCCCAAAAAAGAGGGCAGCAGCAGCAATCAAGATGCCGCAAAATCCAAAGACTCCATAACGGACAAAAAACGCGAGCAGTTCCTGACCGGTCGCAAAACCAGCCCCGATCACCGTTCCTGTGTACGTCAAAGCCGCTTCCACCCAAAAGGTGTGAGTGTTCTTCATGACCCCTTGGGAGCACGATCGCGGTGGAGATCGTGATCCGATGTCCCCGTTTCTTCTTTCGCTTTCGGCGGTAAAGATGGTGCACCAGACGTCAGCATACTCAGCAATTTATCTGGAGAAAGGGATCCCGTATTTCCAAGCAACGACTTTGCCATTTTGGTAATTTCATCGACGCTTTGAGAAGTCGGTGAAGATCCAGCCATTTCTGCTTGTACGCTCGAAAAGAGTTCCATTGCGCTCATCGTATTCAGAAGTGCCAACAATCCGACATGACTGCGCAACAGATCAGGTTCTTCGCCGGCGAGCTTTTCAAACAACATGCGCATATCCACTCATCCACCCCCAAAGAATTTGATCAAGGTTTTAATCCCTGGAAGATTGGACATCGTCTCTTCCCGTAGTCGGGTCAGGGCCTGGTTGAACAGTCGTTGTACCGCACCTTCCAGGAGAGGACGTTGACTTGGAGAAATCATTACTGGGAGATGCACAGCGGTAACCCTTCCAAGCCCATCGACGCTGATGGAGACATCGAGTTGCTCGTCCCTCTCGGTGTATATTTGCGTTGCCCATTGGGTATAGATTTGCTTCGCTACTTCTTTTAAAATCTTCTCCCTCTCATCCATGGACGCTTCCTCCTTGTTCGTATGCCCGTTCTCTTTACGCTATGCGGGTGCCCCTTCTTCGGTCTTCTTGGGATTGACGAGGGAAGTGTGGTATCTTTGAACAAATCAATGCTGGGTTGAGAGGAGGGACACCGATGGCCACAAGAGAGAGCGTAAAACACATGTTGTATCACATCGTTGACTATTACGCACCCGAACTTGTCACCATCGGCACCGTCCTGTTCTCCAAGCCGGAATACGGCTTTTTCGAATTTGCCACGCAGCGTTACATGATGCGTTTTCTCCGCGAATTGGGAGTAGCGCCGACAACGGTTGCTCGAACAGGCTTTGTCGCTGATATCGGAGATAAGAAGAGCACGTCTGTCATTGCACTCGTCGCAGACATGGATGCGGTCTGTTGCCCAGACCATCCTCGCTCCGATGCACAGACCGGTGCCGCCCATGCCTGCGGCCATCACGCACAATTGGTGCATCTGCTCGGTGTCTGTTGGGCACTGAAGGTCTCGGGTCTCCTCGAAAGCCTGCATGGTCGCGTACGTCTGATCGGAGCACCGGCCGAAGAGTTCATCCAACTCGATGAAAGGCTTGCCCTGCGCGAAAGTGGGGCCATTCACTTTCTTTCGGGCAAACAGGAACTCATACACCTCGGGATCTTTGACGAGGTTCAAGCGGTCCTTTCGGTCCATGTCGCCCATCAGTCCCCGGAACCGCAGTTGTTTCTTTCAGATGGGGCAGCAGGGTTCGAACTGCTCCGCATTCGTTTTCCAGAATCCCGTGATCCCCGTACACCATCATCGCTGTACCGACTCAACCTGTTGATACGCATGCTGCAATTGGCCGACCCACAAGGGCAGCGTCTGCGCTGGCATGTTCTGGACCGAGAAGAGGATGACACGGAAGGTGTGTTAACCCTCGATATCTACTTTGTTGAAGAGAGTCGACAAGCCATCCAGGCCTCCATCGATCAGATTGAAGCGCTGGTTGCACAGTTGGAAGGACTGGTTCATTACCGCTGTATTGTTGAACGTTACCCCGGGTACTGGCCATTGCGGCAGTCCAAGGATTTGCATTACCTTTTCGCGCACAATGCGGTGCCTTTTATCGGCAAAGCGCAGGTACAAAGCCCCCCTTTGTTAGAGGGTTCGACGGATCTAGGAGATCTTTCTCAGTGGCTGCCCGTTGCACAACCTTTTTGGGGAGGCGTCAGCGGTCACGCACATCAGGCAGATTTTGACGTAGTTGACAAAGAAGCTGTCTATCTTTGGCCCATCAAAACTCTCCTAGGAACCATCGTGGACCTGTTGTGGGACAATGCCGCTATCTTGCATCAAGTTGTTGCACGCTTTCAGCCGACCATAACCAAACAAGGGTACTTGCAAGAGATGGAGCGTCAATATGAAGGCATTTCCCGCCGCCTCCCGGGAGAAAGTGGAACATGAGCCGAAAATCTCCTTGATCGATTGCAACATTGCAAAGGGCATAGTAAAATGGCGACAGATCAACTCGGCAACCAACTTCTGTCGTTTTCGCTGTTCACGGTATGTAGATGGGGTATGCGACGAAGGGCAGGCCGATGGCCTGCCTTATTCGTGAAAGGGGCCAGGGTGTGAGCACCATCCGCGTGGCCATTGATGGACCCGCCGGTGCTGGAAAGAGCACAGTTGCCAAAGCGCTGGCACAAAGGCTGGGCTTGCAGTACGTCGATACAGGAGCGATGTATCGTGCCGTCGCATGGGCGGCGATTCAACGCAACATTCCTCTGGAAGACGAAGAACGCATTAGCGAGCTTGCCACCTCTCTAGAGTTCTCCTTCACTTTCGACAAAGGCCAGCTTTGCGTCTCGGTCAATGGCATCGAGGTGACTCCTTATCTGCGTACGCCCGAAGTCTCTCGTGGTGCTTCCGTCGTCGCCCAATACAAGGGCGTTCGGCAAGCCCTGGGAGAGCAGCAAAAACGACTGGCACAACTTCCGGGCATTGTTATGGATGGCCGAGATATCGGCTCTCGGATCATGCCAAACGGAGATCTGAAGGTGTACCTGACTGCATCACCTGAAGTACGGGCACGGCGACGCTGGGAGGAAATCGGTGGTTCCAACCAAGGGCTTTCTCTTGCGAAAGTCGCTGAAGAGATTCGCCGGCGCGACCAAGCAGACCAGCAGCGGAAGTCCGATCCCCTTGTACCTGCAGCAGACGCAGTGGTGATCGACACTTCCACACTCTCGCTTGCGCAGGTTGTCGATAGATTGGTCCATTATTGTGAAGCGCTTTGCAGAACACGTGCAACCTGAACTGAAGGCGCTAGGAGGAGTCGTCTGTGGACGAGTTGGAAAACACACCGCAAGAGCAAGAGCAGCAAGAGGAAGAAGAATTGCAGCGCCAAATGGGAGAGGTCCAAACGTTCCATCGTGGCGATATCGTTGAAGGAACGGTCACAAAGATAGAAAACGGTGTGGTCTATGTGGATATCGGTTATCGTGTCGACGCCGTAATTCCTCAGCGTGAACTTTCCAATACCGGCTTGGTACAACCCGAAGATGTCGTTTCCGTTGGGCAAAAGATTGAAGTGAAGGTACTTTCCGTCAACGAGGAAGAGGATAAGATCACAGTTTCCAAACGTGCCGTCGATGCCGTACGTGCTTGGGATCGTCTCCAGAAAATCTATGAGAACAATGAGACCTTTGAAGCCAAAGTCGTTGACGTCGTCAAGGGCGGACTCGTTGTCGATGTCGGTGTGCGTGGCTTCATTCCAGCTTCACAAGTCGAGACACATTTTGTGGAAGACTTTGCTGATTATAAGGGGAAGACCTTACGCCTGAAAGTGATTGAGTTGGACAAAAGTGCAAACAAAGTGATTCTCTCCCATCGTGCTGTATTAGAAGAAGAGCGAGAAGCGCAACGTGAGGAATTGATGACCAAACTTCAACCCGGGCAAATTCTCACAGGCACCGTAGAGCGGATCACTGACTTTGGAGCCTTTGTCGATGTAGGCGGTGTTGATGGGCTGGTGCACATTTCAGAGCTTGCCTGGCACCGTGTCGGCCATCCTTCCGAAGTTATCCATGAAGGAGATCAGGTGCAAGTCAAGGTACTGCGGGTTGATGAAGAACGTGGACGGATCTCTTTGAGCATCAAACAAACCCAACCCGGACCATGGGAAAATGTGGAGGAACGCTTTCACCCAGGTGATATCGTCACAGGAACGGTCAAACGGTTGGTTGGGTTTGGGGCTTTTGTAGAGATCGCTCCAGGATTGGAGGGCCTGGTCCACATCTCTCAAATCGCCAATCGTCGTATTTCCTCACCTTCTGAAGTGTTAGAGGTCGGCGATCAGGTACGCGTCAAGATCTTGGATATCGATCCTGAAGCCCAACGCATCAGCCTGAGCATCCGCGAAGCGGAAGAAGACCGAGGCCACCGTGATTTCGGCCGATATGACGATAACAAAAACAATGGTAGCAGCTTCACCATCGGCGACGTCTTTGGCGATCTGTTCAAAAAGAATCGCTGAAAACAGGAGGCTCGAGCTAAAAAAGAAGAAAACAGGCGCCTTCGGCGCCTGTTTTCGATACGTTGGTTATTCGAAGAGGAGTGTGTCGCACAGTGCGATACGTAGCGATCGTCGGTCGTCCCAATGTGGGAAAGTCGACGTTATTCAACCGCATTATCGGTGAACGGCGCGCTGTTGTCGAAGATCGACCCGGTGTCACCCGAGATCGGTTGGTCGCCGAAGCGCAATGGAATGGCAAGCACTTTGCAATGATCGACACGGGAGGCTTGCTACCCCCTGAAGGTGAAGAGGCAGACGAGATTGTGCAGCTGGTTTTGCAACAGGTACACATTGCCATGGAGCAAGCGGACGCGATCCTCTTTCTTACGGATGGAGTGAGTGGTCTAACCACTGTTGACGAAGAGATTGCGCAAGAATTACGCTCCCAACACAAGCCAGTGCTCTTGGTGGTCAATAAGGTCGATCGCCATCACTTTGCACCCTACGAGTTCTATTCGCTCGGACTCGGAGAACCCCATGCCATCTCGGCAGAACACGGGACAGGTGTTGGCGATCTGCTCGATCAGCTCGTCGCTGCGCTACCAGATGAAGAAGAAGGGTCTCCTCCAAGCGATCAAATTGCCGTCGCCATTGTCGGCCGTCCAAACGTGGGAAAATCCTCCTTACTCAATGCTTTGCTCGGGGAAGAGCGCGTCGTCGTCAGTTCCATTGCTGGCACGACCAGGGATGCAATTGACACGGAGCTCTCCGCAATGGGAAGGCACTTTCGCCTCATCGATACAGCTGGGCTTCGTCGCCCGGGACGCATCCTAGAAAAGACAGAACGATATAGCGCGCTCCGGGCCAAGCGTTCACTCGAAGGAGCGGATGTAGGGTTACTCGTCGTCGATGCTACAGCTGGATTACTCGATTACGATGTCCACATCGCCGGAATGGCTTGGGAAAGTGGTGCAGCGTTGCTGTTGGCGGTCAACAAGTGGGACGCAATGCAGGGGGATCCTCGACACGCCGATCGCCTGAGCGCGGAGATCCGCAAACGGCTCTCGTTTGCACCGGGTGTCCGAACCCCTTTTATTTCCGCTGTAACGGGCCGCCACATTTCTGAGATCTTGCCTGCTATCATTGAACTGGCCGATCTCCGGCGCAGGCATTTTTCATCTTCGCTGCTCAACGAGGTTTTGCGAGCAGCAGTGCAATTGACGCCACCACCCAGTGAAAAGGGCAGAAGGATCCGGTTGAGCTATGTGACGCAGGTCATCGATGGTCCACCGACATTTGTCGTCTTTGGTCGCCATACGGATCTGCTCCATTTTTCCTATCGCCGCTTCCTTGAAAACCGTTTTCGCGAAGTATTGCCCCTCGACGGAATCCCGTTGCGGCTGATCTTCCGTGAGGAAAAACGCGATATTTCCTAGAACGGAGAGTCCTGTCTGCTCCCTCCGCATATTGGCCCTTGTACCTGCATAAGTAGCATAGGCCGGAATGCTTCACGGCCCCGATTCGGGGCAGGGATCCTGCGGAGTTGGAGGGGAAGCCAGTGGCCGATTTTGACCTGTATAGGGACCTTGCAGAAAGAACACACGGTGATTTTTATCTCGGTGTCGTCGGCCCAGTCCGTACTGGAAAGTCGACTTTCATTCAACGGTTCATGGAAGTAGCCGTGCTACCGCGCATCCAAAATGAAGCAGATCGCGCCCGCGCATTGGATGCGCTTCCTCAGAGTGCAGCAGGCCGCACGATCATGACGACAGAGCCCAAATTCGTGCCCGATCAAGCCGTAGAGATCGAAGTGGACGAAAACGCACGTCTGCGCGTGCGACTGGTCGATTGTGTCGGATATACAGTTGAAGGAGCTCGCGGTTATGAAGACGAGGCGGGGATTCGCATGGTCCATACCCCGTGGCTTGCTGATGCTGTTCCCTTTCAGCAAGCGGCTGAAATCGGTACACATAAAGTGATTAACGATCATGCCACCATCGGTATTGTCGTCACGACCGATGGGAGCATTGGCGAGTTGCCGCGCGAAGCCTACCAAAATGCTGAAGGACGCGTCGTCAAAGAGCTCCAAGAGTCTGGAAAGCCGTTTGTCATTGTGCTGAACTCCGTGCATTCTCAGTCAGCAGACACGACAGAATTGGCTGCGGAACTCTCCGCACAATACCAGAGCGAAGTGGTCCCTTTGGATGTCAGTCGCATGGGCGAGAGTGAAGTCAATGAGCTGCTCAAGCGCGTCCTTTACGAATTCCCTGTCCGAGAACTCTCCATCGTCTTACCCAAATGGGTTGGGGTGCTCGATGATGATCATTGGGTCCGTAGGGCTTTTTCAGAGTCAATTGAAACTTGCATCGAAGATATTCATAAGTTGCGCGATGTCAAGACCGCCCTCGATCGATTTCAAGAGTATGAGGTTGTCGCAAATGCTGAACTGGCCCATATCGACTTAGGCGATGGAGCAGCTGAAATTGCTTTGGAAGCACCCACGGCACTGTATGATCGTGTCTTGACTGAAGTGGCCGGCGTCGACATCCAAGGGCAAGACCAGTTGTTACGACTGCTGCGCGAATTGACAGAAGCCAAAAAGCAGTACGATCGCATTGCCGATGCATTAAAAATGTGTGAAGCGACCGGATATGGTGTCGTACGTCCCAAACCGGAAGAGATGACGCTGGAAAAGCCTGAAGTGATTCGCAATGGTACCCGTTACGGCATCAAGCTACGGGCTACTGCCTCTTCGATCCACATGTTGCGTGTGGACGTTACCTCGGAATTTTCGCCGATTGTCGGAACAGAAGATCAGTCTCAGCGCCTATTGGCTCAACTTCAAGAGGATCTAGAGCAACACCCAGAAAAAGTGTGGGATGCAGAATACTTTGGAAAATCACTCTATGCGATCGTCAGCGATGGTATCGAGAGTAAATTGGCACAATTGCCACTCAATGCCCAAGAAAAATTGCGAGAGACGTTGGAGCGCATCGTCAACGAGGGAAGTGCTGGATTGATCGCCATCCTTCTTTGAATGGCCTTGCCTCCGTATCGCCAAAGAGAAACTGCAACGCTTAACGCGTATGCGCTAGTTGATCAGACCCACAAAGGGAAGAGCCCTGCGCTTGACTGCCGTGGGCGCCTTACGTATACTGCGAACTGTATTCACATCGGGGTGTAGCTCAGGTGGTTAGAGCGCTATCTTGGGGTGGTAGAGGTCGCCAGTTCGAGTCTGGCCACTCCGATTATACATAGGGGGTGAGGCTGTGGTGCCTCACCTTTTTTCGTGCCATGAGGTGGCGTTCCTTCATTGACACCCGCAAGCACGATGGGTAGTATGAACCTTGTGTTTGGACAGCACGGGTAACATCAGTTGTGACCGAGGGGGATTTGCAGCGCGTGGACGAGAAAAACGAGAAGCAGGCCACCGATCCCCAGCCTGCCGGTGAAGAGCAGACGCCCGTTGTTCCACAAGGCGAAATGTCCCGCAGGCAGTTTCTCAACTATACATTCGGTGGCGTCTTCGGTCTCATCGTAGTAGGCATGTTGTGGCCCGTCATCGGCGAAGCAGCAGTACCGGCGCTGACTGCTAAGCCATCGAATGGTTCAGGGTCATCACTTGGCAAAGTCAGTGATTTCAATGAAAAGGATTTCAAGTCGATCACCTTCCAGGTTCCGGCAACAGAAGGATGGTACCAGCACAAAACCACCGTCAATGTCTATGTACGAAAAGATCCCAAATGGACTAAAACAGGCGGATTTGTCGCGATCTCACCGATTTGCACCCATCTTGGTTGCTTGGTGAGTTGGGAACCGCAGCGCAACATCTTCCTGTGCCCATGCCATGGCAGCGAGTTTGATAAATACGGTAGGGTCGTCCATCCACCAGCACCTCGGCCCCTTGACTACTTTGATATCACAGTCAAAAACGGGCAGGTCATCTTGGGCGCAGATCACCCACGCAACTCGCCCGACGAAGGGGGTTGGGGGTAAGCCATGTTTCGTAATTTTTATCGGTGGCTCGACGATCGCTTCTCGATTGGCCCAGCATGGGAAGATATCGCGGTGCATCCAGCTCCTCCCCATGTCAATCCAAAATACAGCAATTGGGCTTTTATCTATTGCCTTGGCGGAATCACCTTTTTTCTCGTCGTCTTGCAGATCCTTACAGGGATTTTCTTGATGATGTATTACGTTCCCGATGTCAATGACGCGTATATCAGCGTGAAGTACATTGAAGATACAGCCAGCTTTGGTTCTATCGTCCGAGGGATGCACCACTGGGGTGCAAGCGCCTCGCTGGTCTTCATCTTCATGCACACGCTGCGCGTCTTCTACACAGGCTCATATAAAAACCCACGAGAGCTCAACTGGATTGTCGGTGTCTTGTTATTGTTGGTTCTGCTATTGTTTGGCTTTACGGGATACTTGCTGCCCTGGGATCAAAAGGCCTATTGGGCAACACAGGTGGGCGTGAATATCGCTGATTCGCTGCCGATCCTCGGTCCGTGGATCAAATCGCTGTTGGTCGGTGGCGCCGGAGTTAACGCAATGACGATCCCACGCTTTTTCACGATTCATGTCATGATTTTGCCGGCTATCTTGATGGTACTGCTGGTAGGGCACTTCTTGATGATCCGGAGGCAGAGTATCTCTGGTCCACTGTGATGCCACACAGACAAGGCAAGGAGGTGAACAATGGCTGCAGACGAAAATCCGACACCGCAAGAACCGAAGCAAAAAAGCCAAGAAGGCTGGCCGATCGGTGGGCAGCTGGGGGTCAGTGAGCGCTTTTTCCCAGATTTTATTTTACGCGAGGCCATCGCGGCGTTGGCCATCTTTGGCATTCTGCTCACGATCACGGTGCTGTTTCCTGCACCGCTGGAACCAGAAGCAGACCCGACCAGCCACAGCTATCTCCCAATGCCAGATTGGTACTTCTATTGGCTCTATCAATTGTTGAAGTATTTCCCCTCCTGGTTACGTTGGGGAGCCATTGTCGTACCGCTGATTTTGGTGATCATCTTGGGAGCGTTGCCGTGGCTTGACCGCTCACGAAAACGTCGTCCTTTGCAACGACCTGTCTGGTTCGCTATCTCCATTGTGGTCGTACTCGGCCTTATCGGGCTCACCTTCCAAGCTTGGTTCGATCACAAGGCAGAGGTAGCAGCTGCAGGGGGACAACCCGGAGAAGTAACCAATGCTTCTGGTCAACAACTGTATGCCCAATACTGTGCTTCTTGCCATGGTGACAAATTCCAGGGTGGTGTAGGCCCGGCTTTAGACAAAGCAGGTACTTTTATGACAGCTGAGGGGATTGCCGCAAAGATCCAGGATCCATCTACGCTAATGCCACCCAATGAAACGCCAAAGATGCCGAAGCTCCCGCTCTCGTCCGATCAAGCACAGGCAGTTGCACAATATATCCTACAATCAACTTCTAAATAGGGGAACCTTCCTGTTCATTGAAGGACGTGTTGGGCCTGCCCGTTGCAGGTCCTTTTTGCGCTCAAAGGAGGTTTGACTGACGGGCAATTGGACGATTTGGGTGACCATGCCTCTTCTCGGTGCTTTGATCGGGTATGGTACAAATTATGCAGCCATTTGGATGCTCTTCCATCCGGTTCAACCGATCCGCATTCCTGGGACTCCCTGGATTGTGCAAGGGGTTGTGCCGCGACGCCGTGAAGCCATTGCAGAGTCATTGGGAAGACTGGTGGAGGAAAATCTCGTTGCGCTCGACGATATCACAGCACGTTTGAATACGCCTCCTGTGCGTAACCAAATAAGTCAAATGGTCACTTCCGAAATTGCCCAGACGGCCGAACGTTACCTTCCGCGTTATCTGCCGTTGCGCCAACAGATCATCACATCATTGTCGTCCGTGTTCACCGATCGAATCGATGATGCGATCGGCCGGAATTTCCGCAAGCTCCCTGACTTGCTCCAGGATCATGTCGATATCGCTGCAATCGTACGAGCACGCATTCAAGCGTTGGATTGGGAAGAGGTTGCTGGAATTGTACAAAGCTTTATGGGCAGAGAACTAACCTTTGTCATTTGGACAGGGGCTGTCTTGGGGTTGCTCATTGGGTTGATCCAAGCATTGCTAGCTTCCGTGTTATAATAACCCAAAGGAAAGGAGTGACGATACCATGGAAGAACCGGGATTTGAGATGCAACACGATCCCTCCATGATGGACCGCATGCACAACTTTTTGAAGGAACCTACGTGGGCAGTGGTCGGAGCGACAACCCGTACCGAGAAAGTGGGACATACGATTTTTGCGACCTTGCGTCAACAGGGCTACCAGGTTTATCCGGTACATCCCAAGTACACTGCGATCGATGGCGTAACTTGTTACCCATCTGTCACAGCATTGCCTGTCGTACCGCAAGTGGTTGATGTGGTCGTACCCCCTGATCAGACGTTGATGGTACTGAAGGAGTGTGCGGAAAAGGGCATCCGAAAAATTTGGATGCAGCCAGGTACACAAGACGATCGTTGTCTTCAACTCGCAGAGACATTAGATCTGGAGGTCGTACACAACGCCTGCGTCCTGATCGCTTTGCGCGAAGGACTTCACAGGACACCTGTACAATAATGCTTCACACACGCTGTCAGCAGGCACATCAAGCGTTCCAAATCGATCTAAAAAGCGTGAAGAGGCAGCGGATACGCCTATGGAAATAGCGGCACATACCTCGATGCATCTCCCCATCGAGATTTATGATGTATATACTGGTCTTCCTTTTTCTGGACGAAGCGTGGCGAGCGTCTGGACACAAACAGCTCCGCCCAACGCCTCCCTGTTGGGGGCATTGCTTTCACGGCAAGCGGACGAAGCTCTGCTTGTGTGGCAAGAAAATGATCAATACCAGTTACACGTCTTCCAACAAGGAGCTGCAGTCAACAGGTTAGAGGGTAGTGCGATCGCGGTGGGCTATGCACTGTTTCAAAAAGAGGGCGAGGAAAGAGAACAGCAACCCCGTTTCGTCTTTGAGGGACAGCAGCTGGACGACCTGACCCTCTATACCTTACCGGGCTCCGGGCTGCCGCTTGTCATGCACCATGTCGTACTGCCAGAGCAGGTAGGCGTTGTGGAAAATATCGCTGACCTTTTGGAAGCAATGGGGCTGGAAGCGGAAGAATCCGATCCTCACCTGCTTCCGCAACTTCTGCGCTTGCAGCAATCTGGTTGGCTGGTCATCGGCTTTCCTCAACTCTCCTCGGTTGTTGCCTCGGGCGACCCAAAAGAAGTCGAGGTGGAAGCTAATTGGAGTAGCCAAGTGGCCGGGATACTCCACCAAATGAGGATCGATGGCCTCGCTTTTTTTACACTTGAACATGAGGATCCCGGCACCAGTGTACATCTTCGTAGCTGGAGTGTGCAGAAAAACAGTATTTTGCAAGAAGAAGTGGCCAGCGAAGAGGCAGCGGCAGCAGTCGCCGCAACGCTTGCCAACAGTGGCCTACTTGGTTCTGCTTCTTCAGCAACGACTATTCTCACAGTCGAGAGTGGCTTAGAATTGGGCCGGCGGTGCCACATGATGATCGGTATGGACGGCGATGCTGGACGGATCACGCAAATTCAAGTCGGTGGCAATGCGTGCTTGCGGTTGTCCGGCTCCATCGTATGGTCAGAGGAAATTTCCCGCGCATTAGGGTATCGAAAGGGGCCATTGCATGGAATTTAGGGAAATTCGTATCGAAAGGCCAGAAGGTGCCAACGTGATCATTGGGCAGGCCCATTTCATCAAGACGATCGATGATCTTTATGAAGCGGTCGCTGCTGCCACAGGAGGAACGGCCCGCTTCGGTATTGCATTCAATGAAGCTTCGGGAAAGCGACTTGTACGTGTCGCCGGTAATGATGCGGCTTTGATGGATTGCGCCGTGCGTAATGCAAAAGAGGTAGGCGCAGGTCATGCTTTCTTCATCGTAATGGGCAGTGGCTATCCCATCCAGGTTTTGCCTCAGATACGTGCCGTCCCAGAAGTCTGCCGTATTTTTTGTGCAACAGCCAATCCGCTGCAAGTGATCGTCGCGGAGAACCAGCAAGGACGAGGCATCGTCGCTGTCATCGATGGCGAACCACCTGTGGACGTGGAAAGTGCGGAAGACATTGCAGAGCGTCGTTCCTTGCTGAAGCGACTGGGGTACACCGCCTCTCTACCTACGATACCGTCTTAAAACCCTTTGTTCCAGCACATTCTCATGTCGTTCATCAGCGGAGTGTACGAACCAAAAGCACCGTGATTCGACGTACCACCCAAACGGAAAGGGAAAGCAGAAGGGTAGCACACAACAAGACGAATCCAATGATCAATAACGGAAGGACCCCTCGGAAACGCTCCCAGGCAAGCCCTAAAACCGTGGTTGGCAACGACGAGAAAAGGAAAGTAATTGTGGGAAGGACTTGTTGTTGAAGCCCAAAGAGATAGAAAAAGCCTATCGTGTACATTGCCGCTGTCACGAGGTGCAAGACGCGACCTTTGTAATAGGGGCCAAAACGAATGTCGCTATCTGCCAAGACGGCAGCTACCTGGCCGTGTACGGAGAGGCCACTCCAGGCAATGATGGCACTGATCAACACCAGCTTCTGTAGAAGCGGCGCATGGACGCCGGCGATCTGCGCACTGCCAATATCGATCTCAAACAGCCCCGAAATCAGCGGAGGCACCAGGTCGGGATTAAATCCAATGAGATGAAAGAGGGCGACAAAGGGAATCCCAATCCAGTGGATCGTACCTGTCACAACGATGATCTGAAAGATGACAGAGAAAAACATCATAAAGGCACAGATGACCAACAGCGTCTGCATGGACTGGGAGACGGCATCTCCCAACATCTGTCCCAGGGGGCGAGCATCTGTTTTGCGTGCCGTGATCATCGCCTCCCAGCTGCGACGCCAAAGATTCCCTTGAGGTTTTTCAAAGGGAACGCTCGTTTCTTGCGAACGTCCATACCAGCGAAAGACAAATCCGACCGTAAAGCTCGCCAAGTAATGGGCAAAAGCGAGAACCCATCCCACCTGGGGGAGATGAAGCATGCCGACAGCGACGGCGCCGAACATAAAGAGGGGATCAGCGGTATTGGTAAAGGCGAGTAAACGTTCTCCTTCGATCCGCGTGCACAGACCTTCCTTTCGGAAGCGTGCGGTAATGACCGCGTCCATGGGATATCCGGCGGCCAGTCCCATGGAGAAGGCATAGGCCCCTGAGCCAGGAACGTTAAAGACAGGACGCATCAACGGCTCAAGAAGCACCCCCAAACCGTGCACGATCCCCAAGCCAAGCAGTAGATCCGACAAGACAAAAAAGGGTAGCAAGGAAGGGAAAACCATCTCGATAAAAAGCTTGAAACCGTTGGCTGCTGCCGAGAAAGCAACATCCGCATAGACGATTAACAGGATCGTCAGGACGGCAACCAGTCCGCCCAGGATCATCAACCCCAGATTGCGGCGCACCGATGCTGCCTTCTTTCGTTGTGGAGTGAGCCGAACATGTCCCAAGGGAAAGGTTCAAAGTTACATCTATGGCTAGGAAACAACGGATATGACAAGCCGGTACACCGGAAGCGACTGAAACCTCTCTCTCTACCGGTACTGGGAATCGACCTTGACGGCGTCATTGCAGACAGTTATCGAAGCTGGCTTCCTCTGCTCAATCAACAATTTGGCACCTCTTATGCAGAGGTGACAGATTTACACTTTGAAAAACTTTTCCCTGTTCCGACCGATTGGATCGAAACCTATTTCTACTCACATTTTGAGGCTCTCTTTGCTTTGCCTTCTCCTATGTCGGACGCACGTCGCAGCTTGACGGTACTTCGTCATTTCAGCAAGGTGATCTTGTTGACGACACGTCGTCAAGTAGAAGCGCCAGTCACATATGCATGGCTCAAAAAATGGCGGATTCCTTATGATGCGATCGTCTTCACGGAAGGACAGCCCAAAGGTCCTATCGCTTCCAAGTTTGCGGTGGTTGCAGCAATCGATGACGATCCTGAACAGATCGTCTCGTTGCGTGCCAGTGGAATCAACACGTTGCTTTTTGACGCGCCGTATAACCGCAGCTTCTGTAGCCCTAGAACCCTTCGCGTACGCGATTGGCATCAAGCCACTACATTATTTGCGTTGCGCCAACTTCCACCGGCAACTTCCCGGCACAGACAGTGGTACATGATCCCCACTAAAAAGCGGACAGAATAAAAAAGGAGCCAGATCAGGCGAGGGGGCGAGATTTTGCAAAGGGGCCCATTGCACACCATCCTGACGATTACAGCCATTGGTACTGGTGCAATTGCGACGATCCGTCGCCTGCGGATGGTTCGTCGCTCCCCGTGGCAGCAAGCGACACGCTGGCTGCTCGGCAATCGCTGATCCCACGTACAACTCGGTTCCGTAGGCCGCTTCTAAAGGAGCGGCCTACTTATGTCCATCCTGTCATGGAATTAGAGCCGTGTGGATACATGTGATAGAGTAGTAATGAAAAGGGATCGAAAAGAGGGCAGGGGCATGAACTGGAGCGAGAAACTAGCAATGCTTCCTGCAAAGCCTGGCGTTTACTTGATGAAAGATCGACAGGGTCAAATCATCTACGTCGGCAAGGCAAAGGTGCTCAAAAATCGTGTCCGCTCTTACTTTGTTGGTGCACACGATACCAAAACGCAGACGTTGGTGCGCAATATCGCGGACTTTGAATACATCGTCACGGATACTGTGGCA
Organism: Bacillota bacterium; assembly: GCA_014896485.1. GTDB lineage: Bacteria > Bacillota > Bacilli > Bu12 > Bu12 > Bu12. Next base: position 64,340 of record JADBKH010000007.1, on the reverse strand, counting down.
GAAGCATTGCTACTCGAAGCCAACTTGGTCAAGCAATATATGCCGGTCTATAACATCAAGCTCAAGGATGACAAAGCTTACCCGTACCTGAAGGTGACTCGGGAAGATCACCCTCGGATCATCTTGGCACGCCGTACGGAAGAAGACGGAGCGCTTTATTTCGGCCCATTTCCAAATGCTACAGCCGCTCGACAGACCAAGGCACTGCTCGACCGCATCTATCCGTTGCGCAAATGTCGAACTCTTCCGAAACAGCCTTGCTTGTATTATCAGCTTGGGGAGTGCTTGGCGCCGTGCATTCACACTGTTGCGCCCGAGCAGTATAGCGAGATCGTGGAGGGCATCCGTCGCTTCATGAATGGAGGAGCCAACAAGGTCCGTCAGCAACTTGAGCAGCAGATGCGTGCAGCAGCGGACAAACAGGCTTTTGAAAAGGCAGCAGAGCTTCGCAATCAGATCAATGCGCTCGATGCCGTGATGGAAGATCAAAAAGTCATAACGCAAGACCGTATCGATCGAGACATTATCGGTACTGCAAGCAGCGGCGGACGAGCGGCCATTCAAATTCTGCATATACGTCAAGGCCGAATGGTCGAGCGAGAAGCCGATCTCTTTGACATCTATGAACAGGAAAGCGATGCACTCGGCTCATTCCTCGTCCAATTCTATACCAATGGACATGCCGTACCTGCTAGCATTGTCCTGCCGGCAGGCAAGCTCGGTCAAGAAGAGCAGGAAAACATCGCCCAGTTGTTGCGCACACGTATACACGTCCCCAAACGTGGTTTTTTGAAACAATTGGTAAAACTCGCCTGTGAAAATGCGGAAATCGCTTTACAAAACGATCTACGCGCGCGCCAACGAGAGGCGGAACGAGCCGAAAGGGCGCTTATCGAGCTTGCCGAAGCAACAAAACTCCCTATGATCCATCGCATTGAAGCATTCGATAATTCACATATCCATGGAGCAGATCCAGTTGCCGCAATGGTCGTCTTTGTCGACGGTAAACCAGAACGTTCCTCCTATCGAAAGTACAAACTCCAGACTGCGGGAGGCGATGATTATGGCAGTATGAAAGAAGTGATCACGCGTCGTTACCGCCGGGTGCTCGATACGGGAGCCGTCCTTCCCGATCTCATAGTCGTTGATGGCGGTCCCCTGCAGATCCATGCAGCACGCGAGGCGCTGGGAGCACTCGGCCTTTCGTGTCCGGTGCTTGGTCTGGCAAAAGATGATCGCCATCGGACCCACCAGGCCTTCTTCAACGAGGATCCGCACCCGTTGCCCTTGGATCCACATGCCGCCGCATTTTTATTGCTTACGCGGATTCAAGATGAGGTCCATCGATTTGCTATCACCTTCCATCGCAACCGTCATAACAAACAGGTGATGCATTCGATGCTCGAGGAGATCCCCGGTGTAGGCCCAAAACGTCGAGATCAGCTGTTGCGTCATTTCGGTTCCGTAGAAGCCATTGCCAACGCCACTATCGACGATTTTCGTTCTCTTGGTATCGGAGACAAATTGGCCCAACGCATCCTCGATGCATTGGGCCGCAAGACACTTGGAGAAAACAACCCAACAGTCAGCGAAACGCTCGCTGCGCAAGAGAAGTAGACGACACCCTCCTACATGATCTATGATGAGAACTACATTTGATGGCCCTTGTCGGCGCATCTGCGAAGGCTCGCAGAACGAGGGGATGGGCGAGAATGCGTATTGAACGTGTTACTCCAAATCAGGTCAAGATCTTTGTAAGTTACAAGGATCTTGAAGAACGCGCCATCGATCCCGAAGAGTTCTGGCGCAATGGTAGTGGTTCTAAAGCGCAAGAGCTCTTTTGGGAGATGATTGACCTCGCCTACGAAGAAGTCGGGTTTTCGATCGAGGGCCATACGCTCGTCATCGAAGCTTTCGTCTTACCATCTGGCTTTGTCGTCGTGATCACCAAGCGAGATGAAGAGAGCGAGGAAGAAGACGAAGCCGCAGAGGAACCGTTTGATCCCGATATGGTTTGTTCGTTTTCGGACTTTGAGGATGCGGTCGATGCCGCCCATACCCTTTACGATGTTGGTGTAGAAGGTGCCTCCCTCTACCGATATGGGGATCTCTTTCACCTTGTAATTCACTGCGACGAAGAAGAAGAGGATCAGCTGTACAGCATCCTCAGTGAGTACGGGGAGATCAACAACGTGACGCTGGCCGTACTCCAAGAGTACGGGAAGCCCTTCATCGAAAATGGGGCGATCGAGCGTCTGGCCACCGCTTTTCCGTTGTAACTGTACCCACTCGCGCAGTGCGAAATCATCGGTAAAGTGCCGTTGGCCCAAGGTCAACGGCACTTTTGGGTTAACAATACAGCAGGGGGAGCGTTTGGTGAAACGTGTTTGGGACTACCTCTCCATTTTGGGAGGTGCCGTCATCTATGCTTACGGACTCAATGCTTTTATTCTTGCTGCAAACCTTTCTGAAGGTGGGTTCACGGGTATTTCAATTATTCTCCACCATTTTTCGGGGTGGCCAATCGGACGAATCAATCTACTGCTGAACGTTCCTCTCTTTTTCTTTGGCTGGCATCTTTTCGGTAGACAATTTGCCATACGAACTATCATTGCCACTGTTGCCGTCTCCTTCGCCATCGATCTTCTCCCCACTATCCAAACGGGCGTCAGCAATGTGCTGCTCAACTTGGTCTACGGAGGCGCTGCCTTGGGGCTGGGTTTGGGGCTTATCTTTCGAACAGGTGGCACGACAGCCGGTTCAGACATCATTGCGCGGATTTTACACCACTATCTTGGATGGGCGATGGGCAGTGCGCTCTTTTCGTTCGACGTCCTTGTCATGATTGGGGTAGGGATCGTATTCGGTGTAGAGACGGCCATGTACTCAGCCCTGGCTTTGTTTGTCGCTGCGCAAGTGATCAATCTCGTTCAATCCGGTCTCTCCTCCGCACAACAAGTGATGATCATCACGGAGAATCCGGAAAAAATTACTCATCAGATTCTCAACGAACTCGATCGCGGTGTCACCATCTTTCATGCTGAAGGCGGCTATACACATCAGCAACGCCCGGTGCTCTACTGTGTCGTCAGTCGCAACGAAGTAGTTCGATTGAAAAATTTGGTTCGAACTGTCGATCAGCATGCTTTTGTCACAGTTTCAACCATCCATGAAGTACTTGGGGAGGGCTTTGGCGAACCCTATTGACAGGAATCTTTTCGCACTCGCAAAGCACTGTGCTACACTTTCGCCCAGGATCATCGAGCGGAAAGGACATGAAACAGTGGATCATAAAAAAATAGAAACAGGCGTGCGCCTGATGCTTGAAGGTATTGGTGAAGACCCGGATCGCCCGGGCTTGCGTGATACACCCAGACGAATCTCGGCGATGTGCGAGGAACTCTTTCAAGGCGTGTCGCGAAATGCAGCCGAGGAGATCCAAGTGTTCTTTACCGAAAGCTACGATGAGTTGGTACTCGTGCGCGACATCGGCTTCGCTTCTATGTGCGAACACCACCTCCTGCCCTTTTTCGGTGTTGCCCACGTCGCCTACATTCCACGCGACGGACGGATCACCGGTCTTTCGAAGTTGGCCCGTGTCGTCGATATGGTAGCACGTCGCCCCCAGGTGCAGGAACGGCTCACCACTTCGATTGCCGATATCATTGAAAGACAGCTCGAGCCAGTTGGGGTAGCGACAGTGGTAGAGGCAGAACACATGTGCATGACTTTACGGGGCGTACACAAACCTGGTTCGAAAACCGTGACCTCTGCAATGCGCGGCGTTTTCAAAGAAAACCTTTCGTCGCGCAGCGAGGTGATGTCGCTGATCGCAAATGGTCGGAGCTAAAACCGTGGGGAGGAAGCAATGGCTGAATCGACACCGATCCGGGTGGTTGTCGCTGGTGCCAAGGGTCGCATGGGGCGGGAAGTTATCCGCATGATCGCACAGACAAGCGACCTGGCACTGGTGGGTGCTATCGACGTCTCACGGTTGGGAGAAGATGCTGGTGTTGTCGCAGGAGTGGCGCCATTGGGCGTTCCATTAGAAGACGATCCTCAATATGTCTTCTCTACGCGAAAGCCAGATGTACTGGTCGATTTCACCAACCCACAGGCCGTGATCCGTAACGTCGACATCGCCATCGCCAATGGGGTTTCCCCTGTCATTGGGACGACTGGGCTGACCAATGATGAGATACAGCGCTTCGATCATGCGTGCCGTCAGCAAGGGATCGGCGGTTTTGCTTGCCCCAATTTCTCCCTGGGAGCAGTCTTGCTGATGCGTTTCGCACAGCAAGCAGCGCGTTATTTACCTGACGTCGAAATCATCGAGATGCATCATGATCAGAAGCGGGACGCACCTTCTGGAACTGCGTTGCGGCTGGCAGAGTTGATCGCCGAAGCTCGACAACCTCATTTGCAAGGTCATCCAGATGCCTTTGAAAAACTCGATGGTGCCCGAGGTGCTACCTACGAAGGGATGCACATTCATTCTGTTCGGCTACCCGGTTATGTAGCCCATCATGAGGTCCTCTTTGGGGGCCATGGACAAGTACTCTCTCTCCGACACGATTCATTGTCCCGGGAAGACTTCATGCCGGGCGTGCGTCTAGCCATCCAAAAAGTACGCAGTTGGATTGGCTTTGTTTACGGCTTGGAAAATATCGTCGACTGAGCAGCACGTTGGAAAGGGGAAAGGATCCATGCGGATCGCGCTGATCGCGCATGATCGTCTCAAAGAGCAACTGGTAACCTTCGTCGTAGCTTATCAAGACATCTTCCAACGCCACACCTTGTATGCTACCGGCACAACAGGATTACGTGTTACCGAAGCGACGGGACTGCCTGTTCACCGATTCCAGCCAGGTCCTTTGGGGGGAGATCAACAGATCGGTGCGCTGATTGCAGCGAATGCCATCGATTTGGTCCTCTTTTTCCGAGATCCCTTGATGGCACAACCCCACGAACCAGATATCAATGCTTTATTACGACTTTGTGATGTTCATAACATCCCTGTGGCGACCAACATTGCCACAGCCGAAGTCTTGATTCGCGGGATTCAGCACGGCCTCATGCGTTGGCATTCTTCTTCCCCTCAACCCCCGTTGCCGACTGAAGGGGGTTGAGGACAAATGTATCCCGCAGGCGTCTGTTTCCATCCTTCACCGTTTCACTCTGTCTCCTGTTGGCCGGGCGATCCAGGGCTCTACTTTCCGGTAATTGGCTCGACCAATACTTGGCTCCGCCAAGCTGCACAGGATGGGTTACCTGTTGGGACCTGGGTTTTTGCAGCCATTCAACGCGGCGGGAGAGGACGACAGGGGCGTTTTTTTACATCGCCTGTGGGTGGACTCTGGACAAGCTTCCTACTGACATTGTTCCCTCAGACAGCTACGCTCTATCCGCTTGTGATCGGGATCGCCGCAGCAGAAATGGTCGAGCGTTCGAGTGGATTGGAGGTATCTTTGCGTTGGCCGAACGATCTGTTGGTCCATGGCGAAAAGGTGGGGGGCATCCTCTGCGAAACCATTTCCTTCCCCAGAGCCCAACAGAAGATCGTCTGTGGCGTCGGCATCGATGTGAATGTCGATCCTATGCTTTTGCCACCAGGCAGCAACGCTGTAAGTGCATTGTGTGGCCGAAGCCTTTCATCGCACGATGCTGCATGGGGGCTTTACGAGAGGATAGAGGCTTGGTCTCCTTTGCTTGAGCAGCCTGAAACGTTACGCCATGCCGTTTCGGATGCTTTTCATCGCAGAGATATGTTGTACGGACAATGGGTACGTATTCTTCCTGCCCAAGGGGAAACTGTCGTGGAAGGGGAAGCGTGTGGAATTGATGATAGCGGCGCCCTGTTGGTCCGTGCGCAATCGAAAAAAATATTGCGTTTTACTGCAGGCGATGTTCGACGCATCCGTCCGTCTCATCCATCGTAAACAGGCAACCTGCACGGCAACAGAAGCATCTTGAGACCGGCACTTGTAAGCTGACATTTCCTCAGTTATACTTGGACTGCCGTATAGCAGAATGCATACGAGCTTTGTAACGATCCCGGACTCATCCAAAACGATGGGCTGCTTCGACCAAACGGCGAAGACAGCAGAGGTCGAACCCGTAGAAGAGGGCGCCTGTCGTTGGCGCTTTTTTCATGGGCGGGATCAGTGGAGAGAAGGGGAAAGCATGGCCCATTTTGCGATTGTCGGACCAGGCCATGCGGGCAGTACACTGGCCGGTGCGCTGAAGGCAGCAGGGCACCTTCCTGTCGGGGTATGGGGGAGATCCCTACAGACTGCCCAACAATTGGCAGAAAAACTGCACACCCCTGTGTACACACAACCCAGTGCCGCGTTATCCTCTGCAGATTGGATCTTCTTTACCGTACCAGACACTCTGATTGCACCGGTAGCTGAGCGTTATGCACGCTCTGGTTTGATTTTGCCACACAGCGTCTTCATCCACTTGGCTGGTACATGGGGCCCTCATATCCTGCCTGCTGGATGGCCACGCCTAGCTCTTCATCCTTGTGTCTCTCTCCAAGGCTTTGATCAGTCCCTCCAGCAAGCCCCTTTGGTTGCAGAAGCAGATGCACCAGCAGCAAAAGTGGCAGCAGAAAGAATTGCCGCATCGACAGGCGCACACCTTTTACGATTTCCAGGCACAGATCGGGCCACCTACCATGCGCTTTGTGCCTTGACAGCCAATCTTGTCCCTGCACTGTTACAAAAGATCGCCATGCAGCTGAGATCTCTCGGATTTACTTTTCAAGAAGCCGATGAACTGATTACTTCCCTGCTTGATTCAGGATGGCGCGCTGTCCGTACCAAGGGAGCGACGGGCTTTACGGGCCCGTTGGTACGCGGAGACGTTCAGACCGTGCAGCACCATCTCTCCGCTCTGCAAAATCGGGCACCAGGCTTGGCAGCGTGCTATCGGCAACTTTCACAGTTGCTGCTCGCATCCCTTTCAGAAGTATCACCTGCACAGGAGGAGAAGGAGGGAAAAAATGGCACGTCTTCGGCTCTCGCAAATTCGCTCCCGCTATGAAGCCGGTCAACCGATTCCCATGGTGACCGCCTACGATGCTCCTCTGGCGCAGGCTGCAGAAGAAGCAGACATTCCACTCCTGCTGGTCGGAGATTCCTTGGGAATGGTTGTGTTGGGATACGAAAGTACCCTGCAGGTCACCATGGAAGATATGATTCGCCACACGCAGGCCACGGTTCGTGCTACTGAAACACCTTTCATCGTCGCAGACATGCCCTTTCTTTCGTATCAGGTGTCGGTTTCTGAAGCGATTGCTAACGCTGGTAGATTGGTGCAAATCGGTGGGGCTCAAGCCGTCAAACTGGAGGGTGGCACGGCGGTCTGTGATCGCGTTTCTGCCATCGTACAGACGGGGATCCCTGTGATGGGGCACTTGGGTCTCACCCCCCAATCGGTTCACCAACTGGGGGGTTATGGTATGCAAGCGCGTACCGAAGTAGAAGCCGAGAAACTGCTGGAGGCTGCCCAGCAATTGGAAGCTGCAGGTGCTTTTGCCATCGTGCTCGAGTCGGTCCCCGAAGAGGTGGGGGAACGGGTAACCAAGACGTTACACATTCCTACCATCGGCATTGGAGCAGGCCGCAAAACCTCCGGCCAGGTTTTGGTGACCCACGACATGCTTGGCTTTAACCCTCGGCCTGCTAAGTTCGTCCGCCGCTTCGCCGATCTCCGCACACCGTTGGTCGAAGCATTGCGAGCCTATAACGAGGCTGTCACAGCGGGCACTTTCCCTGCGGAAGCAGAAGTGCGCCATGCTTCTTTTCCCAACTTTAATGATGCAGGAACTTCCCAATGAGTGTTGTTTTGCTTTCTACCGTCAGTGAAGTCCGCAACCGTCTGCAACAAGTGCATGCTCAAGGGGCAAGTATCGCTTTGGTGCCAACCATGGGCGCACTTCACGGCGGTCACCAGGCGCTGATCCGCCACGCAGCGATGGAAAACGATTTTGTTGTCGTCTCTGATTTTGTCAATCCGACACAGTTTGGCCCAAACGAAGACTTTGCCCGTTATCCACGCGATCTCCAGCATGACCAGCAACGTGCAGCGGAAGCTGGGGCCCATCTTCTCTTTTTACCTAGTGTTGAGGAGATCTATCCGACCTTGTCGACCACTTTCCAAGTAGACGTTGGAAGACTAGGCACTCTTCTGTGCGGTGCATCGCGTCCTGGACATTTTAACGGCGTTGCCACCGTTGTTCTGAAATTGCTCGAAATCGTCCAGCCAGAAAGGGTCTACTTTGGCCAAAAAGACTTTCAGCAGGCACGTATTATCGAACAGATGATTGCAGCCTTTTTTCTTCCGGTCCAGATGGTTGTCTGTCCGACGGTCCGTGAAGTCGATGGTCTCGCCCTTTCTTCGCGGAATCGCTATTTAAACGGCGAAGAACGTGTCGCTGCGACAGCACTCTACCGTTCCTTGCTTCAGCTGCAATCCCTGCTGATTGCGGGAGAACGTGATCCGCGACAGCTATCACGTCATATCGAAACGTTTTTGGGAGAAGATGAGCGTCTACGCGTTGAATATGTCGCCCTTGTCGATCCGTTTACCTTGGAAGAGGTACAGCAGATCACTGCACCGTTCCTCTGTGCCATGGCAGTGCATATCGGAAACACGCGGCTCATCGATAACATGCTTTTTTCGCCGCATGGAGAGATACTCCCACCCGATCGCTTTTTTCAAGGGACAGATCTGCAGTGATACGACAGATGATGCATGCAAAGCTCCACCGCGGACGGGTGACCGACGCCCGCCTCGATTATGTCGGCAGCATCACGATCGATGAAGCACTGTTGGAACGCGCCGGCATTCTGGAAAATGAACGTGTCCAGGTCCTCAACATCACCACCGGTGCTCGTATTGAGACTTATGCCATCAAAGGTGCTCGTAACTCCGGCACACTCTGTCTTAATGGGGCCGCGGCGCGACTCTTCCAACCGGGTGATGAGATTATCGTCATCGCGTATGGATTGTTTTCGCCTGAAGAGCTACGCTCCTTTCAACCCACCGTTCTTCTGCTTGATGCGGAGAATCACATTGTTGCCACTTTGTCAGGTGAGCAAGCCGGCCCTTATCTCGGTGCAAACTAGCACCGGGAGATGAGTTGTGTGGACGAGTGGGCCGACAAAGCTTTACAGGAGATCGATCAAGTTTACCAAAGTCTGCAGAGCGAAGATCCCCAACGCCGTCGCGAGGGTCTAAAGCAAATGGAAGTGCTGCAAGCAGAAGTGACGCGGTACTTTGCAACTTGGATGCGGGTTGCCCAAGCTTTGCGCCTGCTCCAACAGCAAGCCCCAGCCCAATCGCAGCAAGAGAATCTGCAGTTGCCCGAAGAGGTCCGTTTTCTGGTCCATGGCCCTCCACAGGTCATCGAGACGTTTCGCAAGGGATTGGGGTATTATGAGTTCGGGTTGCTGCCGCAGGCCCGTTCTGCGTTGCAGAGAGCAGTGGATTTGGCACCTCACTTTCCGTTGGGGCATCTATATCTCGGCATCGTCGCTTACCAAATGGATGATCCAAAATGCGCCATCACCTCTTTGGGACAGGCGGTCCAGCAGGCAACATCATCGCTTGTCAAGGCGGTGACGCTCTGCTGGTCAGCGATCGTGCGAAGTCAAGCCGGGCAGATCGAAGAAGCCGAAGCCGATTTGCATCGGGCACAAGCCCTGCAACCAACGCTAACGCAAATCAACTTTAACCTCGGCGTCCTGCTGTTTCGGCAAGGCGCCTACGAAGAGGCCGCCAACGCTTTCCGCAATGCGATGGAACAAAATTCTCGCGATGCACAAGCGATGTGTTGTTACGCCCTCAGTTTAGAAGCGATGGGGGAAGAACGAGCAGCACGCGTGGTGATGGAACAGCTACAGCGAACGTTTGCGCAACAGACGGATGTACAGCTTGAAGTGGCCCTTTTCTATGAGCGCAGGGGAGAAGACGAACTGGCTCAGCGAGCATATCGCCACGTTTTGAGGTATGAACCGGCTTCTGCGGTTGCGTTGAACAATCTCGGCCTACATGCTTTGATAGCGCAGCGATACGATGAAAGCCGCGCGCTGCTGCTCAAAGCTCATCTCATTGATCCAAAAAACCCGGTCATCCTAGTAAATTTGGGGTGGAATGCACTTGCAATGGGCCAGTACAAGCGGGCAATCCGCATCTTTACGAAAACATTCCAAGATTCCGAAGCAAAGATCCACCGCTTGGGATTACATGGGTATCTAAGGGCCCTCTGGGAGGAGAATCCCAAGCAGGCGGAACACGTAACACAAGCGCTCTTGCAGCATACCCACAGCGAAGCCCCCATCGCAACCTACGAGCAAGGGATCGCACTTTTGCGCCGAAAACGTTACAATGAAGCCTATCAGACATTTTCGCGTATCTTTCAGAGCGATGAACATCGCTGGAGCTTTTACCTGTTCGCAGGTTTTTCCGCTTTACAAGCGGGTGATCTCACCGGTTTCACGGAGAATTTGAAGGAGGCCATCCGCGCTGCTGAACGGTGCTTTGCCGACAACGCTGTCGAAAGAAGGGCATGATAGGTTGAAATGGCCGGAGCCCGTCGCGGTTCTCGATTTTGAAACGACTGGAACCGACCCCGATCATGGAGAGATTATCCAGGTAGGGCTGATTCGCTGGGATGCCACCGGCGAGCACCCTTATGGGAGCTACGTGCATACCGAACAGATCATTCCACCTTTCGTCGTGCACTTAACCGGAATTCAACAACAAGACGTCGCCGTCGCTCCATCGGTAGAAGAAGTGGTGAACCATTTGCTCCCGCTACTGGACGGTGCGGCATTGGTTGGACATCAAATTGCTTTTGACCTTGCCTTTTTAAATCGGATGCTCGATCGGTGCGGCTACCCAGCTTTCTCCGGATCTGTCTATGATACGCTGGATCTGAGTCAAGCGCTCTTGCCTGGCTTGCCTAGTTACGCCTTAGAGAGCCTGAGTGAGCGACTGGGATTGAATCACGACGCACCCCACCAAGCACTGTCGGACGCTTGGGCCACCTTACGTCTCTTTCAACAATTACTCGAGCGTTTGGATCGTTTGCCCGTGGTTTCCTTACAGCAGGCCGTTCGGTTGACCGAAAGCGCTCATTGGCCGCTACGTTCTTTCTTCCAAAAAGCAATTGAGGCCGGCTACGGCCAAACTGGGGAAAATTCCCATACTTTTGTGATGGGAGGAATGGCAGTCGATGCCCCGGTATGGCTGCATGAGCAGGTAGATCCTCCTGAACCGACAGAAGAGCCGATTGCTCAACAGGAAGTCGATGCAGTCTTGGGTCCTGAGGGCACCTTAGCTCAAGTCGTACAAGAATTTGAAGAGCGTGTCCAGCAGCGTCAGGTCGCACAACAGGTCGCACGAGCGCTCAACGATGGAAACCATCTTCTGGCCGAAGCGGGAACAGGAACAGGTAAATCATTGGCGTACTTGGTTCCGAGCCTTCTATGGGCCGTACGTAATCACGATCGCGTCGTTGTCTCAACGTACACCCTTACGCTGCAGCAGCAGCTGCTCGATGTGGATCTTCCACTGCTCTCTAAGGCATTACCGGTTCCTTTTCGCGCGACAAAAATGGTGGGGCGCGGAAATTTTGTGTGCTTGCGTAAGGTAGAAGAAGCGCTGGCCGATCCGGGAGCATTTTCTGCCGACGAACGCATCTTTTTGGCCAAACTGTCGCTCATGATCGCCTCCACTGAAAAACTCGAACGTGAAGGAATGGGTTTTCGTCCCCAAGAGCAGAAGTTTTGGCCTGACTTTGCTGCGGACGTCGAAAGTTGCACACATCGACACTGCCCATGGTTTTCACGCTGCTATGTTTATCGGGAACGCAGCATCGCTCAGGAAGCGGATCTGGTAATTGCAAACCATGCATTGGTGCTCTCGGATCAGGCAGCGGAAAGTCGCCTATTGCCTCCTTATCGAAACATCATTTTTGATGAAGCCCATCACCTCGATGAGGTGGCAACCAAACAATTCGGTACCACTTTACGGGAAGAGACTTACCAGCGGCTATTGCGACGGTGCAACGACGAACTGGCCATCGCGATGCAACGGGAAAAAGGGGAATTGGGGGAAGCGATTGCTGCACTCAAAGATCCTTTCAACCGCCTGCAAGAATCAAGTGCGCTCTTTTTTGCTGGACTACATACCGTTGCAACGGACCTGCATTTCGAAAACGGTGCTGTGCGTTTGACGGCCCAGCGCATGAGCAGCGATCGTATCGGCAATCTTGCGGAAGCAGCGCGGTCAACCACAGCGGTGTTGCAAGAGCTCGACGATGCAGTCGCACGATTGCTCCTATTGGTAGAGGGGCAGGACAGTGACGCCAATCGTATGGCCCGTCTTGTAGGCCCCTTGCGCCGGATTATCGCTGCGGCAAAGACCTTGACGCTTTTTGCAGATGCTTCAGACGCCTGGGAAGAGGGCAAGGAGCCAGAAGATCAGACTCTGTGGATCGAAGTCGACCACGAAGCTGCACGACATGGCGGCCCGGCGCGCATTGTACTCAACAGCGCTCCAACCGATGTTGCTCAGCTTTTGTCAAATTCCTTGTTTCGCACCAAGCGAGCCGTCATTCTGACCTCGGCGACCCTCACGGTTGCAGATTCCTTTGCCTTCTTACGTGAACGACTCGGCTTGAATCTACAAGGGGACAAGCCGCTGGAACTCAGTGTTGCTTCTCCTTTTCATTATCCCAGCCAAGCATTGTTATTGATACCAACCGATATGGTCACCGTCAAAGAGAAAGAAGCCGTCTTTGCTGCGGCGGCAGCAGAATCATTGGCAGAAGTGATCAAGGCGCTCGATGGCCGTACCTTGGTCCTTTGCACTTCCTATCAGATGGAGCATGCTGTCTATCAGCGTTTGCAACGGCAGCTCTCCGATTCTGGGATCACGGTTTTGGGACAAGGCGTCGATGGCTCTCGCAACCGATTGGTACGCCAGTTTACACGCAATCCAAGAGCTGTCTTAATCGGAACCAACACCTTCTGGGAAGGCATTGACATCCCAGGACCAACTCTTTCTTGCGTAGCCATCTTACGACTCCCTTTTCCAACGCCCAACGATCCTGTACTGGAAGCGCGCTCTGAACGACTTGGCCAGGAGGGAGGAAATCCATTTTTGGCATTGACGGTTCCACAGGCTGTCCTGCGTTTTAAACAGGGTTTCGGACGGCTCATCCGGACAGCAGCAGATCGCGGGGCCGTCATTGTCTACGACCGACGTATCGTCGATGCTTCATATGGTAGGCTTTTTCTGCAGGCTCTGCCTCCAGCTGCGGTACGTCTTGTCCACAGCAGCGACTTGGCTGAAGAAGTACGTCATTGGGTCACACCATCCATCGCAGGGCAACCTATCTTGTAGGGAGGGAAAGTGCTGACTACTGTCATCACAAACGCACGATGTTTTCGAGGAGCATCGGAAACACAATCAGCTGGATGGGAAGACAACACGTATCTTGTCTTTTCGGATGGATGGATTACCGACCGCGGCACCGGTACCCCTCCTGAGACGATTCATGCGCAACGACATATCGACGCTCAAGGAGCTTGGCTTCTTCCAGGATTGGCAAATACGCACACGCACAGTGGCATGACGCTTTTTCGAGGCAAGGCTGAAGCACTTCCTCTCAACCGTTGGCTTACACAGCGCATTTTTCCGTGGGAAGCACAACTCAAAGAGGATGATATCTATTGGGCGAGTCTTGCTGCCATAGGAGAGATGTTGCGTCACGGCGTGACGGCATTTGCGGATATGTACTTTTTCGAAGAAGCAGTTGCGCGAGGTGTACTTCAAAGTGGCATACGTGCACTTTTGTCCAGAGGCGTAACAAATGGCCCAGAACAAGCTCGCGCGTTGGGAGAAAGTGAAGCACTTCTCCAACTGGCCCAGGAAGATCAAAGCGGACATCTTTACGCTGCGGTTGGCCCACATGCACCTTATACCGTTGATGACACGTTGATGGCGCAACTCCTTGATCTGGCGGAGCGTTACGACGTACCTGTCCACATTCACCTCCAAGAGACATACGACGAGGTCACTGCTTCTTTGAAAGCATTTGGAGAGCGTCCGACCGAACGCTTACGTCGCCTGGGCATGTTTGAACATCGTGTTCTGGCGGCACACTGTGTCTGGCTCGACGATAAGGACTTACAGACGCTTGCCCATCCCAACGTCACTGTTGCGCATAATCCCACCAGCAACTTGAAGCTGGGCAGTGGAATTGCACCTACCCACGCAATGCGATCTACAGGCGTTTCACTCTCTGTGGGTACCGATGGGCCGGCAAGCAACAACCGGCTCGATGTTTGGTCAGAGATACGTCTGGCTGGTTTGCTGGAGAAGGGCAGCAGTGGCATGGCTGAAGTAGGGGAAGCTTCCTTTTGGATCTCGGCTGCAACACAGACCGCCTATCACGCACTGTTCGGCATGAAACATCGTCTCGAGGTCGGAGATCCTGCCGATTGTTTCTTGTTTGATCCGATGTGTTGGGAGTCACTGCCACTGCCCGGTTCTCTCGACGCACTTCTACACACGTTTCCTTCTGAGCACGTTTCAGATGTCTTTGTTGCCGGGGAGCAAGTGGTACAAAACGGCGTGGTACAATCGTTGGACATGGAGAAAATCCGTGCTGAAGTAAACCAGCGTGCGAAACGGTTTGGGTAACAAATCCATCCTAAAGAGGGCGCATCTTTAATGCGCCCCTGGTGGGTGGATGGATGCCAACGATAATGGATCTGTATCTAGCTCAGAGTTGCGACCAGAGATCGGGAAGTGGACGCAACGTGAACTTGACAACAGGATCGGGTAACATACCATTGGGTTGGAAACCAAAGGGCTTCTCTCTCTCTTCGTTCTCTCGGTCGAGCAGTTCGAGTGCGTCTGCGAGATGGTACACCAAATGGTGCTCGAGTGCTGTGGAAAGCAGCGGCTCACCCAACGCAGGTATCGAGCCCGACATTCCTTCACCCCCTCGTCCGTAGTCTGACCGGAGCAGAGAGCATGGATGATGACATCATCTGTTGAGATGACCGTCCGAATGCCAATGCTGGAAGACGAAATCGGTCCGTTTGTGGGGGCGTATGGTACGTGTTCGAAGAACAAATGAGTGCTGAAACGAAACGTCCGGATATCGATGAGGCAGTCGAGCGATCCTCTTTGCCTCGTATTGCGACGAAGTTGGTTGCTTATCATGAGGATCTGTATGAAGTTGTCGATTTTCTAAACCGACTCTTACGCAACGAGGGATACGTCTTTGGACTCGCCAAGTCTACGACGCCAGATCGGCTCGAGATCCATGTTTACCACGAGGAACACACCTCACAGCGTCCTACCTGAGAAAGGAGCTTGCATTTGCGTCTCGCCCAACGTGTCGCTGCACTAGCCCCTTCCGCAACACTGGCCATCACAGCTCGAGCCAATGAACTCAAGAAGAGTGGGCACGATGTCATCAATTTTGGTGCGGGTGAGCCTGACTTCAATACTCCCGACGTCATTATCGATGCGGCCAATGCTGCGATGCGGGCTGGAGCGACCAAGTATACGCCTTCTGCCGGCACGCTTGAATTGCGGAAAGCGCTCTCAGAGAAATTCCGCCAAGAGAATGGCCTGCGCTATACTCCTGACAGCATTGTCGTGACCTCAGGGGCCAAGCACGCACTCTATCTCGCTTTTCAAGCGTTGCTAAATCCTGGCGATGAAGTCTTGATCCCGACCCCTTATTGGACAACCTACCCGGAACAAGTCAAACTGGCAGATGGTATTCCTGTCTTTGTTCCAGGTGACCCGAAACGAAATGGCAAAATAGATGCTCGCCAGCTCAGACAAGCCATTACGACACACTCGCGCGTTCTTGTCCTCAATTCGCCCAACAATCCGACAGGAGCAGTCTATAATACCAAGGAACTCTCTGATATTGTCGATGTGGCGCTTGATGCAGATTTGATGATTTTCAGTGACGAGATTTATGAACATTTTCTCTATGAAGATTTCCCAACTTCTTGCAGCGTCGCTGCACTTTCTTCAGCAGCATTTAACCATACGCTTACCATCAACGGCGCTTCAAAGACGTATGCGATGACGGGGTGGCGCATCGGGTACGCTGCGGGACCAAAGCCGTTGATCGATGCCATGGTCAACCTCCAGAGTCAAAGCACTTCCAATCCGACGTCGTTTGCTCAAGCGGCCACCATCACCGCCTTGCGCGAGGCACAGGAAGCCATACGTGGGATGTACGACGCTTTTGTACAGCGCCGCAGCTTTTGCTTGGAAGCGATTGCCCGCATTCCCGGCATCAACTGCATTCCACCTGCAGGTGCTTTTTATGTGTGGATGGATATCAGTGGTTGGCTCGGTAAACGCAGCGAGACCCGTCTGCTAGAAAATGCTGACGATGCGGCTGCTGCCTTACTCGACGAAGCACAGGTTGCGGTCGTTCCGGGGACCAGTTTTGGATCGAATCACCATTTGCGCATCTCTTATGCCACTTCGCTCGAAGAGCTGCAGCGGGGATTCCAGCGGATCAGCGCATTTGCCTACAGCCTGCAGGATGGACCCATGGAATAAGTTTCTCGCCCAATAGCCCCGCTTTTCTGTACCCGTAAAAGGGGCCCATCACTCTTTGTGATGGGCTCTCTCTTCATGTCATTCCGTACTAACTAGTGAACGCTAACGTCTTGAGCGCCTTCTTGGCGCAAGATTTCTGCCGCATCATCCACATGATGATCTTTTGAGTGAACCGCGCAGATCGTTCTCCCTTGCTTGACAGCTTGCTCATAACGGTCGCCGACATCTTTGGGAATGCCCCAGTCCATCAGCGTCCCAGCCAGGCCACCTCCAGCTGCTCCCATCAATCCAGCGGCAATTGGCCCCATGGCCAACAGGGGACCGATGCCTGGAACCATCAATAAACCTGCGCCAGCGGCCAGACCTGCTGCTGCCCCAATTCCGCTCCCCCAAGCCGCGCCATTACCTACAGAATCCGTTTCACGGGCATTTCGATCCTGGTTTTGGCGGTTCTCATCTTTCGAAACAATTGAGACCTCATTCTCTGAAAAACCAGCATCGTGCAGTTTCTCAGCAGCTCGCTCTGCCTCTTGACGACGGTTAAAGGTTCCCACTACAGTCTGCGCCATAAAAAGCCTCCTTTGTTCGTTTTCGTCTCCTTCACGTAGCGTGGCCGAACAAAACCGAGCTTATGTAGCTTTGAGGGGAGAAGCGTCTTGGCTTGCAGCGAGATATAATGGACTTCAAGGAGTGACCGTGGTGGGACAAGACAGTTTTGGCGTGGAAGATGGACTGCTTTCGGTGCTGCAGCAGGGATTTACAGCCATCCCAATTGCGCTTTTGTCGTCTTACGCCAAACTGGATATCTCAGAGTCGGAAATGGTCTTGTTGCTCCATTTGATCGTTGCCCAGCAGCAAGGTCGCCCGCTTCCGCAGCCCAGCGAACTCGAAGTTTGCATGTCGATCAAGGCAGCAGAAATCGCGAGCTTACTTCAAGATTTGCTGCAGCGTGGCTTGGTACGGCAAGAAGGCGATCGACTCTCTTTAGAGGGGTTGTACCGTGAACTGGCCCAAGTGGTAGCTATGGAAGAGCAGTACGCTTCTCAAGAGAATCATCCGATTTCACCTCCGGCCCTTTCAGACCGGTTGCTCCACGCGTTTGAACAAGAATTTGGCCGCCCCATGACCCCCATGGAGTATGAGACGATCTCCCACTGGGTGACTGAGGACCAATTTGCGGAATCCTTGGTTATCGAAGCACTGCGACGGGCCATCGTTCGAGGAAAGCGTAGTCTCCAATATATCGGCCGCATCCTGCACGAGTGGCACATGAAAGGCATCCGAACCATTGACGAAGCACTCGAAGAAGAACGCAATTTCGAGTCCCAACAAAATCAAAAGCGAAAACCGCAAGTACATAAGCGCGTGACCACTGACGAAGAGGTTGCCGCCTTTCGAGAACAGTATCATTTTCTTTATTCCATCGATCTTCCCAGGGATGCGGCAGATCAGCAAGAGTAGGGAGGGGGGAGAGGGTGGAACCGATTGGTACCCTTTTGCAGCAGCCGCTAGCAAAATGGAAGCATGTCTTACAAACACGAGGATGGAGACCACGCCAATTCCACTGTGAGCGATGCCTAGACACCGGCGTCATCCTCATACAGACACCGCAGGGAGAGCGTGCTAGACTCTGTAACTGTATCCTTGATACCAAACAACGTGGGTTAGAAGATGCCAGTCGACTTCCTCCCAAACTACGCGAGGAACGCTTCGAAAATTTTTCGCTTCAGTACTACAGCGCCGATCGGATCGATCCTGAAACAGGGCATTCTTATCGTGCGTTGGCTGCTTTTGCATTACAACAAGCCAAACGATTTGCAGAAACAGACCGGCTCAAACAGGATCCCGGTTGGCTCTTGTTTATGGGTGAAGTGGGACGAGGCAAAACGCACCTGGCAGCCTCGATCGTCAATCGTCTGCTTCAACGCAATGAAGAAGTACTCTTTCTCGTAGTTCCAGATTTCCTGGAAGCCTTGCGAGAATCTATGAGGCGTGACCAAGGCAATCCCGTCTATGCACAGTGGGCATATACGGTCCCTTACCTGGTAATGGATGATTTGGGGGTACACAATTACAGTGAGTGGACAGTGAACCAGATCTATAGCCTGCTCAACGAGCGTAGTCTATATAAACGACCCACCGTCGTGACAACCAATCTCTCGCTGGAACAAATTGCCGCATTGCTTGGTGCACGGACCAGTTCTCGTCTCATTGAAACCTCGCAAATACTTCGACTGGTCGCAGAAGAAGACATTCGGGTCCGATTGCGGCGCGAATGGATGGGGTAGCTTCACCTGTTTCAAGGGAGCCCAATCGCAATCCTACACTGCTTTTAGGGCACCGGTCCTCCTCTTGCCAAAGCCTACGGGATCTGTTAAAGTCCTTGTCGTTGTAGGGGAGTAGCTCAATTGGCAGAGCACCGGTCTCCAAAACCGGGTGTTGTGGGTTCGAGTCCCGCCTCCCCTGCCATCTTTATATGCAGGAACTTATATGGAATGCATTGGAAAAGGGAGAAATAGGATGCGCGTCGGTTGTCATTTGAGTACATCGAAAGGCTTTGTAAAGACGGTGGAGAAGGCAATTGAATTAAATGCCACTGCCTTCCAATATTTTCCGAAAAATCCGCGTTCGAACCGTCTTCGCCATCTCGATGCCAAAGAAGCAGAGAAGGGGGCGACAGCTGCTGATCAAGCCGGCCTATTGACGGTTGCCCATTCGCCTTATGTGACCAATCTGAGTACGCCGGATAAAGACTTACATACAAAGACCGTCGAATCGCTTGTCAACGATCTGGAAATTTGTGACGCCTTTCATACGCCTTACTTGGTGGTCCACTGCGGAAAACACGTCGGCCAAGGAGAAGACGCCGGGCGTCGTACAATGGTGGATACGATGGATGAAGTGCTCGACCGCTTTCACGGTAAAGCAATTTTGCTGCTGGAAAATACGGCAGGGCAGGGGAGCGAACTTGGCACAACTTTTGAAGAGCTGATGGAAATCCGTGCACAAAGTGCTCAGCAAGAACGTATCGCTTTTTGCTACGATACCTGCCATGCGTTTGCCGCTGGTGCCCTTGACTATGACAATTGGGAAAAAGCATTGGAGCGTCTTCAGCATTGTGGTGCTTTGCCTTTGATCAAGGCCGTACACTTTAATGACAGTATGACGGGTTTTTTAAGTCATCGTGATCGCCACCAGCTACTCGGCAAAGGGGAAATCGGTCTAGACCGACTGCGAGCGATCGCCCAGTCTCCTGCATTTGCAAACGTCCCACTCTTGCTGGAAACTCCTGTGGAAAAAGAGGAAGAATATGCGGACGAGATTGCGCTGCTGCATCAATGGGTCGGGGAGACGGCCGCATGATCCTGCGTGACTCCGTCTTCGGAGATATGACCCTCAGTGAAAGAGAATGTCAGCTCATCGATACCCCTTGGATACAGCGATTGCGTCGCATCAAGCAACTGGGTACCGCTGCCTTGGTCTATCCAGGATGTACGCATACGCGCTTCGAACATTCTTTGGGCACGATGCAAAAAGCCTCCGAAATTTTAGGTATCCTCCAAATCAAGCATCCCAGCCAGGTCTCTGAGGAATTCGCTGCATCCATCCGCGCAGCAGCACTTCTGCATGACGTCACCCATGTTCCTTTCGGGCACACGCTCGAAGATGAACGTCACGTCTATCCACGCCACGACAGTGGGGTAAGGTTGCGTTGGCTTTGGGAGGATGGACTGCGGGATGCCACTGCCCTGGCAGGTTACGATACCGATCTCATCTGGTCCTTGCTTTCGGCAACATCGCCACAAGCCTGGACCTATGAGATTTTCTCGGGGGCACTCGATGCGGATATGCTTGATTACGTGAGTCGTGACGCTATGTACGCTGGGCTATCGGTTCGCTATGACCAACGGATCCTACAGGCCTTTTCCATCGCAAACGACCATCTGACACTGGAATTCAGCGAGCACGGACTCGAACGATCTGATCGAAGATCGGAAGTACTGCAGATTTTACATATGCGCTACTATTTGACGGAACGCCTTTACTACCATCACACCAAATGTGTTTCCGGTGCGATGATCGCCAAAGCAGTGGAATGGGCAGATCAAGATGGGGTTCTCACTGAACAAGCGCTTCTGCAGATGGGCGACGAATCGTTGTTGGACTGTCTGGAGGAGATACCCGATCACTACCCGCACGGGACTTCCATTCGTGCACTTGCACGATCTGTGCGCGAGCGTCATCTGCTCAAGCGTGCATACGCCTTGACGCCGCGAACGTTATCCACCGATGAAATTCAAGATTTGGAGCGACGCTTCTATCTCAATGCGGGCAATCGCCGCCGTGCGGAGGAAAAACTAGCAGCTCGTTTGGATCTTCCACCGCAAGAGGTAGTTTTCTACGTGCCAAAACGCAGTTGGATGAAAAGTGCAGCCATGCCCTGTGTAACACCTTCGGGTCTGCATTCATTAGATGAGGATGAAGCAGCGGGCGGTGAAGTACGTGCTCTTGCTGAAAATTATCGCAGGCTTTGGCGCTTCTATGTCTTCGTACCCGGGCCACAACGCCAACAAACCCAGGAGGTCTGCGAGCGGTACTTTGGCCATCCTTCAGAGTATCAGGTGGCAGCGGATCAAGTCAGCTAAAGGGGAGTGTGAGGATGCAATGACCATTCGGCAAGCGCTCCCACAGGATTTCGACGAGACAATGAACCTGCTGATTGAACTCGATCGCCCAGCTCCCAAAGACAATCAAGAGTATGAAGCATTTCGCAAACGGTACCTTTTTCAATTGGACGATCCAGATTCTTGTTTGTTGGTAGCGGAAGAGTTGTCTGCAGAAGTGGTCGGTTTTCTGTCGCTTTACTTCCGTAACCGTCTCAATTGGTTGACTCCAGAAGCGTGGATCGCCGATTTGATCGTTGCACCTGCTTTTCGCGGACGCGGCATTGGAAAAGCCTTGCTTCGAGCTGCTTACGCGCAAGCGGCACAGCGACGTGCTCACTGGGTACGGCTCGAAGCCGGAAGCAACCGAATCCGTGCACACCAACTGTTTATATCGAATGGTTTACCTGCCATTGGCCGCCTGTATCAAAGTAAAGTAGACGCGCAATCGCTTCTGGATACGCAATTTACCCGTGATCAAACGGGTTGATTGAAGCTCTCGACTCAAATACGTTCTCGTGCTGGTGAAGCAGCAGGACGGCGTACCTTGTTTTGACGATGATATCGGCGGATGGCGCGTTGATAGTCGTCTAGTAGCTGTTGGGTGGGCATTCGCCAGCCCAGCGATTGGGCAAATCGGTAGGCATGATGACCCATCTCCTGGCGCTGTTGCTCATGCCCAACCAACCAGTCGATCTGATTCACCATATCCTCTACCTCACCGGGAGTAAACAAAAGGCCATTTTCATATGGACGAATTGTCTCCAAAAGTGGCCCATTCCGCGCAGCGATGACAGGTAAACCTGAGGCCATCGCCTCAAACACGACCAGACCGAGGGTTTCAGTCGTAGAGGGGAAGAGGAGGGCATCTGCAGAGGCATAAGCTTTTGCCAATGCCTCTCCTTCAAGCTTCCCGGTAAAAACCGTAGAAGTACCTTTGAAAGCTTTTTGTAAGTGTAGGCGGGCAGGACCTTCGCCGACAAAGGCCAGTTGGATATCTGGCCTACTGGTAAGAAGAGGGCGGAGCTGATCGAGCCCCTTTTCCCAACCGAGCCGGCCTACATATAGGAGAACAGGTGTCTGTGGATCACGGCCTCCCAACAGCCTTTCGCGCATTTGGGTGCTATAGTGCTGGGGTCCGAATCGGTTAGCGTCGATCCCACGCTCCCACAAGCGCACACGTTGAATTCCATGGTCACGCAACTCCTGAACCATTGCTTGAGAGGTGGCCAAATTGACCTGAGCACGGTTGTGAAGCAGACGCAATGCCGTCCATGCGGCCGGCTTGAGAAAGCCTATATGATAATATTCCGTGTACTCAGGCAGACGCGCGTGATAAGAACAGACCAATGGAATGCCCTGCATCTTGGCAGTTGCTACACCAATTGCCCCAATATCGATAGGGTTGACCGCATGGATGACTTCCGGGCGAAAGAGAGTCAGACGTCGCTTCAACTCGAGACTCGGTCCGCAGACCGTTTTCTCCGGATAAAGCGCAAAGGGCAGTCCGGGCAATCGAACCACTGGTACCCCATGATAAGAAGGCTCGCTTCGGAAGGGGGCGACAACCAATACCTCATTCCCTGAGCTCACCAGCTCCTCAATCGTTCCCAAAAGGCGTGTCACCACACCATCTACCATGGGCGGAAACGTTTCCGTAAAGATCGCAATTCGCATGGTGGTTGGATCAACCCACCCTCATTTAAATTAGACGTTCAAAGTAGGCGTTCCTGTAGAAAATGCTTTCCCCAAAGCTGACGATGTCACACTTATCGGTAGTTGTGCTTATCGTATCGGAAGAACTGTACGACTGCAACGTATCCTAACACAAACGTCATCAAAAGAACGACCTCTACTTTACAGAATACTTATTATCAGACATTAGGGGGAGGACCCGAATGGCGCTTGCGTAAAACGTGGGACCTCCACCAAAATCAGATACTCGCTCGGAGACCAGCGCGTTGACACCAGGAGATCGACCATGCGCCACATCGTCCCAGATTCCCGGGGCAACAGCCACGCCTTCTGGAACATCTGAGGTGACAACGAGCCGAAAACGCACACGACCAAAGGCATTTTCGGCGTAGACCATGATGCCATCGGTGCAGCCGCATCGCTGGGCATCGTTGGGATGGATCAACAGCTGTGGACCGCGCTCTTTCTGGCGAAGCGCTTCGACAGGCTGAAAAGAAGTGTTCAAAAACAGGTGCCCAGGGGCTGTCACCAAGCGGAGCCAACCTTGCGGCAATGTCATCGTCTCATTCGTCTCCTCATTCGTCTCATTGAAGCTAGGATTCGACAATTCTGGTAATCCAGCCGGCCGATACGAAACCCAGTTAAGTGCGCCGGCTCCTGCAATTTGCTGCCATTTTTGGCTGTAGAAGCGAATCTTATGACGTGGAGCACCTGTCTTTGAATCAGCCAATGGATTGCTTCCCGGTACCACTCCAACCCGGACCGGTTCCCCCCGCCACAACTTCGCCCACGACTCATCACTGAGGCCCTCCGGAAACCCATCGGACTGGCGCTTGACCAACTCTGACAACAACTCTTCTTCGCTACGCAGAAAGAGGGGGTCTGTCAGGCCCATCCGGCGGGCCAACGTCGAAAAGAGACGCCAGTTGCTCCACGATTCGCCTTGAGGTGCGATGATCGCATGGGAAAGCTGTAAATAGTAATGGCCGTAACTGCGGTAGACATCGGCATGTTCGGCCATTGTCGTTGCCGGCAGGACAAGATCGGCGTATCGGGCCGTATCGGTCAGAAACTGCTCGTGAACCACGGTAAACAGATCTTCCCGCGCCAATCCCCATCGTACTTTTCCCTGCATCGGAGCAACATTGGCGGGATTACTGGAGTAGACAAACAGAAACTTAATCGGTAGAGCCTCAAGCTCTGTCAGTGCCTCTCCCAGGCGAGACATATTGACCACCCGTCGGCCCGGTTGACGCAAATCGGGACGTTCGATCACCGCCCGCCTAAGCGGCGCACCACCTGTAAAGAGCAGGCAGCCGCCGCCTGGTAGCTTCTCGAACGCACCGAGAACCGCTGCCAAGCTGACCAGGGTACGGACAGTCATCGCGCCATTGGGATGCCGCGAGATACCGACGCCAATGCGCAGAAATGGTGCACGTGCCTGTTCCAGGCGTCGTGCCAACGCCTTAATTTCCCCTTCTGCAATCCCACAGATTCTTGCCACGCGTTCTACTGTCCATTGGGGCAATACCTCTTGGCGCAGCTGTTCGAACCCTTCGGTAAAGCGATCGAGAAAAGCTGTCTCCTCCCGGTGATGGGCCACAATCAGATGCATTAGTCCCAACGCCAACGCACCGTCTGTCCCAGGGCACGGATGGATCCACCAGTCAGCGCCTTTTGCAGTTTTGCTCTGCCAAGGATCGATTACGATCACCTGTGCACCACGACGCTGCGCCTGGCGGGCCAGACTGAAAAAATGCATATTTGTCGAGGCAGCATCGGATCCCCATAAGAGAATGCAGTCACTGTCGACGACACCTTCAGGATCTGAGCCGCTTGCCCCACCTGCAGCAGCTTCCCAACCGGCATCGGCTGCAGCAGAACAGATCGTGCGGTCCAATTCACATGCTCCGATCGCCCGAAAAAAGGGCATACCTGCCTGTTCTTGCAGCAGGCCCATCGTTCCTGCATACCAATAGGGCAAAACAGCCTGACCGCCGTAATCGTGTAATGTAGCCTGCAACTGTCTTACGATAAGCTCCAGCGCCTCTTCCCAGGAACACGGTTCAAATTGCCCAGAACCTTTTGGCCCACTTCGACGCAATGGCGTCAAAAGACGTCCTGGGGCATGGATACGCGCCTCGTAATGTGCGACTTTGCCACAAAGCATCCCTCGTGTGAACGGGTGGTCCACTGCACCCGAAACGCGAATGACGCGGTTCTGTTCGGCATCCACTTGAGCAAGGATACCGCAGGCATCCGGACAATCATGCGGACAGACCGTGCGCCGCAGCTCCATCTCCCCTCTCCCTCCCAGAGTATTCAATCTTACCCAACTACGCGAACGATTCGAGCGAAATGCAAATCAGGCGATGCCTCCCTCGGTCATCGCGTAGTAATCAAAGACCTTGTCAAGCTGCTCTTGAGAGAGAACACCCCGCTCCAGTGCCACTTCGCGTACCGCTTTACCGGTCCGCTGGGCTTCTTTTGCGATTTCGGCAGCCTTGTCGTAGCCGATAATGGGGTTGAGGTGCGTGGCCAAAGCCAGGGTGTGCTCGGCATACCAGTGGCAACGTTCGGCGTCGGCCGTAATCCCGCGGATGCACCGGTCCGCTACAACGTTACAGGCATTGGCCAAGATATTGATCTCATGCAAAAGATTCCCCGCAACGACAGGCATCATCACATTGAGCTCGAGCTGCCCTGCCTGTCCAGCCATCATTACGGTCTGATCACAGCCAATCACCTGAAAACAGACCATATTGAGCATCTCTGCCATGACAGGATTGACTTTACCGGGCATAATGGAGCTTCCCGGTTGCACAGCTGGCAGGTTGATCTCGCCAAAGCCGGTATAGGGCCCAGAACTTAGCAAACGCAAATCATTGGCGATCTTGGTCAGTGCCGTAGCAATCGCCCGAATCTCCCCACTTACTTCGACAACGGCATCCAGGTTCTGCATGAAAGCGAACATGTTCTCCGGTTCGCGAAAGCGCAATCCGGTCTGCTCATTGATCGCTTCTATTGCCAATGCACGAAATCGAGGATGTGCATTCAGTCCGGTCCCAGTCGCCGTTCCGCCCATCCCAATCTCCTGCAATACCTGGCTGGTTGCTCCCAGCTGCTCGCGAAGGTGGCGCACGATGCGGGCATAACCTGAGAATTCCTGTCCCAAGCGAACAGGGACGGCATCTTGCAGATGGGTGCGGCCTGCTTTGACTACACCGTCAAATTCCTCCGCCTTTTGCGAGAAGGCGTCGCTCAAGTTATCCAACGCAGGCAGCAAATCATGAACGATCGCCTCCAACCCTGCAATGTGGATGGCCACATGAATCGTATCGTTGGTCGATTGGGCCATATTGACATGATCATTGGGATGTACGAGCGAGGTATCTCCTACATTGCCCCCCAACAATTCCGCTGCTCGATTGGCAATCACTTCATTAGCATTCATATTCTGAGATGTGCCGGCTCCTGCCTGATACAGATCAACAACAAACTGGTCGTCCCACCTGCCTTCGATCACTTCCTTTGCTGCTTGTTGGATCGCTTCAGCCTTGCGAGCATCGAGCAAGCCAAGGGCAGCGTTGGCCTTGGCAGCTGCCGCCTTGATGATGCCCTGTGCACGGATAAACCGTCGCGGCAGGTGAAGGCCGCTAATGGGAAAGTTTTCTTTGGCACGTTGTGTTTGGGGTCCCCAGTAGGCCTTTGCCGGCACATAGACGTCACCAAGGGAATCGTGGGCAATCCGGAATGCTTCCTCCATCTTTTTCCTCCTCGTTCCTGTTTGCACTTACGAATTATACCTCAGTCAAACAGCTCGATGTCCCAAAGCCTCTCACCTGTTACAGTTGGGGTTGCAGGCAACAAGCCTAAGGCCGCGTATCCTGCTTCCCATGGATAACCCTCAGGCGCTTGAATCGTCGCCTTCCAAGCAACCTGCCAGCGTCTCGCCCAGGCAATCTTTACTGCAGTCGTCAGACGTTCTTCACGGGCAAAAACTGTATTTACAGTGCTTCCCTCTGGCAACCACCGAATGTTTCCCTCGCCCCTTCCAGCATGCCAATGTGCCAACGCAGCGTTGAGTACATCGACCCAACTTGGCGAGCGCCACCTCGCTACCATTCGGTAATGCGTTGGAACACTGGTCCCAACGCCTCCAGGCATCCCAATCTCCCATAGCAGTTGGGGGGCCAACGTAGTCATCTCTGAACGCCAGTCAATCCCGGGAGGGCACCAAGAGACCAAGGCAATCGAACAGCCTGACCATTTCTCTGCAACGGCATCAATAGAAGCACAGTGGTAAGTTGCCTTTGCACTTCCAAAGTGATCGCGGGCCCACTGCACCCTTTCCATATCACGCTCAATTCCGACGGTTTGAATACCTTCTCCTGCCAGCAAGGCTGTCCACAATCCATATCCACTGCCTACATCGATCGCTGTCATCGGCTTATCCGAGTACAGTGATGTCAGTTCAACGACCGCTGCTACCTCTCGGTGCAAGGGGAGTGACCACAGCCAGCGCTTGGTCGGGTGGGCCAACGTTGCCAACGTAACCCACTTTGGTGGAAGCGCTTCTTCATCCGAATGCCATCCCTGTACCCCATATCCTCCACTGCTCATCGCTTCCCACAGGATCGAACTTCCTTCCAGTGAAAGTTCGTGTGCTCTCCTTTCCCTGAAATTTCATCGAGCGCTGTCAGAAGATCGAACGATTCATCCATTCCCTTTACTTGAAGGATTGGATCACGCGTACCGTTACTCCGCTATCTTGCAGGTAACGAGCATACATCGTCAAATCGTCGCCAAGTGGTTCAAAGAAGAACGCCCTGTCCATCCCCATCGCCGCCAGCAAGAAATCAGGTGGCATATCTTGGGGGCCCAGCGTACGAAACGTCTCATTGGGTCCTCGCTTTGCAGCGACCAAAAGTAGCACACCTTGGGAAGGGAAGGCCGAATGGGGCAAAACCGCCGATGAAAGCCATAACGCCTGCTGCCATTGGCGCATCTCCGGAGTCCGCAAGGTGGCTGGATGTGGCACGAGAAGAGGTACCACGCCCCCCTCCCGTGCCCATTGGCGAATGCTTTGCACTGCAGACGCTGCCTCCAGTGGAAGGATCCACAACGTACGTGCATCCCGCCGCACCACACCCGCAACAGGTGAATCGGCAGAATCCGCTTGTCCCAAGGCGATTTGACTACATTCTTGTGGTAACTCCCATTCCCAAAAGGGCTCTTGGCTCAGGTAGGATGCCAAAGGTCCAGCCTGACGTAACCAGCGAAGGTAGTAAGAAAATCCAGGATCGCCCTCCCACATGCACCTGTTTGCCTCCTCTTTTGTGCTATCGTTTTGCTGAAGGTGATCAATATGTTTCGTAAGCGTCCCGTCAATCCAGATCCGCAAAGCATCCATGGAGAATTCCTTACCATGATACCCTACATGCCAGGCTCTCTGCTCATCTGTGCCTATGATGCGTTACAGCGTCCTCAGTCGCGCCTTACTGTCAGCTATGAAGAGTTTGAAGAAATGATCGGCGTTTACCACTCCCTACATCAACGTGAGAACGGCCGCTAGTTTTAGCGAGATATCCAGGTGCAGTGGGTCTTCATGGCAGTACAAAGCTGCTATAATAGCAATCGAACAAATGATCGTACGATAAGGGCTTTAGAGGTGATGGGATGGCGGAGGAATTGACACGCAGACAACAGGAGGTCCTTTCCTTCATTCGGAGACAGCTCGCGCTACGTGGTTATCCGCCATCGGTCCGTGAAATTGGCGAAGCCCTTGGAATTCATTCCACTGCCACAGTTCACAGCCATTTGGCCAATCTGGAACGCAAAGGATATATCCGGCGCTACGGACAGCGCTCTCGTGCGATCGAGCTGGTAGATCTGCCCGAAGCTACGGTACGGGAACCGACCGCCTACATTCCGCTCATTGGCAAGGTCACAGCCGGTGCACCGATTACAGCCGTAGAAAATATCGAAGGATACTATCCCATCCCTGCAGGGTGGGCGCGTCCAGAGGATTATTTTTTGCTTCGCGTCAGCGGTGAAAGCATGATCGAAGCCGGCATCTTGGATGGAGATTTGGCACTGGTACATGCGACTCCCACTGCTGCCAACGGAGATATCGTCGTAGCGCTGGTCAATACCAACGAAGTGACCATCAAACGCCTTTTCATCGAGCAAAACCGCGTCCGTCTGCAGCCCGAAAACCCTGTCATGGCTCCGCTTTTTTACGATCACGTCACCATTGTCGGCAAAGTAGTTGGGCTGCTGCGCCTCTGGCAATGATCAAAAGGAACGGCAGGAATTCCTGCCGTTCCTTTTGATCAAGAAAGTCTATGGGATCAATATGATCAATACATTGTAAAGTATTGCTTGAGTTCCCAAGGGTGGACTTGCGTCCGAAACATATCCCACTCAATCGATTTTGCTTCGATGAACCGCGTCAGTACGTGTTCTCCCAATGCTTCGGTGACGACAGCATCAGCCTTTAAAGCCTCCAAAGCTTCATGGAGATCGGCAGGCAGACTCACGATGCCTTCTTGCCGACGCTCTTGCTCGTTCATCGTGTAGATGTTCCGATCGACAGGCACAGGTGGATTGAGCTCTTGATCGATACCATCCAATCCGCTTGCAAGCATGGCGGCAAAAGCAAGATAAGGGTTTGCAGCAGGATCCGGATTGCGTACCTCAATACGCGTCGAGAGACCACGCGAAGCCGGTACCCGCACGAGAGGACTACGGTTGCGCCCGGACCATGCGACATAGACGGGAGCTTCATAGCCGGGAACCAAACGCTTGTATGAATTGACCGTCGGATTTGTAATCGCCGCAAAACCGCGGGCATGGCGCAGGATACCAGCGATATAAGAGCGGGCCGTCGAAGAAAGCCCCATCGGATCTGCAGGATCGTAGAAGACATTCTCATTGCCCGAAAACAAAGACTGGTGGCAATGCATCCCCGAGCCGTTGATGCCAAAGACCGGCTTTGGCATGAACGTCGCATGAAGGCCGTGCTGCTGGGCCACTGTGCGAACCACCAATTTGAACGTCATCAAATTGTCCGCTGTGGTAATCGCGTCGGCATACTTGAAATCAATTTCATGTTGGCCAGTCGCCACCTCATGATGGCTTGCCTCTACTTCAAACCCCATTTGTTCTAAAAGGAGGACGATATCCCGCCGACAGTTTTCACCGACGTCGACCGGCGCCAGATCGAAGTACGACCCTTCGTCACTCGGCTCCGTCGTGGGTTGATGATCTTCGCCCAGCTTAAACAAGAAGAACTCCGCTTCAGGACCCACATTCATCGCGGAAAAGCCCATCTGTTTGGCATGTTCAACTTGGCGACGCAGCACTCTGCGCGGATCGCCCAAGAAAGGCGTCCCATCAGGATTGTAAATGTCACAGATCAAACGCGCCACCACGTTCCCTTCGGGACGCCATGGGAAAACCATCCATGTATCATAGTCCGGATAGAGATACATGTCCGATTCCTCGATGCGGACAAATCCTTCAATAGAGGAACCGTCAAACATGATCTTGTCATCGAGCGCTTTTTCCAACTGATTGCGTGGAATCTCAACGTTTTTGAGAATGCCGAGCAGATCGGTAAACTGCAGACGGATAAAATTAACGCCTGCTTCGTCCGCTTCACGTAAGATCTCTTCCCGCGTATAACGCGCCATCGCTTCCTCCTTCAGATACCCTTGGCTACATGAGCAATAGGATGGCAGTAACGTATCACGAACGCAAGAAACGTGAAAGCTCTCCCAACGGCAAAGCTTCATTAAGACTACTTGCACCCCGAGAGGCCAAGTACGTCTCAAGCATTTCATGAACATCCGCCTCGGTCAAACGTTCCCGCTCTAGGCGCTGCTCCCGCTTCTGGCGACTCTCCGTCGCCGGCGGGGCTGCCTGCCCACCCAAAACCGCTTGGATACCAGCAATATTCAATCCTTGATCGATCAATTTTTTTATTTCGAGCAAACGATCGATGTCGTTGAGTGAGAAAAGCCGCTGATGTCCTTTGGTCCTCTCCGGAGAAACAAGATGATGGGTCTCGTAATAACGAATCTGCCGTGCCGTCAGTCCTGTCAGTTTCATGACAATGCCCATGGGGAAAAGCGCAACGCTCCGGCGCAAATCTTCCATACCATCGCCCACCTTTATGTCTTGCTTGGTCATTCCACGATTCATCTCTCCTTATAAGAGTATCGATTCTTTCCCTTTTCGTCAAGAGCATGTCAGAAATGTGACATTCACAACGTCGTAACTGCCGCAGCCGCTGCCAGGGCGGCAATGCGCGTTTGGCCTTCGGACAATCCGCCTTGCCAAAAGACCGTGTACGGCGATTGCAATGGCGCATCAGCCGAAAGTTCCAAAGATCCACCCTGCACAAAATTTCCAGCAGCCATGACAACGGGTGAATCGTACCCTGCCAGTCTCCCAGGTTCGGGAAGCGCATTTGCGTCGATCGGAGAATGGGCTTGAACAGCTCTGCAGAAGGCAAGCAACCGTTCCCTACTGCCCAACGTCACGGACTGGACAATGTCCCCGCGCGGCTCCTTCCATTGTGGAGAAACAGGAAAACCAAGTTTTTCAAAAAGGGCTGCAAGAAAGACGGCACCCGATAGTGCATGCGCAACCATTTGGGGAGCCAGGAAAAGTCCAAGCAACATCCCACGCAACAAGGGGGCTGTTGGCCCCACCTCTCCATCTAGGCCAGGCGCAATCAAGGAGGAGGCTGCTGCTTGCACGAGCATTTTGCGACCGGCCAAGTATCCGCCTGTCAGTGCAATCCCGCCTCCAGGATTTTTGATGAGAGAGCCGGCCACCAAATCTGCCCCAAGTGCAGTCGGCTCTTCTTCTTCCACAAATTCCCCGTAACAATTGTCGACAAGGATCGGAACTTGAACGCCGGCTGCGCGGATGGCTTGGAGATAGGTGTTTAAACGAGCGTTGGTCATCACGCCGCGATGGAGCTGGTATCCCCGCGATCGTTGCAACATGAGTGCAGCCGTCTGTGGGCCGACAGCAGTCGCAATCTCTTGGGGAGTGGGCAACGTGGCATTTGCCTTTCCCACAATGCGCACAGTGCGTCCTTCAAACTGGCCTACCTCCCCATGCAAATCAAAAGCAGTCTGCAGCGTCTCATAAGGCGGTGCTGCACATAGCAGTTCTTTGCCGACAGGTACAGCCGCTCGAGCGGCCAGGACCAAGGCATGGGTCCCTGAAACGATCTGGGGCCGTACCAGCGCTGCCTCGCTCTTAAACAGTTGTGTATAAACTGCTTCCAACACTGCACGTCCACGATCCCCATAGCCGTAGCCACTTTTTCCCCACAAATCGCTTTCTTGAAGTCCACAAGCAGCAAAGCCCTGCAAAATGCGGCTTGTCCATGAGAAAGAACGGCGACGGATACCTTCCAAGACGGGTGTAATCTGTTCCTCCACCTCAGCGGCAAGCAGGGCCAGAGCTGGATCCAAATCATGGGCTTGTACGAATTCTGCATAAAAAGCGTGCCATTCTTCTACGGCCGTCGTGCTCCTCCATTCTCGGGTAAAGCAATATCCTACCCGACCTATACACAGTTTGTGAAGCGTAGCCCCATTTTCAATACACAGCAGCTTCAACACAAGATGGATCGTCTCGGCTTAAGCTAAATAGAAAGAATGAGATCTTCTGCAGTGATGACCATCAGCTCCTCTTTTGAGAGAAACGGTCGATCGATCAACCGCATTGCCTGACGGCGTATCGCTTTTTCGATCAAGTTGCGTACCAATCGCGCATTTCCAAAGTTGCGCATATGACGTCCCACTTGATCTTCGAGAAATAACAACAGGCGCTGCCGAGCTA
Organism: Bacillota bacterium; assembly: GCA_014896485.1. GTDB lineage: Bacteria > Bacillota > Bacilli > Bu12 > Bu12 > Bu12. The sequence continues at coordinate 31,494 of JADBKH010000007.1, read as the reverse complement.
CGGGGGTTAGTTCGTAATCTCTTTTGGCCAGCATCTGTTCTGCAATTTGCAACAGCTCGACCGCAGTATAGTCCGGGAACTCAACCTGGATGGGAAACCGTGACGGCAGCCCCGGATTGCTCTGTAGAAAATACTCCATCTCCACACGGTAACCGGCCAAGATCAGGATAAAATCGTTGCGGTGATCCTCCATTGCTTTGACGAGCGTATCGATTGCCTCCCGGCCAAAGTCTTTTATCCCCCCTCGGGCCAGCGAATACGCTTCATCAATGAACAGGACCCCTCCCAGTGCCTTCAGTACCTGTTCGCGCGTCTTCTGAGCGGTATGTCCGATATATTCACCTACCAAATCAGCCCGCTCGACTTCAACCATATGTCCTTTGGAGAGAATCCCCATTGCCGCAAACATTTTACCCAGCAACCGCGCAACCGTCGTTTTCCCGGTTCCTGGATTTCCCTTGAAAACCATATGCAAAACCAGCGCATCCCCACTTAACCCAACCGCCTGACGTCGTTTCTGGATCTCCGTATAGGCATAAATCTCTTTCACCAGGGACTTGACTTCTCCCAAGCCCACCAGTTCTTCCAACTCACACAGGAGAGCATGTTGTGCCTGGTTTTCTTCCGGCAAAAGACGGGGCATTTCTAGGGATCGCTCGGAGGAGGTTTTCTCAGAAACTCGTCCTGACGTCAGACTCGCACTCTTGACCGAATCCTTTAGGTTCTCCTTCGATTTGATCACATCGCGTCCTTCCCTCATGCCGCAGTCTTTAGCGTCGCCGCAAAACCTGAATCCAATCTATGCGGAAGCCCTTGTCCGTCTGCGCTAAAACGGCCGCCTTGCAAAGGTGGCCGTTTTAGATTGGGCAGTTCCTCGTAGAAACAGGTTACTTTTGTGAATCGTTTGCTGCCGCAGTCCGATCTTCAAAGACTTCAGGATAGCCCCACGTTCCGTGCTCGGACATATCGAGGCCAAGGAGTTCTTCTTCCGAAGTGACGCGCAAACCCACTGTCTTCTTGATGGCATAGAGCACGATGAAACTTGCTGCGGCGGTGAAAGCACCACAAGCAAGGATGCCTTCCAACTGTACCAATAGCTGGTGTACTCCCCCACCGTAAAAAAGGCCCGGGTTTCCGATGCCCACGGTGTGAACAAGACGAGGAGAAGCCAAAAATCCCGTTGCGAGGGTCCCCCAGATACCGCAGAGGCCATGAACGCCAAAGGCACCGATGGGATCATCGACTTTCCACCAGCGTTCCACCATCAAAACCCCGAAATAGCTGATCAACCCAGCGACTGCGCCAACGATGACAGCCCCACCTGGTTCCACATAGGCGCAACTTGCTGTGATGGCCACCAGTGCCCCGAGGACACCATTCACCATTGCAACAATATCTGGCTTGCCCGAATGGGCCCAAGCGACCAACATCCCCACTACGCCGCCTGCTGCAGCAGCGATGTTGGTCGTCATCGCCACGTAAGCAAAGAATGCGCCACTGGCCGCCAAAGTTGAACCGGGATTAAAGCCAAACCAACCAAACCACAGGATAAACGTCCCTAAAACGGTATAGACCAGATTGTGTCCACGCAAGTTGTTGGGGGTACCGTCTGCATTGAACTTGCCAATGCGCGGCCCAAGCAGAATGGCTCCGATCAAGGCGGCGACGCCACCTTGCAAGTGAACAACTGTTGAGCCGGCAAAGTCTTGCATGCCCAATTCGGAGAGCCAACCACCTCCCCAAATCCAGTGCCCAATGACCGGGTAGATGATCGCCGAAAAGACAATGCCAAAGATAAAGTAAACGATCAGCTTGGCGCGTTCGGCAAGCCCTCCCCACACGATAGCGAGCGAGACTGCAGCGAAAACCAGTTCAAACAGGTACTTGGCTCCCAAAGGGACCGTCGAAAAACTGAGAGAAGAAAAAACGTCGTTGACACGATTGTCGCTGACATTGAGGAAAAAGCCTGAGGTACCAATGATGGTGTTGCCATTGCCGAAAGCAATGCCAAAGCCGACGGCAAAAAACACCAGAGTTGCAATACCAAAACTCAACAAGTTCTTGGAAGCGACGTGCCCTGCGTTTTTGGAGCGTGTTGACCCTGTCTCCAAGAGTGCAAATCCCGCCTGCATAAACATGACCAAGACAGCCGTGAGCACGACCCAAATAGAATCCGCGGCGACCATTTCAGCAGATGGACTCGGCATGTCTTCCCTCCCCCTTTTCCTTCAATTCTGGAGGGATTATACGATGGTGCGTTCAAACATGCAACACAAATAGTCATAAAAAATGACACGAATGAGGAAAGAAAAAGCCTCGACAACGTGTCGAGGCACTGGCCATCAGTGAAGAGGGGAGGCCCGCGATCGTCGTCCCCTTTTAATTTTCTGCAGGTTCCTCCGGTTGCAAATTGACATGATGTGCCGGCACAAATGTCGAAATGGCATGCTTATAGATCATCTGCTGTTTTCCGTCTGTTTCTAAAATTATTGTAAAATTATCGAATCCACGTACAAATCCTCGCAGTTGATACCCATTCATCAAAAAGACAATAACCGGTATCGCTTCTTTTCGTACTTGATTGAGAAATGCATCTTGCAAATTGACCTGTTTATTACTCATCGCGGGCGAGCCCCCTCATTTGATCATGGCAGCAAACAATCTCTCTTTGAAGATCTATTCTCCCTTCTATATGCGACTCCTGCAAGCCGCCCAAACAATTGGAGCATCAAAGATCAGCGAAACGCCTAACGATCTCTTCAGCACAGGCAGCGATGCCGTCAGAAGCATCCAACCACTGTATTTCCGGATCCCTGCGGAACCAGCTCCACTGTCGCTTGGCAAGGTGACGGGTTCGCTGCTTGATCTTTGCTACGGCCTCTTGAAGGGAAAGTTGGCCATCCAAGTAAGCAAACAATTCCTTATAGCCTATGGCCGACCATGCAGTCTGGCTCAAGTGCGGGTAGTGACCCTTTAGCCTTTCTGCCTCCTCGAGCCAACCAGAGGCTATCATAGCATCCACGCGCATCTCGATCTGCCGATACAACTGTTCTCGCGGCAGTGTCAATCCAATTTTGATCGCAGGCAACGTTTCGCCGCGCAGACGATCGTATCGGTCTTCCTGCCCATCTTGGGGACGTTGCAAGGCGACTTCGAGGGCGCGTAGCACGCGACGAGGATTGCGCCGATCGATCCTCGCCCAAGTATGCGGATCACGCCGGCGAAGATCTTCCACAAGCTCTTCCAATCCTTCGGTCTCCAACCGCTTCTGCAAGGATTGACGCAGTTGCACAGAAGCGGGTTGCCCCGCAAAGCGGTAGCGTTTGATCACTGCATCGACATACAGCCCGCTGCCCCCACAAAGGATCGGAAGATGCGCGCGTTGCCGGATAACCTGAAGACAAGTCTCTGCCAGCTGTTGATATTGACCAACGGAAAACATCTTGTCAGGAGGAAGAAAATCAATCAAATGATAGGCAACCCCTTCGCGTTCCACCGCCGTCGGCTGTGCGGTTCCGATGCGCATGCCATGGTAGACCGCCAATGCATCCGCAGAAACGATCTCTCCATGTAGAGAGCGGGCTACCTCCAATGCCAACGCTGTTTTACCGACAGCGGTCGGACCGACGATGCACAGCAGGGGTTTGCGCTCCGTCACGACCGACTTGCTGCCTCAAACACATGGTAATAGAGACCACTGTGCGTTCGAATCAGACGATCGGCCTTTCCCCAGCACACCTGTTCCGCTTCCGCCTTGACCACCACACGCCGCCGCGCCACGCGACGAGCCAAGGCCAGCGTATCACCTGACAAGGGCCGCGGATCTGCAAGGGCACGCAGCGGTGCAATCCCCGCAGAAGCATAACGCGGATGGACAAACATCGGATCGAAATAGATGATATCAAACGAGGAGGACTCGGCATGGCGGAGAAAGTGGCGATGATCAGCATGAAAGACCCGGATGCGGCGCATCGCCGCATCGATGGTTGCACGATTACTCTGATACCGACGCAGGCCATCACAGACAACGACAGCAATCGGCAAGCTGTGCTCTAAAGCAATAAGCTCTCCCTCCTCCCCGATCCCCCACGAGAGAACGAGCGCATCAGCCCCCAACCCCAACGTGGCATCCAACACTCGATCGCCCTTTTGCACCTCACAGGCGACCAGCAAAGGATCCGCTATACCCTTGCTCGCATCACGAATGCGGGGAATCGCCGAACTGGGATGGTAACGAAAAGCCGTTTTTGAGCCAGGCGCGTAAAAAGCCAACGCTTTCTGTTCAACCACAAAAACACCTCGACTGGTCCCACAAAGCGCTGCAATTGAACGGCCTTGCCGCGGAAGATAGGGCAGATGTAACAATGCAGCCATCTGTTGCGCACGCTCTCTTGTTTCCGAACGATCTGTGTCGGTGATCAGATACGGTGCATCGGTCATGAAGGGAGCACCCTTCGAAAGTAGCGTTGCAATGCCGATGCAGAAAGATGCAGGGCCACTGGACGACCGTGAGGACAGGTCGACGGGGCATGGCAGCGCAACCATTGGGCAAGTAGTTCTTCGATCTCCGGTGCTTGCAATGTATCGCCGGCTCGTACGCAGCTGTGGCAGGCCAGCGTTGCACAGAGGGGATCGACAATGCCCTCCAGATCACTGCTGCCCTTCTCGATCACCTGTCGAATGAGCTGCTCAGCCAATTTTGCCTCAGAACGGATCCCTTCGATCTGAGGCAGGCTGTGCACCATTAGGGTACCCCCACCCAATCCTCCGACCGTTACCCCGAGCTGTTCAAGCACGGGCAAACGATTTTCAAGCAGTGTCTGTTCGCTTGGAGTCAATTCAAGCAAAATCGGAATCGCCAATGGCTGTGCGACCAGGTCCATTTGCCTTGCTGCTTGACGGATCTCTTCGAAACGAACACGTTCCGCAGCAGCGTGTTGATCGATCAAGTAAAGGCCATCTGGACCTTCTGTCACGATGTAGGTCATCAGAATTTGACCTAAAGCTCGAAGTGGATGAGAAAACCTTTTGAGGAAATCGTCACCTTCAACTTTTCCAGCAGCCGATGATGATCCCGTATTGCCCAAAACTTTAGGATGCTCACCCATCGTCAACTGTTCTTCTTGCTGTTTTGCCAACCCTTCCCCTGAATACGGTACAGTTGCTTCATTCAGTTGAAACGATGCCGGCTGTAGCGTTGGCCGATCTTTGGTTGGCCAACTGGCTCCCACCCGCAAATGGGTCGTAGCCGCAGTCTCAGATTCGCCTTTGGGTACGTCTTCCTCTTCGGCAGCGACCTCCGGTACCCGCCACTCAGCAGGATGGATCTTCCCGGCTAAAGCCCTGCGAACGGCCTCAACCAGCAAGCGTGCCAGATCATCGCTGCGGCTGATACGTACTTCTCGCTTGGCAGGATGGACATTGGGGTCGCAAAGGACCGGATCACAAGAAACTTCAATGAGAGCCAGTGGATGGCTATGCACCGTTAAAAAGCCGCGATACGCTTCCTCCAGAGCTGATGCGAGGAGCGGTGAAACCACCGGCCGATGCTGGACAAAAAAGAGCTCCTGCTGTCGGGTTGATCGGGAGAGATCAGGCGGACTGACAAATCCGTGCACCTGAAAATCGACATTGGTTGCCTCAAACGGGATCAGCCGCCTCGCTGCCTCGCTTCCAAACGCGATTCCCAGCAAACGGGTATTCATTCCTTTTCCTGCGGTCGAGAAGATCTCGCGGCCTTCGACCACAAGTCGCATGGCGACATCCGGATGCGCCAGTGCCTGCAAGGTGGCAGCGCGCTCCAGGTGTGCACGTTCGGTCGCCAACGTCCTGAGAAACTTCAAGCGTGCAGGCGTTTGATAAAAAAGCTGTCGCACCTCTACACGCGTCCCGACCGGACTCGCTGCCGGTTCACACGTTTGCAGCTGACCGCCATGAACCACCACGCGCGTCCCAACAGCTGCCTCTGCTTCTCGAGTCGTCAGTTCCACCTCAGCCACACTGGCAATAGCAGCAAGCGCTTCACCGCGAAAACCAAGGGTCTGGAGATGCATCAGATCTTCCGGTTTGCTGATTTTGCTGGTCGCTTGCCGCTCCAGCGCCAAAGGAGCATCTTGTGGACTTATCCCACAACCGTCGTCAACCACAACGATACGCTGAATGCCCGCCTGCTCCGCTTCGATGAAGACATGACGGGCACCCGCATCGACAGCGTTTTCCACGAGCTCTTTAACCACAGATGCTGGCCTTTCCACCACTTCTCCAGCTGCGATGAGGTTGGCCATCTGAGGTGGTAGTCGCGAAATCTTACCCATGGGTTCGTTCTCCTTCGCGCTCTGCCAACTCATGTAACGTCGTTAACTGCTCTAACGCCTCAAGCGGCGTGATGCGCAGTGGGTCCATAGCCAACAGCATGTCCAGAATTTCTCGCAATCCTTCTCTGGATGTGGTCGCCTCCTGCAACGTCAATGCGCTTCCCCATTCTACAGGACCGTTTGCAGTCCCACGTGTCCGTTCCGCAAGAAGCTGTTGGGCACGATGCAAGACATCAGGTGGTAAGCCGGCCAAACGTGCGACTTCCACTCCGTAACTCTTATCGGCGGGCCCTTCTTGGACCTCTCGTAGGAAAGTGATCCGTCCTTCCCGTTCCAGGACACGCATCGAGAGGTTGTACGTACTTTTCAGACGATCTGCCACTTCAGTCAGCTCGTGATAATGAGTCGCGAACAGGGTAAAAGGAGCACCATCTGCCCGTTGATCCAGTGCCTCCACGACCGCTTGGGCAATCGCCAACCCATCGTCACTGCTTGTCCCTCGACCGACTTCATCGAGTACCACCAGACTCTTTGAAGTTGCATATCGCAAGATAGTCGCCACTTCACGCATTTCTACCATAAATGTGGAGGCCCCTCCGGCTAAGTCGTCGGAAGCGCCAATACGGGTAAAAATATGATCGAATACAGGCAGCGTAGCTGCTTCAGCGGGAACGAAGGATCCGATTTGCGCTAAGAGAGCGATCAAAGCGACTTGCCTCAGGTAGGTCGACTTTCCGGCCATATTGGGACCGGTCACGATCAGGATACGGCGATCTTGCTCATCAAAGTAGGCATCGTTCGGAATAAACTGGCCCACATCCAACGCAGCTTCAACCACGGGATGTCGTCCTTTGCGAATACGAGGTGCAGCGCCGGGGACAAATTGAGGACGTACCCAGCGTCGCTCAGTCGCGACATGCGCCAAGTTAGCCAACACATCGATCTCTGCCAATGCACGGGCAACACGGTGCACAATGGCCGCTTCACGGAGAATGCGGGTACGTAAATCGAAAAAGAGTTCCGCCTCCAAACTGCGTTCCTGCTCTTCTGCTTCGAGGACTTCCCGTTCTTTTTCTTCTAGCTCTGGGAAAGTAAAACGCTCTGCAGCGACCAGCGTCTGTTTGCGCACATATTCCGATGGCACGTGTTCGGCATGAGACTTGGTCACTTCAATGTAGTAGCCAAAAACCTTGTTAAAACCGACCTTGAGATTCTTGATACCTGTTCGTTCCCGTTCCCGACTCTCTAAAGCAGCCATCCAAGCTTTTGCCTCTGCCGCCTGATGGCGCAATGCGTCCAGTGCCGAATTGTACCCGGAACGGATCAAGCCCCCTTCCTTCCACGAGGTGGGCGGCTCGTCGACCAACGCACGGCCGATCTCATCGGCGATCCATGCGGGAGGTTCGACGCTTTCCTGCAGGGGCCCCCATAGATCCAGTGGAAACGTTGTGATCTGGGCCGCAACGGTACTTGCCGCTCGTAGCGATGCGCCCAAGGTTTGAAGCTCACGTGGCCCGGCGTTGCCGTACGTAAGACGGCCGAGGATGCGGTCGATGTCATGGATGCCCTGCAACGTCTCCCGCAACTTCATCCTCGCTTCTTCTTCCTCAACCAGATAGTGGACTGCATCCAATCGCCATTGAAGAGGCTTGAGCTCGCAAAGAGGCATACGCAGCCATTCGCGCAACAGGCGTCCCCCCATTGGAGTCACGCACCGGTCGATGACGCTGAGAAGCGTTCCTCCTTTGTTCCGATAAGAACTTTCGAGCAGTTCCAGGTTACGTACCGTCGCTGCATCGAGCACGTCGCGGCCTCTGACATCATAATAGAGAGGTTCGTCGAGGGGATCGCCTTCTGGAAGTGTTTGGCGCACATAGCCATACAGTTGTGCCGCCGCGGCAAAAGCCAGGGGCGCTTGACGGCGCCAACGCACGCCTTGCGGAGGAAGCAATGGAACAGCTGTCTCATATCGTTTCAGGCCAAGCTGATGGAGCAATTCCACACTTGCCTCTTCTTGCGGAAAACAGGTTCTTTCTACCACCAATTCCTTGGGGGTTAACCGCATCAATTCGTCCACAACCGTGTCCCACGAAGAAACTTGTGTCGCTTCAAACCTGCCGGTGGAAACATCGGCGTAAGCAATTCCCCACAGCTGACCTTGTCGCGCAAGCGCAGCCAAAAAGTTAGGCTGCTTTCCGTCTAAGACACCCTCTTCGACCACCGTCCCAGGTGTCACCACACGAACAATGCCGCGTTCTACCAAACCTTTCGCCTGCTTCGGATCCTCCAACTGCTCGCAAATGGCAACACGGTATCCCTGTGCGACCAACTTGGCGAGATAACTTTCGACTGCATGAAAAGGAACGCCGCACATGGGCACACGCCCCATGGGACCGGCGTCTCGGCCGGTCAGTGCGATATCAAGTACATTCGATGCCGTGACTGCATCGTCAAAAAACATCTCGTAGAAATCGCCTAAACGAAAAAAGAGGAGCGCATCCGCATATTGTTCCTTGATACGCAAGTACTGTTGAATCATCGGTGTCGCATCTGCCACGTCCAGCCCCCCACACCAACCCGGTGGCCCCTCTGTGGATTGCCCGAGCGACATTTTCCCAAGGCAGATGAAGTCGATCTCGCTTTGATCTGCTGGCAACAAGAGTACACTACAACAACGGCCGTATTTACAGGGAGCTGTCTCCCGTGCGCGTGTCCAACCTATCGATAGGGAATGCCAACTCTTTGGCAATCATCGCTGAAATCTCTCGCATGCAACGGGAAATGCGATCTTGTGCTTGGACAAAATCCGCAACGATTGGAAGATCCATTACCTGATCGGTCAGTCGTTCGACTTCTTTTGCTGCCTCTTGATTGCCCAATGCTTGACGCGTTTGGGCTTGTCGCAATTGCTGGAGTAGTTCACTGGCCTGGGGATCTTGCCACATCGCTTCTTCCGCACGACGAAAGTCCGCTGCTTCCGATGATTGGGCAAAGCGACGTGCCAGTTCTTTTGCAACTTCTCGCCAACTATTTCTTTCCTCAGGCAACCCACTCTTCCTTTCACAATCGCGTCACAATCGCGCTGGGCTACAACGATCCGCGAAACTTTACACCTCTGTTATCGTATCGCGACCATTGCACAGACTCATGCAGATCCCAGCTGTGCAACCTTTGAAGATGCACGAACAGGCACACTTTGCGCTCGCGGCAAATCTACAGGCTCTCCCCATACCTGAAACGTCTGGGCAGAGGTAATGCGTACGGGCACAAACCATCCCGTCAAGCGTTGCTGTCCCCGGAACAAAACCAGTTTGTTCGATCGTGTGCGCCCTTCAAGCACCTCTGGATCGGTTTTAGATGGACCATCGACCAGTACTTCCACCTCTTGACCTACCAGGGCTTCATTGCGCTGCCTGGCATGCAGATAGATCCGCTCATTGAGTCGCTCTAAGCGCTCTTGCCGCACCTCATAGGGAAGCCCAAAGCGCTCGTCCCACTTTGCTGCCGGCGTTCCTGCTCGCGGAGAGTAGATAAAGGTATAGGCCCCATCACAACCCACTTCGTCGACCAGCGAGAGCGTCTCCTGAAAGTCCTGCTCGGTTTCCCAGGGAAAACCGACAATGATATCCGTCGTAATGGCAATATCGGGAATCGCCTTGCGCAACCTGTCGACAATCGCAAGGTACTCCTCACGCGTATAGCCACGATTCATCTTGCGAAGCACCCGATTTGATCCAGATTGCACCGGCAAGTGAACATGTTCGCAGACTTTTTCCGAATCGGCCATCGCTGTAACCACATCTTCTGTAAAATCGCGAGGATAGGGACTGGTAAAACGAATCCGCTCCAACCCGTCGATGCCATTGAGCAGCCGCAGCAGTTGTGCAAACCCAGGTCGTGCTCCTTGAAATTCTTTCCCATAGGCGTTCACCTTCTGCCCAAGCAAGGTGACTTCCTTTACACCCTCCTGCACCAATTCCTCGACCTCATGCAGGATCTCTTCTGCCTCCCGACTGCGTTCTCTTCCCCGCACATAGGGAACGATGCAATACGTACAAAACTTGTCACACCCGTACATGATCGAAACCCAAGCTTTGTGCTTCCCAGCACGGTGTACGGGCAAAGCGGTAGGCACATCCTGGGCAGAGGACCAAATCTCATAGACTGGCTGCCGCGAATCCTGCGCTTGCCGGAGCAATTCGGGAAGCCTGTGGAGATTGTTCGTCCCAAAAACCAAATCAACCCATGGATAATGCTCCTGCAGTCGTGCCACTACATGCTTTTCTTGAGCCATGCACCCGCACATCCCTAAAATCATCCCGGGATTGCGTAACTTGTACTGTTTGAGCGCACCCAATCGACCAAAGACGCGTTGTTCCGCATTCTCCCGAATGGCACACGTATTGACCAAAATGACATCGGCTTGGGAAAGATCTTCTGTGGGCTGATAGCCCTCCTGCTCCAACAAGCCTGCCATCACTTCGGAATCATGTTCATTCATTTGGCATCCAAATGTCAGGATCGCGTAGCTCTTCGCCACCGCATCCACCCCTTCTATCCGAGTCAACGACAGCCACTGGTAAGGATTATAAAGCACATGCAAAACAGCGCCAAGGTAGGCGCTGCGACAGCACACCGATCGCAAATTTTGTCGAAAGAGGTCATTGCCGTGGAAATTTTCTACAGCTTTGCAAAGTGCGCTCAGAGCACGCTTTCCATAATCTCTTGGACGCGCAATCCATCGGAAAAACTGGGGATCGCTGGTCCTTCTCCGGCGACTGCTTGTACCCATCGATCGACCAGACGTAGAAAGGGCGATAATCGCGGATCCTCAGGATCAGAGAGGCCTTCAGGTAGTGCTCGATATGCCGATGGAATCGCAACAGGTTCCCACGCCGGATGGTGTAGACGGCGAATGCGCAAATGTTCTCCGTCATCAATGGAGAGAACGGCCTGTCGCCCGTAGAGCAAGAGCCGATTTTCTAGCGCTGCACCGCTGGTATTGGTCACCGCGATGGTCCCCAATGCGCCATTGCAAAACCGCAAAGAAATCGCAAACGTATCCTCGGCGGTGGCCAAACGAGCTTCATTGCTCTGTCGGTCCAAATAGGTTGGGATACGAGTCGCCTTCCAACCACTCGATGCGGCAATCTCTCCAAAAAAGCAGCGCAACGCATCGATCAAGTGAGACCCCAAAGCACCCAAAACCCCGCCTCCTAGCGTTGCTTCGTGATGCCAACTCCATTCCTTTGTTTGGGTCCATCGATCCGTGACTTGCACCGCTTCTGCGTAGACAGGATCTCCCAGTTCTCCTTGTTGGACGAGCGCCCTCGCATAGGCACGGGCCGGAAGAAAACGAAATTCATGATCGATCATCGCGACGCACCCACTGGTTGCTGCCATTCGCTGCATCTCCCGTGCCTCTTGCACATCCAACGCCATCGGTTTTTCACACAGGACATGCTTCTGTGCTTGAAACGAAGCTCGTACGATTTCTGCATGAAGATAGGGGGGCGTAGCGATACTCACCGCATCGACTTGCGGATCTTCCACAAGTGCCTGCCAACGATCGTAGGCACGAGGAATCCCAAAACGGGCAGCAACTTGTGCTGCCTTGCCGGGCGTGCCACTGGCCACAGCAACCACTTCGGTTTGGGGATGTGCCAAAAACCCAGGGATTTGCACGGACGATCCAAACCCAGTCCCGATTACCCCAACACGAAGCACCCAAGAACTCCTTTCTTAAACATGCACTCAGCACAACAACCACAAATCAAATCGATACGAAGCGCATCCCTTGACTTAACGATCCACGGGTGTCGATGCATTCGCTGGACAAGAAAAGTCCTTCCCTAAAAGGCGATAGCGTCGTGCAGCGATCCAATCGTATAAGAAAGAGCCAAATCCGAGGTAACCAAAGAACGCCAACGCTGGGGTCAACGGCCACAAGTTCGGCAGAAGACGGGCTACTTCTACTAGAGCCCAAATCCCATCTGCGACTTTGCCATCACATATTTTCCGCACATACAAGCGTGTAGCAAGCTGATCCTGTGAGATGTGCAATGCTGCGCTTGCTTGCGGATCCCACAGCGAAATCCAATGCAGACGATGTCTGTAGTCCCATCGCTGCAGCTTTTGGCGAAGTTCACTGCAAAGGCCGCATCTATCATCGTAATAGACTTCCAATGCTTGCGCCACCATGCTACCCTCCTTGACGTCCTTTGATATAGAGGAAGGTCCATCAGCCTTACACTGAATTGCCCACATTTGATCGGAAAGACATGGTTTACTCGTATTTTAGCAGATCAAGCGGCGTCAGAACGCAATTGGCAACCGCCCGCTCCCCAGGAGTGGGCGGTTTCGTGTTAGCTTTAAGGAGTATCAGGTGAAAAAGGAGCGCAACGCTTCTGCCGTCTGTTCCGGATAGATCATGGTATACGGCTCATTGTATAAATGACGAATGGTGCCCACGTCAGGCGTATTAACAGCCGGGTTGAGCCATCCACGTGCGGAAATGCGGGCATGCAACCAAAAGGATTCGTCTTCTTTTTCCGCTGGATAAAAGGCCAAGTTGAAGCCATAGAGGTGTTGTGAGGCCATATAGGCAAAAAAGCGTTTGAGGCCTTCTGCGAAGTCTATCAAGTCAGTACGCTGCAATTGCGTCAGCGTACTCTTTCCCTCAAAAACTGCTTCCGCATCCATGAAGATCGAGAAAGGAACAAAAGGAACCAACCAAGTGATATTACCCAGTCGTCCAACGAAACGCTCGCGAGCGGCCTCTTCTTGTTCGAGGTATTCTGCCCAAAACGAACGACCCGTCTGTTTTGCATACCTAGTGCTCGCCTCGAGTTCAGCATAGAGGACATTGCCTGCTGTATTGGTCGCAAAGACCTGCATGTGTGGGTGAACCTGACTCGCTCCTGCAACCGGAAGATAGTTCCAATTGAGAAGGCAGTAGCCGACCTGCGGCTCGATCTGCTGCACTGCCCGAAAGTAGGTCACCGAAGCCTCCAGCCCATCGGCCAATTCCTCTACCGAAAATTCCGTAGCCGGCATGCGATGATCGCGGGTGAGTACCGTGACAGCACTAAAGGCATCGTAGGGCGAAAGATTGGGAAAGACGATCGCATTTCCTAATTCAATGCGCCCTTGTGGCCACAGGCGCTTGGGAAACTTGGGGGTGACCTGCGCCAGGTTTTCCGGGCAAAATGGACAAAATTGACCTTCTGTAGCTTGCCGCAAAGCATCGAAGTCCATATCAGGCAATGTCAAACCGTGAAAGTGTGCTACACGACCCGAAAATCCCGTCAAAGGGTCGAGTCGGATTTCGCTTTCAATGGTCCGTTCCTGAAAATTCGAACGCGGATCGAGGTAAACCGTTTGCTTCTTCTCTCGATGAAAGTCAATGGCCATCGAAACCCCTCCTCCCTACACCATGGTCAATCCGCCACTGACTGAAAGCGTCTGTCCGGTGATGTACGACGCCTCATCCGAGGCCAAAAAAGCCACGGCGTTGGCAATATCTTGCGGTTTAGCCAAGCGGCGAAACGGAATGCTGCGCTTTAAGGCATCGGCAATCTTCGAGTTGTACGAGCTGATCTCCGAAAAAAGCGGCGTGTCTGCCGGGCCTGGGCAGACACAATTGACGTTGATCTGATGCCGAGCCATCTCCCGCGCCAGTGTTTTGGTAAACGCGATTACTCCTCCTTTGGTTGCCGAATAAACCGCCTCTCCTGAGGAGCCCACCCGTCCGGCGTCCGAACCAATATTGATCACCGTGCCGTTGCCTTGTGCGATCATTTCGGGCAAGACGGCCTTACACGTATGCAACAGACCATAGAGATTGATTTGGATCACACGATCCCAGGTTCTCTCTTCGCTCTCCAAGAAAGGCTCCACCTTGTCCCATCCCGCATTGTTGACCAACACATCGATTCGCCCAAAACGCTGTTTGACCTGTTCCACAGTTTGGTTGACCGATTCTTGCGAGGTGACATCACAAAACAAGCCGAGCGTCTCTACCTGATAGGCAGAAGTTAGTTCTTCAGCACTTTTTTTGGCGGCCGTTTCGTCAATATCGGCAACAACCACCCGCGCACCTTCAACTGCAAACTTTTCGGCAATCCCCCGGCCGATGCCACGTCCAGCGCCGGTAATCAGCGAAACTTTTCCGCCCAATCGTTTCATCGCCATACACTCCTCTGAAAGCCCACCGTAGAAATGGGCGATCAATGCGTTTGATCACGCATTTTGCTTGCCGATATTTCTCTCCATTGCTTTAGTGTCCGACAAACTGAGGTGCACGCTTTTCGACAAAAGCCCGCACCCCTTCCCGCCGATCTTGGGTATCGACCAAAGGACGGTAGAGCTCTCGCTCGATCGCTACACCTTCGGCCAACGGCAAGCCCAAACCGAGGTCAACCGCACGTTTGGCCTGGGCCACCGCAAGGGGCGCATTGACCACAATCTCGTCCGCCAATCCTCTGGCTACTTCTACCGCCTTCCCGGCAGGTGCATATAGATCGGCAATCCCCATGCGTTCGGCTTCCTCAGCATCGATCGTCCGCCCACTCGCCAAGTAAAGCTTGGCTCGCCCAGGACCCACCCGTCGTGCCAGCACTTGGGTGCCCCCTTCTCCAGGAATCAGGCCACGTTTGACTTCAGGAAAGGCGAATCGGGCCCCTTCTGCAGCAACCATGAGATCGCAAGCCAGCGCCAGTTCGAAACCACCGCCCATTGCAGCTCCCTCTACGGCAGCGATGGTCATCATCGGTAGACTGCGCAGCGCCTCAAACGCTCGGTCAAACAAGCGATGTTGCGCATGCCAAGCCTGCACATCCAGCGCATTGCGCTCCTTGAGGTCGGCTCCAGCGCAAAAGCTCCCACCTGCGCCACTGATCACCACGGCACGTACCTGAGGCTCATCGGCCAGTAAGGTAAAACAGGCCAGCCATTCTTCGACCATGGCTGAATGGAAAGCATTGCGGACTTCGGGGCGATTCAAGGTAATCGAGGCAACAAAATCACCAAGCTTTTCCGCGAGAAGAAACTTCCAGCGGTGACTCTCCCAAGCAGATAGCTGCACAGCCAATGGTTTCCCCCACCCTATACTCTGTAACGCTGCAGAAGTTGACGGGCGATCACAGTACGCTGGATCTCATTGGTGCCTTCTCCGATGATCATCAGCGGGGCATCACGGTAGTAGCGCTCGACATTGAAATCAGTAGTATATCCATAACCGCCATGAATCCGCATGGCATCGAGGGTCACTTTGCCACACATCTCACTGGCAAAGAGTTTGGCCATGCCGGCCTCCAGGTCCGCCCGTTGGCCCCGATCCTTCTTTTCGGCTGCGTCGATGTACAGATGCCGCGCAGCGCTCAACTGGGTGTACATATCGGCCAACAGCAGCTGAATCGCTTGATGTTGCGCAATCGGCTGGCCGAAAGTCTGGCGTTGTTGGGCGTAACGCACAGCTTCTTCAAAAGCAGCCCGCGCAACGCCCACCGCACGGGCCGCAACATTGATGCGTCCCACTTCAAGCCCGCTCATCACTTGTGCAAAACCATGGCCTTCTTCACCCCCGACCAGGTTTTCTTGAGGCACCTGCAGATCTTCAAAAGAGAGCTCGCACGTCTCGACCCCCTTATACCCAAGCTTGTGAATGGGGCGACGAACGATGTAACCAGGGGTCTGTTCGTCATGCTCGACGATAAAAGCGCTCATCCCATGAGAAGGCTTGTCCGCCAAAGGATTGGTGCGAGCCAAAACGAGCAGCCCGCTCCCGTAACGGGAATTGGTGATAAACATCTTCTGTCCGTTTAAGACGTAGCGATCGCCCTGACGTACTGCTGTTGTTTTGAGGTTTTGCACGTCCGAACCTGCATCGGGCTCGGTCAACCCCAATCCCCCGCGCAGCTCTCCGCTGGCCATGCGTGGCAGCAGCCGGCGCTTCTGTTCCTCAGTGCCGAAGCGTTGAAGCACGTAAGCCATGATGCCATGGGTCCCCAAAATCCCCGCCAGACTCATCCAGACAGCAGAAAGTTCTTCAAAGACCAACGCATAGGTGACGGTGTCGACCCCCGCCCCGCCGTACTCGGGCGCGATGTTTAAACCGAACAGCCCGAGCTCCTGCATCTTCTCTACAATTTCAGAGGGATAGCGATCTTCGGCCTCGTAGGTATGGACAATCGGCTTGATCTCCCGCTGGGCAAAGCTGCGTACCGTCTCTAACAGTGCTGTCTGTTCTGCGGTCAGCTGCAACCCTTCACCTCCCATTTTATGCTTTGGTGTCGATGGGTTCTCCCGCAGCGACAGCGCTCTTCGCCTGCACAGCCGCCGCTTCGATGGCCGCCTGATCAATGTCGGTTGCAATGCCCATTGCGGTCAAAAAAGTGTTGGCGCGTTCGGTGGCGAGGTTGCCTGGCGCCCCCGGTGCATACGGACAGCCGCCAAAGCCGCCCAAAGAGGTATCAAAGCGGGTGATCCCTTCCTGAAGGCCAGCAAGCATATTGGCCAATCCGAAGCCGCGGGCATCGTGCAGGTGCAGCGTCAGCGGCATCTCCGGCAAGCGTGCGCGTACTTGTCCAATCACTTCCGCCACTTGTCGTGGATGGGCGACGCCAATCGTATCGCAGAGCACCAATTCATCTGCTCCAGCAGCAGTCAGCTGTTCGCAGAGATCGACGACCCGTTGAAGGGGCACTTCGCCTTCAAACGGACAGCCAAAGACTACCGAGATGGCAGCACGCACGCTTCGGCCATCCGCTTTGGCCGCTGCAATGACCGGCTTTAGGCGTCGCAACGATTCCTGGGAAGTGCAGTTTAGGTTGGCCTGGTTGTGCGCATCGGTCGCCGACAAGACGGTGGTGATGCCGAAAAGAGGGGCATTGCCGCTGCGTTCATATCCCCTAAGGTTAGGGACCAGCGCCCAAAAACGCATTGGTGGAAGGTTCGGCAACCGTGCAGCCAACGCATCTGCATCGGCCAAGGGAGGAATCCATTTGGGATGGACAAAAGAAGTCACTTCCGCTTCTAGAACACCGGCACGCGCAAGGGCATCCAGCAGCTGCAGCTTGGCTTGTGTAGGTACAAAAACCGACTCGTCCTGCAATCCATCACGCAGGCAGACGTCGATCAGGGTGACTCGTTGCGGCAAGGTCATCGAGAGACACTCCTCTTTTGGATTCCCCTTCTACGCTGCTTCAGCTTCTCTGTTTAATAAGAAGCATAATGCTTCTAAAGCCGTCCGCAAACTTACACCCACCCCAAGGCGTGTAGCACCTCTTGCTGATCGGCGCCGAGCTCTGGCGGGGGCCGGCGGATGGGTGGACGGTGGCTGTCAAAACGCAAGGGAAGCCGCGGCAACTGCACATGCGTCCCATCTGGCAAAACGACCTCTTGCATCATTTGAAGCGCTGCAGTCTGCGGATCATGGAGTACCTGGGAGGCGGTCTGAATCGGCGCATAAGGCACCCCTTCCCGTTCAAATGCTTCAACCCAGGACGCATAGGGTTTTTCCATCAATACAGCATTGAGAGCAGCATCGAGCTCCGAACGGTGCTGCAACCGCTCGGCATTGTGAAGATAGGCTGGATCTGCTGCCCACTCCGCGTGGCCTACCGCGCGACAAAGCTTTTGAAAAAGGCGGTCACTGGAAATGCCGATCACAACCGGCGCATCCTGTGTCTCAAACCGCCCATAGGGGGCAAAACCGGTATGACTCGCACCTTGTGGACGAGGGTCGACGCCTGTCGCTTGGTAAGCGACCAGATGGTAATTCATCCACGAGACGCCCGTCTCAAAGAGGGAGGTGGCAACGCGCTGCCCTTTGCCGGTCTGCTGCCGCTGAACCAAGGCCGCCAAGACGCCAATGGCGCCCCACAAGGCACTGCCACCGTCGAGCAAGGAGACGCCTGCACGCACCGGCTCTCCCTCGAGGGGACCGGTGATCGACATCACTCCCGTGCGCGCCTGCAGCACCGCATCATAGCCGGGTTTCTCCGCATCGGGCCCCACCTCTCCATAGGCAGAGATAGCGCAGTAGACCAGCCCAGGATTTCTCTGTGAGAGACGCTCGTAGCCGATGCCCAACCGTTCAGCTGTACCCGGCCGAAAGTTTTCCACCAACACATCGGCCTGCTGCGCAAGCGCACGCACCAAAGCGGCCCCCGTTTCACTTTTGAGATCGGCGAGGATGGAGCGCTTGTCGCGGTTGATCGCCAAAAAATAAGTGCCGTGGCCGTTGAGATACGGCCCCATCCGCCGCCCATCGTCACCTTCCGGGCGCTCGACTTTGACCACATCTGCACCGAGACCCCCGAGGATCATCGTCAGCGTCGGTCCAGAGATATTGGTTGTCAGATCAAGCACGCGCAATCCTTGCAACTGGATGCCCACATCCCCCTCCCTTCAGATACGAGGGTATCGCTTTTTGTGCCCCGCAACCCACAGCATGCTATCCAGGACCCACTCAGCCTGAAGCAAGGGAAGCGGTCCAATCGCGTATGGAGCTCTCCTCCTGCAGCGCTGCAATACGCTCAACAGCCACCTTTAGGTTTAACTGCGCTTCCCCATGATCCACACAGTCGCGAAACTTCTCGACCAATTGCTCCCAGCTTAGCGGCTGCTTTGCTGAACCAGAGGGATGTATCACGCTTCGCTCGGCGGTACACCCATCGGTCAAATGCACCCGCACTACGACATGGCCACTGTTGAGAGTGGTTGCAGTCCCGTCCGCCAAAGCGGGTTGCTCTTCCTTTTTCACCTTCGTCTCCAAAGCGCGCAATGCAGGGCGCTGCACCGCTTCATCGGTGAAGGTCGCAAAAGTCAAGGCGCCATCGTAAAAAGCAGCCGAGACGACATATTCCATGGAGAACTTGCCCTCCAAACCCGTCGTTGGCTGCGGATAGATCAGCGCTGTCAACCCGCCCGGTGGCGTAGCCACTTCGATTTGCTCGATTTCCTCGGACCGAACGCCTTCTTCTTTACGCAATGCCAAGGCTGCATCGGCAGCACGATGTGTCCAGTAGCAGCAGGGGTACTTCTTAACATCCACGCCTGGTTCGAGCAGCGCCCACTTTTTTCCAATGGAAGCCAAGGCAGTGGATACTTGCTCCTTTGCGACTGGCTCTCCGCTGTACAGTGCAAAAAACCCGAAGGGCGCCTCCAGGATATGCGTATCTGCTGTAAAGCCCGCCTTGGCCAGGCGCGCCGATAAGACGCCAATACGGGCAGCATTGCCTGCGTGAAAAGGCTTGGTCATCGTGCCAAAATTTTGGCGTGTACCCGCTGCTTGTGAGACCGCCAGGCTTAATGCCACCGCCATTTGCTGTGGCGTCAACTGCAGCACGTTGCCCGCCGCAGCGGCAGCACCCAGTGCTCCCAAAGTCACGGTAGGATGCCAACCCTTTTCATAATGACCGTAGCCTATCGCTTCGCCAAGTTTGGCCATCACTTCAAATCCAGCGGCATAGCCGCAGATCAACGCCTTCCCGTCGCGGTCGGTCCATTCGCAAGCGGCAAGTGCTGCAGGAAAAATAGCTACGCTCGGATGCCCTTGAACGGCGTTGTTGACATCGTCGAAATCAAGGGCGTGTGCACTTGCTCCGTTGACCAGTGCGGCAACCTCAGCGGGCAAGCGCACATGGGTACCCAACAAGGTTGCTTCCTCGCGGCCACCTTGCAAAAGCGCCTTCTCTTCCAAGATCTGTGTCACTGGCTCTTTTCGACCGGCCATCAGACAACCTACCGTATCAAGCACAGCGCGCCGTACTGCCTCTATGACCGGATCAGGTAGTGCGGCAAAGTCCAAATGACTGACCCAGTGACTCACTTGCGCTGTCCAAGCTGCCATACTTAGCCTTCTTCCCAACGACATGAAAGGTGATTTCTTCGCTTGCATTCGAATAACTCTTCACGCAGCAGTCAACATAGGTGGTCAGTTGTTACGTTCCACTACCATCGCAATTCCTTGGCCAACCCCAATGCACATCGTGGCCAGGCCATAGCGCGTTAGCCGACGCTTCATCTCATGGACAAGGGTGGTCAAGATTCTTGCCCCACTGCATCCCAATGGGTGACCGAGTGCAATCGCGCCACCATGGACGTTTACTGTCTCGATGGGAAGACCAAGTTCTTGAATGCATGCAAGAGATTGAGCGGCAAAAACTTCGTTGAGTTCGATCAGATCCAGATCAGAAATCGAAAGTCCCACTCTCTTTAATGCTTTTTGCGTCGCAGGGATGGGTCCTAGCCCCATAAAATTGGGATGAACACCAGCCGTCGCTGTCGTAAGGATACGCGCCAGGGGGGTCAAGCCGAGCTGAGCCACTTTTTCCTGCGACATGACCAGTACCGCTGTCGCTCCATCATTAATTCCTGAGGAATTTCCGGCTGTGACCGTTCCATTTTCTCGAAAAGCTGGCTTTAACTTGGCCAGATCCTTTATTGTCGTTTGCGGGCGTGGATGCTCGTCTTGGATGACCAACTTGGGCGTCCCTTTTCGCTGCGGCACGGAAGCAGGGACGATCTCATCTTCGAAGGAGCCTTCACGCATGGCTCGTGCTGTCTTTTGCTGGCTCTCGAAAGCAAAACGATCTTGCGATTCGCGTGAAATATTGTATTGTTCAGCGACATTCTCCGCTGTTTCACCCATCTCGATCGGATCATACCCCAAAGATGGCATTTTTGGATTGACCATACGCCAACCAAGGGTTGTATCGAACAGTGTTCTCATACCTCGCTCAAAGCCACGCTCGGGTTTTGGCAAAACGTAGGGGGCCCGCGTCATTCTTTCGACGCCACCTGCAATGAACAGGTCTCCTTCCCCTACCATGACTGCACGCGCAGCTTCAGCTACGGTCTCTAGACCAGAACCGCAAAGCCGGTTTACAGTCGCTCCAGGTACGCTCGTCGGTAGCCCAGCCAATAAAAGTGCCATACGCGCAACATTGCGATTGTCCTCGCCGGCTTGGTTGGCACAGCCAAAATAGACATCATCAATCGTGTCTTCCACTAATCGATTGCGATCGACCAGCGCCCGAATGACCAACGCGGCTAAGTCGTCTGGACGCACACTTGCCAAAGCCCCGCCATGGCGTCCAATGGGCGTGCGTACAGCATCGACGATGAACGCTTCTCTCGTAGGGTTCTCCTCCATAGAACACATGTTCACATATAAGCGTGAATAGCCCTATTGTGTCGATTTTTCATTCATTAGTTATTTCTATGATAAAATTTTCGGAAATCGGGCTTGCGTTTTTCAACAAATGAATTGCGCCCCTCCATTGCTTCATCGGTATCGTAATAAAGCGCCAAAGCCCCCAGTGCCATCTCGTCGATCCCTTTTATGTTGGCACTGTCCGCATTAAACGACGCTTTCAACATGCGAATCGCATACGGACTTTTCTCCAGAATCTCTCTCGCCCATGCGTAAGCTTCTTCCATCAGCCTGTCGAGAGGAACAACTTTATTAACCATTCCCATCTGATACGCTTCTTGAGCAGTGTATTGACGACAGAGATACCAGATCTCTCGCGCCCGTTTCTCTCCCACCACCCGCGCCAGATACGCCGTTCCATATCCCGCGTCGAAACTACCCACTTTGGGCCCACTCTGTCCCAGTTTCGCACTCTCCGCAGCAATGGCCAGATCACACACGGTTACCAGTACATTGCCTCCACCGATGGCGTAACCGTTGACCGCGGCAAGCACGGGTTTGGGAATGTCTCGAATCACTTCATGGAGAGTCAACACGTCAAGACCTATGCCCATGGCCCGACCTCCAGAAGCCCCGTATCCCCCTTCTCCGCGTACTTTTTGATCGCCGCCCGAACAAAAAGCTCGATCTCCGGCTCCGGTCAAAACCACCACACCGATCTCATTGTCATCCCATGCGTCGTAAAACGCATCGATCATCTCGTTGACCGTCATATCACGAAAAGCATTCATGACCTGGGGACGATTGATCGTAATGGTGGCAATGCCCTCGTTCTTCTGGTAAAGAATATCTTCGTATGCCATCCATCTTCTCCCTTCACTTCATTGATATTGTAAGCTTCTACCCAACTACCCACAACGTGGGTGATCCACCTATCCTCCGAACAGGCACGACTCGTACCCTGTTTTTGTGATGATTTTGTATGTCAAGCAAGAGGGCAATGTTTGCCTTCTCCAATGGCAACCCTTGCGAGCCTGTCTAAAGCGCCAAACCGATCCCTCTTTTTTCAATATAAAACTATGTTTTGCTTTCAAATCATACTGTATCCTCCATTGACAGAGAGAGTCTGTCCGGTAATCCATCCGGCTCCTTCCGACAACAGAAACAAGATCGCGGGAACCACGTCCTCTATGCGCCCGAGTCGACCCATCGGGTAATTTCGAGCGGCCTTTTGCTCCAATTCTGGGGTCAACCACTGGGTAGAAGGCGTCTGAATCAATCCTAAAGCGACCGTATTGACGGTGATCTGCTCTCGGCCTATTTCTCGTGCCAACGATTTTCCAAAGGCAAGCACGCCTCCACGCGCTGCTGTAGAAACACTCAGACCACGTTCTCCGACGCGAGCCGAATCTCCCACAATATGAAGGATACGTCCGCGACCAGCCTTTTGCATTTCAGGAAGCAATCGTTGGGTCAACGTCATGATCGCCAACAGATCGACTTGTACCGTCTTTTGCCATTCCTCTTTGGCGCTTTCCATGAACCGCCCGTTGTTCGCCCAGCCGGCATTGTGCACCACACCGTAGACTGGTCCAGATGAAATCGCTTCTTCCGCCAAACGCTCCACATCCGACTGGATTTCCAAATCCGCTTGAATGAATAGAGCTTCGGGGCATTTCGCGGCGATCTTTTGTCGCAGAGTATCCACCTCAGCATCGAAACGGTGAACATGCACTAAGGGAACGGCCCCTTCTTCCACCAAAGAAAGCGCGATCGCCGCTCCGATTCCTTTCCCCGCACCGGTCACTAGAATGCGTTTCCCACCAAGCCCAAAATCCATTTTTACACCTTCCAAAAGGTATTGATTAAAATCTGACTCTGACCGTGTTCCTTTGTGGGTTCACCAATATAGAAGACCTTCTGGTTCCTTTTCAGACGACGCCCAGTTTTTCAAAAGCTTGACGATGATCTTGCCTACCGGATCATGTGGAAGCTCTTTCACAAAAGCGACGCGTCGCGGGTACTTGTAAGGTGAAATACGCTCTTTTACGTAGTTTTGGATCTCTTCTACAAGTGCAGCATCCGGGTGCACCTCTTTTTTGGGTACTATCCAGGCCATCACCACTTCACCCCGAACCGCATCCGGAGCACTCGTCACCGCAACCTCTTCCACAGCCGGATGTGTCGAAATCACATCTTCTACCTCTACCGGCGCAACTTTATACCCGGCGGTAGATATCATCATATCCGCGCGCCCCATATACCACAGGTTCCCTTCCTCATCTTGCTTACCCAGATCGTCTAAGACAACCCACCCTTCGCGAACATCTCGATTTTGAACCTCTGGTCTGTTCCAATACGTAAGTCCAGAACAACCTCGGAGAGCGATACGCCCGATCTCTCCCGTAGCGACATTCTGCAAATGCTGTGATTCTGCATCTACGATGCGTACTTCGTACCCTGGATTCGGCCTCCCCAGGCACATCGGGGGAACTGTTTGGTTTAATGGGGGAGCAATAAACCAAGTTGCGAAGGCCGTACTTCCCATCGGATTGAGCAATGTGAACCCCAGGTTTTTCCATGCATTGTAAAGCCATCCCCCGGTGGCAGAGATGAAAGGAGCGTAGGCTCTCTGAAGAGAGGACAAATTGTACGTACCGGGGCTTTCTTCGTATGCATGTAACATCCCAACCCAACTGGTTGCCAACGCAATAAACCACGTGACATGGTACTTACCAATCGCGCGCAAGATTTTTGAATAATCCGTGAAGTCTTCAAGTTCTACAAAAGTGATTCCATGAAGCAACGAAAGGTTGGTGCGAGAGAGCCACCCTGCGGCATGCCCCAGAGGTGCAGGCATCATATGCACATCGCCCGCGCACACCCCATAACCTATGGCCCCTGCGTATCCCGCGAGGACAACGCGGCGAATCGTATGGTAGCAGGCTTTGGCAACACCTGTCGTCCCCCCTGTGTGCCAGATTACCGCCAAAGAATCGCGTGGCATGGACTGATTTTCAAAGAAGTCGGGAACACCTTCCAAAAGCGCCGCCAAAGAGAGATAAGGGGTACCCGTATTGTCTGGAAAAGCCACGATATGCCTTACCGATTGAAACTCAGACTGACACTTTAAAGTTTCACCGATATAATCGCCCTTATTTGCGACAAACAGCACTTTCGCCAAGGTGTCGTTTAAGAAGAACGGCAGTTCCGACGCCCGGGCTTGCGGCGGAGTGAGGACAGCGATCCCTCCCACGCGCCAAATTGCGAGAAACATGGTCAACGCCTCAACACGATTGGGGGATCGGATAGCCACCCGATCCCCCGGCAAAACTCCTAGGTTTTTAAGTACATGCGCCAAGCGCATGCTAACATGCATGAGATCGTTATACGTATAGCGCTGATCGTCATCGGCTTGGATCACAGCGATGTGCTCTCCAAGCCCTTCTCTCACCCGATTGTCTACAAAAAGCTCGGCAAGATTGGTCATTTCTGGAACATCATATCCCAGGAGCTCCAAATATTCAGGCTGCATCTCCGGAGAGACAAGCCAGTCCATCGGGACCGTTTCAAGAGTAGGGTAATGGTCTTTCATCCTTCTCCATCCTCCTTATGAGTTTTCTATGTGTTTATTTATCCTATCAAATATTAATGTAAATTTTGTTAACTTATACTCTCGTATTTTTCCAATGCTCTCTTCAAATCCTCTTCTACAAGTACCCCTTCTATCCCCTTTCCCTGAAGAAGCGTGACAAAGCGATGCCGTATGTGTCCTTCCGCTACCTTCCGATCTTCATTTGCTTCTTTTACGTGGAAATCTGCTGTGTAAGCACGCTCCGTCAAATTGCTCACCGAAAGTTCAATGAGGGCCTTGCTCCCTAGGAATAGTGGGGAATCGTACGTAATTTCCACGTGTACAGCCGGCATTCCAAAATGGGTATCAAAGAGTTGCCGATAAGGATAGCCCATCTCGGCAAACATCATCTCCTCTGCCCTTTGAAACCATTCGAAAAAACGCCCAGCAAAAACAATTCCTGCCGCATCCGTATCTGGCAACGCGACGTTCCAATAAAAGGAGAACGGCATTTTACACCTCCACCTCCTCTTTGACCTTGCTAAACAGAACCGTTCAATCGACACGTTGCAAAATGCTTACCCCCGTTGCCGCAGCATCGTTGCCTAGAAAGCCGCCCCCCACTTCCGCAAGGGCATACTTGGTCTCATGCACCTGTCGTCTACCGGCTTTGCCAAGCAACTGAGTGGTTAATTCAACCAGCTGTGCGATTCCAGTGGCCCCGATTGCATGGCCTCTGCCAAGCGATCCGCCACTTGGATTGACGGGCAATCGACCCTCCAGAGAGGTGGCTCCATCTTCAAGCAAGCGCGCTGCTTCTCCAGGCCCACACAATCCCATGTGCTCCAGCGCACTCAATTCGTTGTAAGCGGTCGGTTCATGAATTTCTACGATTCCGATATCGTGTGGGCCGATACCTGCCATGGCGTATGCTTCGCGAGCCGTTCGTCCGTAAGAAAGCCATCTCCCCGCAACTGTAGGCAATTCTCCAGAACGCATCGCGGAAGCGGCCACCTTGACTTTTTGATGGTGACTTTTCTCCGACAGACGATTTTGACTGATCAACAACATCGCTGCCGCACCATCGGTTACCGGACAACACATCAACAATGTCAGCGGATCAGCCACTATACGAGACTGTAGGATTTCGTCAATATCGTACTCTCGCTGAAATTGCGCCTTGGGATTGAGACTGGCATGGCGGTGGTTCTTTTGCGACACTTTCGCGAGAATTTTCGTATCGAGATGATGCTCTTCAAGATACGAACGCGCCTCCTGGGCGTACAGGCTCATGAAGGGATCGTTACCGAGTTTTTGGATGGTTTCCCGCTCTTCCGCATCCATCGCACCCTGTAAAGCTGCGGTTACCTTCTCTTTTTCAACGTTCATCTTTTCCACGCCAACAGCCAGTGCACAATCTACCAAGCCGGAAGCCACTGCTACCCAGGCTAAGTGAAATGCATTTGCTCCAGTTGCACACGCATTTTCGACGTTCCAAATCGGCAACCCCCCAAATCCAAGAGGACGTAACAACACCTCACCGCGGATTCCGTGCTGCCCGTTTAAAATACCACCCATCGAATTCCCACATACTGCAAGCTGAATCGCGTCTATCTCTACGTCCATATCTACCAATGCTTCTTGGACCGCTTCAGCAGTGAGACTTTTCAAAGAAGATTCCGGCCTTTTTCCCATGCGTGACATACCAACGCCACCGACGTAGACATCTCTCAACCCATCTCACCTCCGTGCCCGCCATATCGTTTGGAAAAGTTTCGCACACCATCGATAAATGGGATCTTGTCCAATGAATTGAAAAACAAAGCTTGTTCCTCGTGTATCGCATCACCAATCGATTTTCCACTGAGCCCGTAAAGTGCCCGCTTGGCAAAAGGAATCGCAAACCTCGTCGCATGGGTTCCCACTTGTAAGGCATACTTTTCAGATTGCGGCAACAATTCGCTTTTTTGAAAAAGGCGGTTGACCCAGCCCATGCGATGAGCTTCAGCAGGCGTAAGCTGAGCACCGCTTAGAATCAGGTCAAGCGTTGCTGCTTCTCCGAGCAACCGCACAAGATATTGTGTTCCACCACCCCCACTGGGTATGGCTCCGAAAAGAGAACCTTCCGGCAAAGAAAAGAGGAGCCCGTCATCGTCCGACGCAAATCGAAAATCACAAGCTGAGGCCAATTCCATACCACCTGCCACCGCATGACCATCCAGAACCGCGATAGACAACCAAGGCCCTTCATGCAAACGCAACATAATAGAACGAAGTCGTTCAGAAAAAGCCTTAAATGTCTCTACGAAGCCTTTATCACCGCGTTCTTGAAGGACTTGTGCAAACCACTTTGCATCAGCACCGGCAGAAAAAATTTTTGGTAAGTCGCTCAATAGAAGAAGGACCGAAATCTCCGGTTCTTCCTCAATTTGTTGCAAAGCCATCTCTAAGCCGGACACAAAATCGAGGTTCATCGCATTCACAGGCGGTCCATTGAAATGGAGTTTTGCTATAGGAGCCGAAATTTCCACGGATACAACTTGATTCAATTGAGCACCTCTCTACGTGGAGAAGAAACCTTGATGGTCTCAAATGGATTGTGGCAATCGTCACAAAAGTAAACCGACCGGCAGAGACTTGGGCCATAGGAGGACTCGATGTGCACTCGAGTGCTTTTGCAATACGGACAACAAATTTCATCCGATTGCGGACGTTCTACTCCGTACTCTCGAAGGCCTCGGGCAGCTGAATCTGAAATGCGATCACGACTCCATTTGGTCGAAAAATCCCAATGGACTGAAACCGAACGTACACCAGGAATCTCCGCAACCCTCTCCTTTACTTGTTTTTCAATCACATTGAGTGCCGGACAGCCTACGAATGTCGGAACGAGGTGAACCTCTACCTCCCCATTTTGTTGTTTAATTTCCTCGACAATTCCAAGCCCTCCTATGGTAATGGGGAGTTCTGGGTCCTCCACGCCTTCGACACTTTCCCAAATCGTTCGCGCGTCTACATCAGTGCTCATCGGTTTCACCCCCATACCCACTCTGGGTGTGTGCGATAGTAACCATGCGCGTCTTCGAGCAATTCCCGAGTCGTAGAAAGCACTCCTGAAACGGTAGGAAAACCGATCGGGTTGGGGATGGCATATCCAGCCGCCTCTAACTCTTCAACGCACGACTCAAACCATCTTCCGCGGCCGTCTCGAAGTGTCAGACTTTGCTGCGCCATCGGTAAAACAAAGGCGAGCGCTTTGTTGACACGTTCCCTCCCTTCGGACAAATTTCCAAGGGTGCGCAGCCACTCGCGCCAATGGCGAATTCGGAAGTCCGTTTCACGCAACATCATCTCCGCCAAACCAGAAAACATCGAATCGCTCTCTTTTAAGTCTTGAGCGCGGACGAAACAGACAGAGTCATACAGATATTCCTTGGCGACGATCAGAGCCCAATCCGATGGATCCCAGGCTTGCGCTAAAAGTCCCAGATGGTATTCCTCTGGACTGCGCTCGTAGACATATCGATCGATCGCCCGATCCTCTGAGGAGACAAGATGTTTCAACAGCTGGTATGCATATCCCAAATGGTCCTGAGCCATCGAACCTATCGTGACAGCCTCCTCCAAATCAGGTCCATAAAGGCCCGTCTGTGTTACCAGCTGCTGACCGACCATGTATTCTTCGTCGGCCCAGTAAAATAAGCGTTCGTCTTTTTCTGCTTGCTCAGGTGGTCTCATCGATACTCCTCCACTCGTCGACAAGAATGGGAGGCTCATCGCTCATACCCTGCATTCGCTTCGAAAAGAAAGCAGGTCTGCGATATTGCTTGGCAAATGATAACTGAAACAAAACTGCTTCCTCTGAAGAAGTAGCCCGCATGCATGATCGCGGAACCACTACGATTCGAAAACAGATATCTCGGCGAGCATAAATCTCTTTTGCGGTCTCCAGCGCGTTTTCAGAAGAGTAGGCTTCAACGCTGCCCACATGAACCGCACGATCCTCTCGTTTACGCTGCAAAAAAACTTCGTAAGGTTCAACCATTGGCTCACCTCATGCCGCTTGTTTTTCTTCAAGTAGTTTCCGCACCCACTCGTGCTTGTAGTACTCTTCTTTTGTCTTTTGGAGCCAATACTCCGAAAAAGGACCATGTCCGTTGGAAACATTCTTCCATTCTTCCCAGTCGGGAGGCGTATAGCTCCATCGCCCGGTCTGCTCGTCTTTGCGAAGCAGTGGATCGTCTACAGTAAGACCGAGCCTTTTCAAAACCGAAACGATGCGGTCAATCCAGCGCTGCCGAATCGTATCGTTGGAATCGACTTTGATGTGGTACTTGTAACTCCGAGTTTCCCTGTAATAGGAGTCATCTGAAGGTCCAAAATACCCCAGTACTCGTGGCCACCAAATGTTGAGCCCTTCATTGAGTCTCTTCCGTTCTTCGTCTGTACCGAATCGAAGAATGGTACGACTGAGATCGAGGGCTTGATGATAATGAAAAGACTCTTCCTTTGAAATCTTCTTTAAAGCGCGATCATACGGAAGATAACTTCCATGATCCAAAGAGTCGAATTGGGTAATTGCAGCCGTATTGCTGATCAAAGAGACGACCGGAAAATGGAGCCAATCTTCGATTCGATAGTGAAAAACGCTCAGCAGCTTTAACCGACCCGAAAAATAATCCTCCATGATTTCATAACGGCTTTTCCCCAAATCTTCACAAACCCGCATGAGTACATGTCCGTGTCCGATTTCATCTTGAATCTTGGCCGTGTAGATCATTTTTCTTAGAAAAGTAGGTGCCTTGGGCAACCACTCTGCAAAGACTTGTGCACCGACTACTTCCGCCAACGCTTGGAATGAGATGGTTTTGAGTAACGCTTGACGATACTCATCGGGCATCTCATCCATCGCGTCTACTTTGCCTCCTTGCGCCACATACGCTTCAAAATCCGAAACACTCATGGGACACTCCCCTTTCTTCCCAGTCCATTCGTACTTATTTACTGGTTAGTAAGTATAATAGCCTCTTCCCCCTTCGCTGTCAACAGATTGATATTATTTTTTTGAGTCTTGTCCGCAGAGGGTCACTTTTTTATTAATATAGATATTTTATTTAAACAAACCGTGCAAAGCGATTCTCGTGATGAGTTCAGCCACCTCTTTTTTGGATAAGGTGCCCGAATCGTCATACCAACGATTTGCCCAGCTGCTCATTCCAATGACCGCCAGAGTAACAAACCTAGGGGTAACACTCGTAAATGCAGTCATTCCTGCTTTCTGACACTCTCGGAAGGCTTCTGCCAACGCCTGGACCAGTTCAGCTTCTTCCCTTTTTACTACCTGTTTCGCTGGATCGGATAATTCACGCACCTCATCAAAATAGATCTTCATGCCTTTGTTGCCCAGAACAACATAGGTATAGGCTTGCAGTGCATCTGCAAATCTCTTTTGCGCAGATGCATTCTCTTTTAAGGCATTTCCAACTGCCGTTTGGGCATCCTTGACAGCCGTCCGTGCAATCTCTATTAAAATTGCTTCCTTACTTTCAAAATAGTAATAGAGCGCAGCTTGAGTAATTCCAACGCACTGCGCAATTTCTTGAAGCGTCGTGCCTCGATAGCCTTTACTGGACATGAGCTCTACGGCTGCACTCAAAATCTTCTCTTTTGTATTATTATCCGCCCTCAATATTGGCTCTACCTCCTAAGTTTTTGCGCCCACATGGAAAGAAGAGTATCACAAAAAAATCCTGCCTTCTCTTAGCAGGATGATCGCTCGGAACACCGTTCGTTTGTGTACTACCCTATCTCACGATCCAATGGCTTTATCCATGATCATGGGCGATTCGCATCGCAATGGCACCATGGCTCATCGACCCGCCGGCTCGCATGGCCATGGCAACAAACACGGCTTCGGCAATCTCAGCATCACTGGCACCAGCTTTCTGTGCTGCTCTGGTATGCGCATCAATGCAGAAGGGGCATTGGGTAATGTGGGCTGCCGTAATGGCCATCAATTGCTTGTATTTGACGGGGATTGCTCCTTCCGCAAATACAGCCTGATCAAATGCTTGAAACTTTTCCATCAACTCGGGCCGTGCTTGTCCAAGATCCCTGAGATACCGGGCTGTTTCATGTAGGTAATACGATTCCGCCACAAAAATCCTCCTTCTCCATCGCCTTATCTGCATTGTAGCCCATGAATTGGAAGAAATGCACGCGGTACAATAACGATAGGTGTGTTTCTTTGATAAAGGAGGAATTCAGTTGGACTTTCATTCATCGGAATTATTTGGGTCTTCTACAAATCGCATGCCGAAAGTGATTACGCGGCATCAAACAGAATGGCGCGTTGATCAGCGGAACCATCTGGCCTACACCCACGCGAGTTCATCTGAAGTCGCATATTTAAAAATATAAGAATGTATTCACACCTTTCACCCACC
>JADBKH010000065.1 GCA_014896485.1 Bacillota bacterium | reverse complement strand
CGCATGGAAACGCTGAAGATAGACTATCCTGGTGGTTCACTCACCGTAGGAGGGATAGCGACGCAAGCACAATTGGTAGAACTGGTTCCTCAAATTCCTCGCCCTCTCTCCTAAAACGTTGGACTACAAAGCAGCATAACAGGGCTCGATAGGATCCACCGTTAAGATTCTGCGATTTTCTAACATATCTCGTATCTTACGATCTGTCAGTTTAAGAGGGTACGTTCTATTGCCTGCGCCACAGCTTCGCCAAAAACGTGGTCGATACAGGCACGTCGCCAGAAGGAATGGCTCAACTGACCGGGCATGTGTCGCTGCAGATCACGCGGCGGTACGTCACACCAAGTGAAGCAGACCTGAGAAGAGCAGTAGAGGGGATCGTGCGCGCTGTTGCTGTACAGCGCTAGGACGAATGCTCTAGTTCAAAAACAGGCGCTAGCAATCGCTAGCGAACTCTGATTCCGATTGGACGGGTGAAACCCTCGTCTGCGCTGAAGGTTGGTGGCGCAGGGCTAAAACTCCGGCATGCGGCCTATGACGATGATGATAGCAACGACCGTATGAAGTTCGGCAAAGGCGGCGAAAACCGGACCTGAGAAGCGGTTAGGGAAGTAGTCGGGCCGCCTTAAAAGGCCACCATGCCGACACACCAGGAACCCGCGTCTGTACGGCTCGAAATCTACGGCATGCCAAAACGGAGGTGGAGCACTCCCAAAAGGGAGAGAGGGAACTGCCAAGGCAATGATCCCTACCAAGGCAGAGGCAATAAGGCCTGTCCGAGCCCTCCAACCCATGGGCGAAAGGACGAAACTCCGGGCTATAGCGGGCGGCTAAAAGGGTCAAAAGAAGGGCCAGGAATCACGGAACAGCGGAACCCGGGGCGTGGAGGCCCATCGGGCCCACGAAGCGAGCAGGGCAGGAAATGGCCTTCAAACCTCGGGGGCAGCAGCCCGTAGTAGCAAGGATGTGACGCAATAGGCATGGAGCAAAGGGGCATAGTTAGGGCGGAAGGTACGAGATAGAGCCTGGTCAGGAAGCCGTTGTGCAAACCTGATCTGAAACCACAGGAGGTGATCCTGTGGAGCAACCATTGGCCTATCCCCAAATGGAAGAGCAATGGGTCGCGTGGCAAGGACGAGGCGTATCAGGCAGCATGCGACCCATGCTACTCGAGCTAATGAGCAAAGGTTGAACAGACCCACCCTACACGTTCGAGGATTACATGAACGCCGCCTACGCATTCAATTGGGACCGCGGCAACTGCAGGATCTGCGGCAACCCCATATGGCCCGGAGACCTGCAGGTACATCACCTCAGTCCCAGGCCCCCATTGAAGCAGTTCGACAGGGTGAGTAACCTTGCCAGCCCGCACAAGAAGTGCCACCGCTACCTGCACCACCCGACGAAATCCCACTCGATTGGGACGAAACCGGAAAAGCGACCAAAAAGCTGTTCCAATTGAGAGAAAAGCTCGAATCCGAGACCTGAGACCTTGATGGAGCGTCGTGTGCGGTGAAAGTCGCAAGCACGGTGCGAAACGGGGAAAAGGGAACCATAACGGGTAAAGCCGACGACACCCCTTATCTGTCGCTATAATTGAGAGCGATGAACCAGGGGCAGATCGATCAGCCGAAGATTGCGAAGCGTCAGAATGTACGGCTGTGCCAAGTTTGATCTGCTCCGTGCCCGGGTGCTCTATCGCGTCACGTAGCTTGTCAAAGCAAATCGAATACGAACAATGTCCCAGATCCCTTCATCAATCCCGTGCAAGAATTATTTTTCAGTTGTCCATGTGCATGCACTTGGTTAACTTTTAGATCATTAATACATCATCAGCCTTATCCAAAAAATGACATCATCCCCGAAAGCCCGACTGTCGGCATAGGCTGGCTGCAGATCATCCCTGGCGCCAGAGTTTTGTGATCCATTCGTAAGTGTTTACAGCTCATAGCAGACACTGAAATAAGGCTGTCAACGCACGTCCTTTTGCCTGGGTAAGTGAAGCAACTCCTCTCCAAGCTGCAACAACAACCGAACCAAGCCTTGCGCGGTTTGGCCTTACGTTCATGGGTCATTCAACGTTCGCTAAGGAACTTTTTCAGTGGCGCTTAAGAAATCTCTCTATATGTTCGGCATTTCCGTAAATGTTATAGTACAATTAAACTTTGAAGTTTTCACCTGGACGAGATTCAAGAAATGCTCGACTTGTATGATCTCGATCCCACCG
>JADBKH010000064.1 GCA_014896485.1 Bacillota bacterium | reverse complement strand
ACCGATCCGCAAGCAGCAGAGGAGAATCTGAGCAATGGAAAGGACGTGCGCAACTTCGCCGAAGCGATCGAAAAGTATCATCCTGGCGGCTTCATCTACTTCAATTGGAACGGAAATATCTCCACCCCTTTAAATCCAAAACAGGTGCAAGACCTTTCCAATGGTTTGCAACAGATCGCGATGCAACAACGTCTACCTATACCGCTTTTGCTCGCTACCGACCAAGAGGGTGGCAGTGTGGCACGGGTCAAAGAACCCGCCACTGTCTTTCCTGGCAATATGGCACTGGGTGCAACGCGTTCACCGCTTTTGGCCGGCCAACAGGCGCGTGTGACTGCCCAGGAGCTGAAGGCGTTGGGTCTCAATATGGATATGGCCCCTGTTGTCGATGTCAATGTCAACCCGAATAATCCCGTGATCGGCATTCGTTCTTACGGGGAAGATCCTAAGTTGGTCGCGACGCTCGGCGCAGCGCAGGTGCTCGGGTATCAGCACACAGGTATCGCTGCGACGGCCAAGCATTTTCCGGGACATGGCAATACCGACGTCGATTCCCACACCGGCTTGCCAGTCATCTCCCACGACTGGGAGAAGCTGCAGCGCATCGATCTGCCTCCTTTTCGGGCTGCGATTGCATCAGGGGTCGATGCGGTGATGGCAGCGCATATTCTCGTCCCCACCCTTGACCCTTCCGGTATGCCAGCTTCGCTCTCCAAGCCGATCCTCACCGATCTGTTGCGTAACCAACTCGGCTTTCGCGGTGTCATCGTCACCGACGCGCTCGATATGCAAGGAGCACAAGTGCTGCCGGCCGACCGCATCCCAATAGCGGCCATTGAAGCCGGGGCAGATCTCCTGCTGATGCCACCAGACGTGGATGTGGCGTATCAATCGATTCTTCGTGCGGTGCAACAAGGTGAGATCTCGCAAGATCGCATCGATCAGTCCGTCGAGCGGATTCTCACGCTGAAGTGGAAGTTGGGCCTCTTCACAGATCCCTTTGCCGACCCTGCAGATCTCTCCAAGCTCGGGCGCCCGGCCAGTCAGGCTGTCGCCGCGCGCATCGCCGATCGAAGCATCACCCTGCTGAAAAACAACAACGCGGTGCTGCCACTGCCTGCTGGCGAGCATGTCGTGGTAGCGGGACCGCGCACGGCGGGTGGTGAAACGTTGGCTTCGTTGCTGCAAGCAATGGGGATTCAGGCAGATGCGGTAGGGACCGCAACAAATCCCTCTTCGACAGAGATGGAGCAAGCTGTTGACGCAGCAAGACAGGCACAAGCTGTGGTGGTCACGACTTCCAATGCCACCAGTAGTGTAAGCCAGCAGCAGCTCGTGCAACGGTTGGTCACTTTGGGCCACCCCGTCATCGTGGCAGCGATGGGAAAGCCGTATGACGCAACCGTTCTCCCTGCCTCTATCGACGCCTATCTGGCCGCTTACGGCAATCAGCCCGTCACGGTTCACGCATTGGCGCAGGTATTGACAGGCCGTATCGATCCGAGTGGCAAGCTTCCGGTCACCATACCGGGCGAATACCCCTTTGGCGCGGGCCTTTCCTTCGAAACGGGCAGCAGGCCTTCCGCGGGACCCGTGCATCGACCATAAACGTTGCAAGGATAAGGAAGGAGGCCAGGTTGTATGCGCCGTTTTGGGATAGGGATTATCGCTTTACTCATTGCCCTAGTGCGTCGAACCAATTCGGTTGCGCTTGGGGGAGTAACCAAGCGAATGAATGTGACAGGAGGTAGGAACGTGTTATGGAAAGGCGAAACAGGTACAGAGGCCTCCTCATCGGCTTGCTCTCTTTCTTACTCTGTGGAGGAATTAGTGCAGCCGGTACGGTTGCGCCGGCACGAGCGGCGGGTTCTCCAGTGATCCGAGACGGCGAAAAAGGGAAAGATTGGACGATCTCTCCGATCCCTGGGAGTCACGGATGGGATGACCCTGGCCCATCTTCGGGAATGCTCCATGTTGGCACTGCAGCGGCTGCAGGTATGCGTCAGGCACCTCTGGATGCGTTGGACGAAGCGGTCCAGTCAGCCATCGATGCACATGTGACACCTGGGGCCGTCGTGCTCATTGCCCGTCGGGGCGTTGTTGTCAAAGAACAGGCTTATGGCGATGCGGCCCGGTATCTCGACGATCGGTTTACGCCCATGGCGCATCCTCTCCCCATGCGGACAGATACCCTTTTTGATCTGGCCTCCTTGAGCAAGCTCTTTACCGCTACTGCTGTGATGCAGCTCTACGATCGAGGTCTTATCGATCTCGACGCGCCAGTAGCCCGCTATCTTCCCGAATTTGCGGAAAACGGGAAGGAAGCGGTG
>JADBKH010000063.1 GCA_014896485.1 Bacillota bacterium | reverse complement strand
TGATCCTGACGACCGAATCGCTGGTGGCTGACAAACCCGAAGAACAAAAGAACGCGGCGGCCCCAGCAGGAACGCCAGATATGGACTTCTAACCGAAACAGCAAAGCCACGGTGGCCGGCCCGTTGGCCGGCCTTTTTATGTGCTCCGCTGACGTGACAAGGATCGGTTTCGCCAATTGCATTTGCATTTTGACAACAGGATTGGCATACTGTCCAAAACCTGCGGAAATGAGGCGCCCTCCTGTGCATGAAAAGGTGCACCACCATCAGAAAAATCTAGGGATTTACCTCACGTTGGCAGCTGCCATCATCCTGCTCCTTGCGGGATGTTCGACGTCTAC
The DNA here is from genome assembly GCA_014896485.1 of Bacillota bacterium. Classification (GTDB taxonomy): domain Bacteria; phylum Bacillota; class Bacilli; order Bu12; family Bu12; genus Bu12. Next base: position 3,146 of record JADBKH010000063.1, on the reverse strand, counting down.
CGCGCAAAGAAATGCTACCGGAATCTCCAAAACGAACAATACCGCGACGCAGCCTTCTGCAGGGACGTTGACGATCTTCGCTGCGGCTTCCCTTACCGAGTCTTTTCAAGCGCTGGCAGAAGCATTTGAGCGCATGCACCCACAAGTACACGTGATTTTTTCTTTTGCCGGCAGCCAGACATTGGCAACCCAGATCGAAGAGGGCGCTCACGCCGATCTCTTCGCTTCGGCAGACATGCCCCAAATGCAACGTCTTCAAGAGAAATCATTGGTCCATTCCCCTGTCGTATTTGCACACAACAACTTGGTGATCATCGTCCCCAAGGGAAATCCTGCCCACCTCCAAACTTTCGGAGATCTACCCAAAGCAAACCGTGTCCTTCTCGGCGTGGATACTGTTCCAGTGGGACACTATGCACTGACCAGTTTAAAAGAGGCCAATCAGCATTACGGATCCTCTTTCGAAAAGCAAGTATTGGCCCATGTCGTCTCCCGAGAACAAAACGTCAAAGACATTGTCACAAAAATCGGATTGGGAGAAGCAGATGCAGGAATCGTCTACGCGACCGACGCAATTGCAGCCAAGGAGAAGGTGGAGGTCATCCCCATCCCACAAGCAATGAACGTAGTGGCTGATTATCCCATCGCAGTCTGTAATCACAGCAAAGAGCCGTCTTTGGCCCAACAATGGATCTCGTTTCTTCGTTCGTCAGAAGCTCAGCAGGAACTTACAAAATATGGATTTTCAGCAGTGAAGGGTTCTTAGACCATGATGGACAATTTCCCAACCGTAGAAACTTCCATTGAAAGGGATACAACCTCTATCGCATCCGAGCACCGCACGCGACTTTTCCGCAATCAACTGCCTGCGATCAGCCATGCGCTCGGTCTGCTGCTTGCCTTTTTCTTGTTGCTGCCAATCCTCGGCATTCTGTCCGCTTCCAGTCCCGAGAATTTATGGGCAGCGCTCCATACCCAGACCGTTTTGGAAGCACTCCTGCTGAGCGTAAAGACCTCTGTCCTTGCGATGATCGGCGTGATTCTTTTTGGGACACCCTTGGCTCATCTGTTGGCAAGACGCACTTTCCCAGGAAAATTTGCTGTGGAATTGATGATACAGCTTCCCTGGGTCACCCCTCCTGCCGTCGCCGGTTTGGGTTTGCTGCTCGCTCTCGGTGCACAAGGTTTAATCGGCAGATGGTTGACCCTTTTCGGAATTAACCTGGCGTTTTCGACTGCTGCTGTCGTTTTGGTCCAGATCTTCGAAGCAACCGGTTTCTACGTCCAAGTGGCACGACAATCCTTTGCTGCCATCGCTCCTGAAATCCATCAAGCGGCGGCACTAGACGGTGCCTCTGCCTTGCAGAAAGCCCGTTTCATCGAACTCCCGCTCACTGCAACCGGGTTGATTCGGGGGCTGTCGATCGGCTGGGCACGGGCCCTCGGGGAGTTTGGGGCGACGATGCTCTTTGCAGGAAATTTACCTGGTATCACCCAAACCATGCCATTGGCGATCTATACTTCCATGCAGAGCAATATGGACGCAGCGCTTGCACTCAGCATCTTGTTGCTGTTGCTTGGCGCAGCGGTACTGGCTGTACTCGTTCTCCTCGGACGCATGGCCCATGTCGAGCACGACTCTTGAGAAGGTGGAACACAATGGCTCAGCGTTTACATGATGTCCGACGGGCACTCGGTCTGACACAACAACAACTTGCGACGCAGGTTGGCGTCAGTCGGCAATTGATCAGCGCCATCGAAGCCGGTCGCACGCAGCCTTCCCTTGATCTCGCATTGTCCATAGCCGCAACGCTCCACACCTCTGTCGAAACGCTCTTTGGCAACCCGTTACCCTCCAACGTCAGCTGGGCAACCCAAGTGGATGCAACGCCGCGGGAGATGCCCGTGCTTTGTGCTCAAATCGATGGGCACTGGTGGGCTTATCCAGCCATCGAAAGCGTTCACCAGGAATGGGCGGACGGCCTGTTTGTCCCCAAACAAAACCTGCAACAAGGAAACTTGAAATGGACGGAAACTCCTCCAACGACACTGGTCGCTGCCGGATGCGATCCTGCACTCGGATTGCTCGGGAAAGCATTTCAACGCCATTTTCAAGTCCGCTGGCTCTTTTTCAATCGTGGTAGTGAACAGGCCTTGCGTGCCCTCCATACCGGTCAGCTTCACCTGGCAGCTGTCCACGATGCTGACGCAGAAGAGTTGGCGGTATCCTCAACAATTCCTGCGGTGACGCGCATCGTATTGGCACATTGGCCCATGGGCCTTGCTGTAGCTCCCGGAAACCCCCTCTACTTGCGCGACATTGAAGCGCTCGCCCGGCCCGATCTGCGCATCGCCATCCGCGAGCCGGGAAGTACGGCCCGGCGGTGGTTCGATCAACAATGGGCCCTGCTCTCCATCGATCACAACGATCAACCCCGCCGCTTTGTCGTCACTAGCCACCGCGCTGTAGCAGAAGCCGTTGCTGCTGGCTTGGCAGACGCCGGTTTGACGACAGAAGCCGCAGCCCGTCAGGCTGGATGCGCTTTCGTACCCTTGGTGTGGCAGCGTTGTGAAGTGTGGATTGATCGCCAAAAAGTCAATGCCGATCACTTGTCTGCCATCGTCGATATCTTGCAGGGCACCCTTTTTCGCCACCAATTGATCGCATTATCGGGCTACGATACGGTTCATACAGGAGAGGTTCTCTAGAGCGTTTCTTCCAAAAATCCGCCGTTCTGAACGCATGTGACGTATAATAATCGTCTCATTGGCGAAAGAACGACGTCGGACACCAGAATAGGAACGTTTTCAAGAGGTTGCATTACGCCAATCTCGTAGTATGATTTTCTACAATATTTCTGAGCTTTTCCTTCTACATCGACTGACTGAAGAATTTTGCCTCTAAACGTCACTTCTTCCCCAACCGATACACTGGTCTGTGTTCTCGTCGACATCTCGCCGTTTGCAACAAGATAGCTTGAGCAAGCTGGCTCATCTGTTTCTTTCCCTCAGCAAATCAACCGTGTAGCCTTTGTCTCTACAACAGGTTTTCTGTAATCTATCTCGGCCAGTTTTGGAGGGAATGTAATGTCGTTCCTAGATGAGCTGCACCATTACGAACAAACTTCCGATACCCTGCAGTGGCA
>JADBKH010000062.1 GCA_014896485.1 Bacillota bacterium | reverse complement strand
GTCGTCCTGCTCGACGAAGCGCTTGATGTCGTCGCCACCCTCTGCCGCGGCCGGTGGGTGGTCGTTCCCTGAATGCGCTCGAGCATACCCCCTTCTGTCTTGTGATTTTGTGGTTGACACTCTCTTATTTGAGGCATATGGTATAGACAATTAGAAGAATAGAGAAGGCGACAGGAACTGTTTAACAAAACAGATCAGTTACCTCATGGTCTAGATCTTTAAACAAGAGGTCAGGATTACAACGAGAAGGGCGGTTGCCATGCGGAAAAAGCGTTGGGGGGCTGCAGCTGGTTCAGCGATTGTGGCGACGGCATTGTTGGCCGGTTGTGGGGGCGGGGCCAACAATGCTCCGCAGAATACGCCGTCGGGTACGGTGCCACAACAATCTACCGGTGGTCAAGGAAATGTTTCGGGTACCTTGGAGATTCAATACTTTGTCGGTGGATATGGAGATGCCTGGTGGAAGCAGGTCATTGCCGACTTCAAAAAGGCCTATCCCAATGTGACCATCAAGGAGGATACCGGGCCCCAGATCAATACCCAAATGCAGCCGCGTTGGGCTTCAGGCAATCCACCTGATGTTGTCTACATCGACGGCGCTGGCGCTGATGAAACCAAAATGGTGGAATCGAGGCAGCTGATGGATCTGACGGATTGGGCCAAGACACTCAAGATGGAAGATGGCACCCCGGTCTTAGAGGGACTTTTGACACAGCCGCATCAATATGACGGTAAGATCTATACCCTGCCTCTGGTATTCGACACTTGGGGAACATGGTATGATGCGGCCCTCTTCAAGCAGAAGGGATGGAACGTCCCCACCGATTTTTCCAGCTGGATGGATACGATGGGCAAGATCAAGGCCGATGGATCGATGCAGCCTTTTGTGACGACAGGCGTCTACCCCTACTATTTTATCCGCGGAGTGCTCTATCCGGCTTTTGCAGCTGTTGGGGGCGACCAGCTGCTTCAGGACTTGGTCTCCGGCAAGCAGGGCGCTTGGTCGAGTCCGCAGACCCTGAAAGTGATGCAGAAAGTGCAGCAGATGCAGCAGGCAGGATACATCGATCAGAGCTTCGCAGCACTGAATCACACCCAGTCGCAGATGAATTGGCTTCTGCACAAGGATGCATTCATCCCTGTCGGCTTTTGGCTGCCCAACGAGATGAAGGGCAATATTCCCAACAACTTCGAGTTTGGCTTTATCCCCACACCGATGAATGATCCAGGGACGAAGTACCACATCATTCCGGATCTGCGGCCCTTGGCGATTGCCAAAAATGCCAAAAATCCTGATGCTGCCAAAGCATTTGTGGCTTTCGTCTTTGAGCACGGGCAAACCTATGCCAAAACATGGTCGGAGATGACCGGCGCCATGCTCAACGTAAAGGGTGTGGATCTTTCCAACGACAACCAGGTTCCCAACTATCTGAAATCGGCCACTGCGATGATCAACGATCCTTCCAAGGTGGAGCTAAACCATCTGCCCTATCCGATGAGTAAGGATCTAGAGACGCCGATCAGCAATGCCCTGATCTCTCTGATGCAAGGAAAAATCGATGCACAGACGTTTTGCAGCGAAGCAGAGAAGGCAGCTGCTTCCTACCGGGCGTCGGGAGGTCAGTAACGCCGTAACGCGACTGGCTGTAGCATAAATACCGATTTCTTTTCGATAGTGGCGACACATGCGGCGATCCATCGCCGCATGTTGTATCGTAGCCACAGCACGAGGAAGCGAAAGGAGGCAAGATTTGTGGTTCAGCCACAGCGCCAGCGCACGTTTTTTCTTCTCATCTGTCTCGTTCCCACGCTGCTTTTGTTTGTGGTTTTTACTGTATATCCGTTGTTTAGTGGGCTCTATCTCTCCTTTTTCGATTGGACAGGGCTCTCGCAGCATCGGACATTTGTGGGGTTGGCCAATTACGATCACCTGCTTCACGATCCGATCATTCCCAAAACGATTTGGCACGATTATTTTCTTGTCCTCACCAAGGTGATCGGGATCATGGTGCTTTCGCTCTTTTTTGCTGTTGCATTGACGCAGCTGCGGATCAAAGAGGCACCCGTCTATCGCATCCTCTTCTTTTTTCCCAACTTGATGGCCGTTGTCGTGATCGGCATTCTGTGGAGCTTCATTTATAACCCGGATTTAGGGTTGATCAATGCAGGACTGCGCGCCATCGGCCTCGATTCGTGGGCACGTCCCTGGTTGGGAGACCAACAATGGGCGTTGCCAAGTTTGGTGCTTCCTTCTGTCTGGGCGGGGATAGGTCTGTTCATGCTCATGTTGATGGGGGGCATTCTCAATGTACCCAAAGAGATCTATCAGTCTGCACGGATTGACGGTGCAAGCGAATGGCAGCAGTTCTGGCACCTCACCATTCCCTTGGTATGGCCGCAGATCCGCAATTCTGTTTTGTATATCGTGATCACGACCCTCAACGGGTCGTTTATCATCGTGCAGATCATGACCCAAGGGGGGCCCAACAATGCGACACAGGTGATGGGATCGTATCTGTACCAGCAGGCCTTTCAGCAATTTCACTTCGGTTATGGTGCCGCCATCGGGGTTATGATCTTGATTCTGTCCCTGATCACCGTGCTGCTCTTGCAATGGTTGATGCGCGGAAAACGGTTTGAGTACTAGGAGGGAGAAGCCAGTGGCCAGCCGAGCAGAAGCTGCAGGGGCGGCATATCCAAACAAGGTTAGGAGCCACTCCATTGGAGAGAGGCTTGTTCAGGGTGGTTTACGTATCCCTTTGGTGCTTTGGGCAATTGCCGTCTTGTTTCCAATTCTGTGGACCATTCTCGCCGGGTTTAAGTCAAATGGCGACATTTACGCAGATCCCTGGGGATTGCCGACGACATGGAATATTCAAAATTTCGCCGACGCCTGGACGACGGGCAGCATTGGCCATGCATTTGTCAACAGTGCCATCGTCACGGTGTTGGGAACGCTGTTAACCCTGCTTCTTGCCATTCCAACGTCTTACGCCTTGGAGCGGGTGCCGTTTCGAGGCAATCGCGTGCTTTACAACATTTATTTGGCCGCGATGATGATCCCGCAGGCACTCGGTTGGATTCCGCTGTTCATGTTGCTTAATACCTTGCACCTGTTGGACAGCATCTGGGGATTGCTCTTGGTCTATACCGCGACACAAATCCCTTTTTCGATTTTCATCCTCACTGGCTTTATGGGTACGATTCCGAGGGAGCTGGAGGAAGCTGCAGCAGTTGATGGACTCTCGCCTCTGCGCACGTTGTGGCAGGTGATCGCCCCATTGGCGATGAGCGGCATCATCACCGTGGCCATCATGGATGCCATCAATTACTGGAATGAGTACTTCATGGCATTGATTTTCCTCCAATCTCCAGAGCACTACACGTTGGGCGTCGGAATCAACTACTTGGCTGAGACCGCCCAATACACCAATGCATGGGGCACGTTGTTTGCGGGGTTAACCATCGCCATCGTGCCGGTCATCGTCCTCTACGCCATCTTTCAACGTCGCATCACCGAAGGCCTGACCGAAGGGGCGGTCAAGGGATAAGCTAAACACCTTGCGACTTCATAGAAAGACTTAGGGGCTTTTCAGGCAACTCGATTTCAAATAATTTGCAACCGTTCTCCCTGTGAGGTATAGTCCATAATACCGCTTATGGAACAAATATCCAAAGAAGGGAGAAGAGAGATGCGATGGGGCGCGCAGCATCCCTTTGAACACCAGCAGAGACGATTCATTTATCGATGGGCATCCTGGGTAGGCATTACGCTCCTGGGTTTGTCCCTGGTTGTTTCTAGCAGTCTAACCATGCATGCCTCAGCTGCTGAGGCGCAACCCACAAAAGAGAGGGCTATCCCCGCATGGATCCCTTCCATGGTCGACCAGATGAGCCTGGAAGAAAAAGTCGGACAGATGTTCATGATGGACATCTATGGGCAAACA
>JADBKH010000061.1 GCA_014896485.1 Bacillota bacterium | reverse complement strand
AATGCACTCGATCGTGCCCTTGCGCTGGCGGAATCGGGTGGTGGCGAAAAACGCGAGGAAGACCACGGGTAAGGCGACACTCCTATCACCGCTGCCCCACACCGAAAACACCTTCCTGTGTACGATGAAAGTGCAGGGAGGTGTTTTCTTTCGATGAGCGAAGAAGCGCTTTCCTTTCTCATCGGATTACACAATGAGGTCTCTACGAGTATGGCAGAAGTCCATGCACTTCACGAACGTGCGGGTGCCCTCTCCGTACGTCCCTTGGGAAGTGTTCCAGTACAAGAGGTGCGACTGCCTGCTTCCCAGTTAGATAAGGGGCTCTCTTGCTATCGGCAAGCGCCGGGGGTTCGCTACATCGAGCCGAGTGCCACCTACCGTATCCTTCAAGTCAACGACCCGTATTTTTGGCGGCCCTACTCTACTTCGCACAACGGTGCCGTCAAACAATGGGGATTGGAACGGATTCACGCTGAAGCAGCTTGGCGCCGACTGCGCTCTCGCTCGACCGATCCCATACGGGTGGCTGTCATCGATACGGGTGTCGATGTGGCCCATCCCGACCTGTACCGCAATATCGCACGGGAAAACGGATTGCTATTGACCTTCAATGCGATCGATGAAAGCAGGGATGTCACCGACGAGCACGGACACGGGACCCACTGTGCGGGGATATTGGCTGCAGTGACCAACAATGGGCGTGGGGTCGCCGCGCTGACTTGCAACACCGTTGAGTTGCTGCCTGTCAAAGCGATGGGCAAAGACGGCAGTGGCGATCTCGCTGCGGTAGCGCGTGGCATTGTCTGGGCGGTCGATCACGGTGCTCGGGTGCTCTCCCTCAGCTTGGGTGGTACGGAATACCGGCGGACGCTGCAGGAAGCGATCGACTATGCCTGGCGACAAGGGGCCGTTGTCCTTGCTGCTGTCGGCAACGACGGAAACGAAACCCTTGACTATCCGGCTGGTTGTTTTCATGCGGTCGGCGTAGCCAGTGTCGGAGCAGAGGGACAACGCAGCTCCTTTTCCAATCGCAACCGCTCGGTCTGCATTGCCGCGCCGGGTGACATCATCCTCTCCACTACCCCGGTCTCCAATCCCTTCGCGTTGCAGGAGAGCGGTTATCGGCCACGCTACGATGCTCTTTCCGGAACCTCGATGGCTGCCCCGCTGGCAGCAGGTCTTCTCGCCTTGATCGCTGCAGCAGAACCACAAGCGACTCCCGATCAGCTCGTTCAGCGGCTGGAGCGTAGTGCCGATGCACAGCAGTGGACCCCCGAGATTGGCTGGGGCGTCATTGATGCACGCCGGGCAGTGGAGAAAGTAGAATCACCAGCTGACAAAGGTGCTGTGGTCGGACGGGTGACCGATCGCGCAGGGGTACCTGTGGGGACATGGGTGCATGTCGGGGCAGTGCGCGTACACAGTGGCCCCGATGGGCTCTTCCGCCTTCTTTTGCCAGCAGGCACGGCATCGGTGTACGTTGGCCATGGAAGTGGAGCGCACGTTGTTGAGGTGGTGCCCGGTGCAGATACCTTTGTCGATGTTGAAGTGGGGGTTCACCCAGAAGAGTCAGGAAACCACTGCGTGCTTTCCCATGTTGAACAAGAGGAGCAGGCAAGCGGAGAGAAGGCACCGGTTGCCCTATCCACAGGAGGGGTTGCGCGGCAAACGATCGCTGGAACAGTAGGAGCATTGTTGTTGATGCTTACGCTGCTCGACTTGTTCCCTCCAAAGTAGAACAGCACCCCCAAACTATTAGATACAGTCCACCTCTTGAAAATGATCTTGCTCATTTTCCACGGTTTTTCGCATAAATCGCGCATTGCAGGGCAATATTTGTTGAAAGTAAGAGTGTAACAGGCGTTGCGGCCTGATTGACACTCTTTTTTTTCGGGGGTACACTGAGGCTGTAACAGAGGCGTAGAAAAGATGAAACATAGCATTGAAACGATCCTGCTTTTACCATACCCTGCCAAGAGGGGGCAATCATGATGCGGGAACTTACCTGGAAAGTTGGCGGCGCCCAGGGCGAAGGCATTGAGTCAACGGGCGATATCGTTGCCCATGGGCTTCACAAGAGCGGCTATTATGTCTTTGCTTATCGCCATTTTATGTCTTTGATCAAGGGTGGAAACACCTGGTACAAGGTACGGATCAGCGATGAGCCGCTGCAGTACCACGGGGATTCGACCGATCTGCTGATTGCTTTTGATCAACAGACCATCGATGAGGCACGCGAAGAACTCCACGAAGGTAGCATCATTGTCTATGACAGCTCCAAGTGGGAAGTGGAACAGCCCCCTATTGACGGAGTGATCCTGGCGCCGATTCCGCTCACCGAGATCGCCAAGGAGCTGGGCAATCCCGTGATGAAAAACATGGTGAGCGTCGGTGCGACAGCAGCGATGATGGGTATCGATTACCGAGAGTTTGCGAATGAGATTTCTGGGCGCTTCGCGAAAAAAGGGGACGAAGTGGTTCAGGCCAACATGGAAGCGCTACGCCGTGGATACGAATATTTTAACGAACATTTCCAGGGCCACCTCGATCTTCCGCCAAAACCGGCAAGCCACGGAGAGCGTTGGTGGATTTCAGGCAATGAGGCGACCGGTGCCGGAGCTGTACTGGCAGGCTGCCGGTTTGAAGCAGCCTATCCAATTACACCGGCGACCGAAATTCTCTATTGGCTGGCGGAGAAGATGCCCCGGGTGGGAGGCGTTGCCATTCAGGTGGAAGATGAGATGGCGGCCTGCATCATGGCAATCGGCGCCAATTACGCTGGCGTGCGCGCCATGACGACCACTTCGGGACCAGGATTCTCCCTGATGCAAGAAGCGATCGGCATGGCCGGCATGTCAGAGACACCACTGGTCATCGTCGATGTAATGCGTGGAGGGCCGTCGACAGGACTGCCGACAAAGACCGAGCAGGGCGATCTCCATGAGTTGCTCTACGGCAGCCATGGAGATATTCCCCGGATTGTGCTTGCACCAACCTCCATCGAGGACCTTTTCTATTATATCGCGAAGGCTTTTAACTTGTCGGAGCAGTATCAATGCCCTGTGTTGGTTGCATCCGATCTCTTCCTGGGCACTTCGAAAGCAACGGTCGATGCCCTCGATCCGGAGCGCATCCGTATCGAGCGAGGTGCCTTGTTGACGCAGGAGCAATTGCTTGAGATCGCAGAGGGTGCTTACGAACGTTACAAGGTAACGGAATCGGGCATCTCTCCGAGGAGCATCCCGGGTTTAAAGAACGGACGTTTCGTCAGCCTTTCCAACGAACATGACGCCAAAGCGACGCAAGAGATCGAGGATGAGCCGACCCGCATTGCCCAAATGGAGAAGCGGCAGCGCAAGCTCGCTTCCTTCGATCCCAATGCTTGGGGTGCCTTTTACGAAGGGCCGGCTGAAGCGGATGTTGTTTTGGTCGGATGGGGTTCGACCAACGGGCAATTGGAAGAGGCCCGTGCGATTTTGACGCAGGAAGGGTATCAGATCGGACATCTTCAAGTACGGCTGTTGACGCCCTTCCCAAAGGCGTTTGTGGAGCACGCTTTGGCAGGCAGTAAGAAAGTGGTAGTGGTCGAGAACAACATCAGCGGCCAGTTTGCAGAACTGCTCAAGCAACAGCTGCCCATCCACGACAAGCTTGAAACCTGCCTGCAATACAGCGGTAAGCCGATGACCGTTGCGCATGTCGTGCAGCGGGTGAAGGAGGTGGCTTCCCTTGCCAGCAGCATCGAAGTTTAAGAGTGAAATTCGGCCGACTTGGTGTCCAGGATGTGGTGATTTCGGCGTGCTCAATGCATTGGCCACTGCAGCAGCGGAGCTAAAGCTGGATCCTGATCAGACAGCACTGGTGACAGGCATTGGTTGCTCGTCCAAGTTGGCGCAGTATTTTGGTAGTTATGGTTTTCACACGTTGCATGGCCGTGCCTTGCCGGTAGCCCAAGGAGTG
>JADBKH010000060.1 GCA_014896485.1 Bacillota bacterium | reverse complement strand
GCGGATGGCTCATTTTATGTGCTACCCGTTTTTACACAGCATACCGGACACTACTTGGAAAGGGAAACCTTTTACATACGAGGGACGTTTTCGGAGTGTCCAAAACATCCAAGTTGTTCCACAACCGTTACAGCACCCTGTCCCCCTTTACATCTCTGTCTTTAGCCCGCCCACCCTCGAATGGGCGGCACAACAAGGCTACAACGTCATCTTGGCCCCCTTTGCAGCAGCTGCCAACTTTGGCGACATGGAAGGTACACTCGCCCATTATCGAGAAGTAGCAGAAAAAAGCGGGTATTCCAACCTCGACGCCCGCTGCTCCTACTTTGTCTATGTGATCGATGAAAACGAGTCGGTAGATGCTCAACAACAAGAGGCTGTCGAAGCAATGATCCGCTATTTCCGGACGACCGCGCAAGATTTCCCGCAAGGTGAAGTGCCGGAGCATATGAAGTATTGGTTGGCGCTGCGTGAGCGCCTCTCTTCAATTACACCGGAAATGCTCAACACCAATTCGGTCATCTTTGGAACCCCGTCCTTCTGCGTCGACCAGTTCAAACGCGTAGAAGCTGCAGGCATCAGCCACGTCATTTGCTACTTCGACTTTGGGGGGCTACCCAAGCAACGTGTGGAGCGAAACATCCATCTTTTTGCGGAAAAGGTGATGCCCGCATTCGAGGCACAACGTGGGTAGGTTCGTAGGTTCGCATTACAAAGATCTGCGAATCCAAGCCTCTTCCCTAGGTTTTTGCAGCTGCAATCAGGCCCCAGGGTCTGCTCTTCTCCCGGGTAAAAGGGCTACTGCGCACAATCCTACCCCCTCGAGTACGGCCCATCCTGCAAATCCTGGCTGCTGCAGGATCATGCCCAGAAAAGAGACGGGCTCTTCTGCCATGGGATCGGGTGGGTTTCGATCGACCAGTGCCCCAGCCACCACGAAAGTAAGTAGTAAGGTCACCGTCTCAAAGCGCAGCGCTCGGCCGAAAAGGGCATCGGGATGCAGCTGGTTGCGCCGCTCCGTATAAAAAAGATGACTGGCTGCCGCAAGCATGGACAATAAAAAGAAGAGTACCTTGCCCAGCAGATCGCGCCCGTAATCAAACTGCAAGAAGTGAAAGTCGGCCCGAATCCCTTCATAGCCGGCAGCAAGGCCACTGACGGCAAGCAACAACACCGACCAGCGTACTCCGGTAGAAAACCGCCGAATGGCTGCAAGCTCGATTTCTTGCCCTTGGCGCAGTTGCGATGCCCGATCGATACAGGCTAGAAAAAAGACACCTCCGGCCCAGGTGGCATAGGACCACTGGTGAACCACATCGATGAGGACAGGTAGAAGCGGATGCGCCCCTGACCCTGGATGCCCGGTAGCCGCAAGATCGATGCTCAACAGCAAAAGCAGGAGCAGTACGACCGGTTGCTTGCGTAAAGAGAGCACAAGTCCAACCAAGACAACAATCAGGCGAAAGAGCCAATGCTGTCCAAAGGAAGTGTTCAAAAGAAAGGCGCTGGAGAAAAAGGGCCCGACAGCCACACCCTCTAAGGACAATTGCATCCGCAGAAGAAACAGCAAACCACCATCAGCTATCAGGAATGCAATGGCCGTCCCTACTTCCACCGCAGGCGCCACGATAGCCGCCCGATGCATCCAGCGCGGGTAGAGCACCGCAGCAACCCACATACTGAAAGCCAGCCAGCGACAGACTCGGGCGGCGACGATGGCCGCATGCGGAAAAGGAGGCTCAATGTTGATTAATTGCAGGAGTTGCCAAAGCGCCACAAGCGTTACGATTCCTGCAACGAAGCCGCCGATCTCCGTGCCTCTTGTTGACACATGTATCCGCTGATCGCCTGAAAAACCATACTCACTGCGCATGTCGGTTGTGCCGGCGTTGGGAGAGGATTCCCCAGACAATGGCTGCGATGACTATGACCACGACGACAATCCACCACCACTGGAGGGTAGACGTAGAGGAAACAGCAGTGGCTTGCTGGGACACAGGATTTTGTTGAAGCGAATGTTGCTGAGCAACATCTCCTTGTGTGGATGTTGCTGACACTGTAAACGTAAAAGAGCCGTTTAAAGCATGCCCATCTGTCGCGACATTGCTCCATTCTACTGTATATTTCCCTGGCGAAAGGGAGGGGCGCAAGGGTACCTGCAACCCCTGATTATTGTCAATCGGTCGAGCGGCTCCTGCCGTTACCTCTTGTCCAGAAGCATCGAGAACCTCGATCTTGCTGAGTGATGGCTCAATACTTTCCGTAAAGTGAATGGTCACCGAGGTAGGGGGCTGAGCCAAACTGGCTCCATCTGCTGGGGAAGAACTTTGATAATGCGCATGCGCAAAAGAGATCCCAGGAAATAAGGCCACAGCCAAAAGAAAAGCCAAAAGTGACCCGCCTCCAAGAGAAAGGCCTTTTTTAAGACGACGCATCCGATACTCCCCTTTCCACAGAGAACGTTCAGGCAACAGGATATCAGATGGTTTTAGTCTATCGAATCAGTAACGCTGTAATCAATAGTCTAACAAAAACATGGGTATAAAGCCATAAAAACATATCAGTCTATAACAAAAGCTAAACAAAAGTAGCAACACGCGCCTGGATTGCCATGCGAGCAAGCGATCCGAAAGCGTGCTGGCTACCTTTGACTTTCGTGCGGAGTGGAGGAGATGACCTCTCCCTGCCATTATGCACGTCCGACCTGCTTCGACAGGTTCTGCGGCGCGATACAGAATCCGGAAGCGGAGCAGATCAAACTTGCTGGGCGCAGTTGCCTATCTACGACTTCGCGGTCTTCGGCGGATCAATCTGTCCCCGTTTAACGTTTCCAGTTGATCCTTTCTACTGCTTTTCTCGGGCCTGCTTCACTTGGCGTCACGTACCACCCGGTCGTCTGTAGTGACGCATGTTCCGCCAGCTGCGCGACCACCTGCAGGGCGCCCCTGTATCGATCAGATTTTTCGCGAAGCTGTGCCGGAGACAGTAGGGTATCGCCTCTTCCGCCTGCGTCCAGGTAGGTACGATCTGCTGATCGCACGTTTTACATTCCGCTTGGACGAAGAAAGACGTGCCCCTTACCTATCACCGAAAAGATCGAGAAATTCTCTTGGTGTGTAGACATTGAGATACACAGCTATTTCTGGTGTATGGAAATCCTTATCTCCACTTATAAACGCATCCGGCTGTGCAAGGAGAGCCGAGACAAGTATAGGCAGGTCTTTGGCGTCCCGAATGTGAGGCCGTTCAAAGATCGAGATCGGCAGGCGTCTGGACTATCTCGCAGTCCAGAGAGGAAAGAAAATTTTCCCATATTGGTAATACTTTTGATAATTTTCGCTGAAGGACTTGCTCTATTTCATAGATGCTATAGTCACATAGCACGAGTCGATGAGCGTCCAACACCGTCATAACGACCTTGCTTGCCACTGAGGCCGGCGAGAGAAGTGCTGAAACCAAGACATTGGAATCAAGAAATACACGAAGGCCTGACCGTTTACTGGGATTGCCGCTCATTCCAGTGTTCTTTCCGGATATTCTCGAGCTCTCGTAAAAGATCTTCTTCGGTCACTCCTTCTTCTTTCGCTGCTTTCTCCGCTTCTTGCTGTAAATCTCGCATAGCGGTCACACTGGCTTTCATCAAGACCACCTTACCGTCTTCTACCACAAAAACAACGCGATCACCTTCATGAAGATGCAGCTGTTCCCGAATGGATTTGGGGACCGTGACTTGACCCTTGGCACTTATCCTTGACAGTTCCATGTTTCTGACGCTCCTTACTTCTTGGTTTTCCTACCTGTAATATACCACGTACAAGAACCACTGTCTGAGCGATCAAACCCCAAAAGTGATGTAGATTTGCTCCTCTCTCACTGCATGGACTTTTGTGTGGGTCTAATGAAATAGCTCATGATTCTCCGTATTTGACTTGCTTCGACAAGCTACGTGACGTGATAGCGCACTCGGGCACGGAGCAGATCAAAGTTGGAACGATGTTGGAACGATCGTACATTGCGTCGCACTGTTCTTAGCGAATCGGTTCCCACTCGCTCACCGCTCCCAGCTGACCCCCTTTACCGCTCTGCGCAGATCCGCCTCACTTGGCGTCACATACCGCCTGGTCGCTTGCAGTGATTCATGCCCAGCCAGCTGGGCCACGACCTGCAGCGGCGTCCCTGTATCGACTAGGTTTTTCGCGAAGCTGTGCCGCAGGCAGTGAACGGTTGCGTCTTCTAGACCCGCTGCATCCATGTAGGTGCTGCGCATGGCATGTTCCAACGTGCGACCTGCTGGTAATCAAGAACGCCTGACGGCTCCTTTATGTAGTCGATATGTGATCATGTAATGTATCTTGTCGAAGTGTGTCGGGCTTGGTATATGAAC
>JADBKH010000006.1 GCA_014896485.1 Bacillota bacterium | reverse complement strand
AGCCCAAGGAGTGAAGTTGGCCAACCGAGATCTCACCGTGATCGCAGCCGGCGGAGATGGCGACGGGTATGGTATTGGGCTGGGTCACTTTATCCATGCAATGCGGCGGAACATCGACATTACCTATATCGTTATGGACAACCACATCTATGGGTTGACGACCGGACAGTTTTCGCCGACCTCGGATCGGGGGACGAAGAGCAAGACCTCTCCGGAAGGTTCGATTGATCGCCCGATTCGACCCCTTGAATTGGCGTTGGCGGCACATTGCGGCTTTGTGGCTCAAGGTTTTTCCGGAAACCAGAAACAGCTGGCTGCCTTGATCAAAGAAGCGATCACCTTCCCGGGATTTGCTTTGGTCAACGTTTTCTCACCCTGTGTCACGTACAACAAAGTCAATGGGTATGACTTCTTCCGTGAACATGTTGTCATGCTTCCAGAAGATGGCAGTTACGATCCGCATAACCGGGAACAGGCTTTTGTGACGGTCCACAGCAATCCGCTGGTCACAGGTGTGATCTATCGGGAAGAGACTCCTGACGCGACGGCTGCCGATCTCTTGCCAGGTTATGCAGAGCACGGGTTGGCAACGGTCGATCTCACCCTTTCTGCGGAAGAAAAAGAGATACTCTTGAGCGGCTTTACGGCTTAAATCTCATTGTGCCCTGTGGGTGCAAGCGGTACTTTAGCCCTCCTTAACCCGGAGGGTTTTTGCTTCATTGCAGCAAGCGCTCAACTTGCGCTATCCTTCCGTATGTATTGTTTCTGGCAGGGACGTTGCGGGAAAAGCGAGAGGTAGGGAAATGAAGGTGCGCCGCGTTCATCTGGTGATCGGTCGGGCGGTGGCAGTCATTCAATTGGCTGAAACAGCGACTGCCGATGAATTTTGGCACCTTCTGCCGTTGCACGGACAAGTTCAGCGGTGGGGTGGAGAGATCAGCTTTACCGTTCCCATGGACCACCCCCCCGATCCTTTTGCACACGAAAGCGTATCGCTGGGGGAAGTGGCGTATTGGCCCATGGGCCATGCGCTTTGTCTTTTTACGGGTGTCACACCGGCCAGCAGGCAAAAAGGAGAGATCATTGCCGCTGGTCCGGTCAATCGGGTCGGGTGGATTGTCGCTGGTCTGGATGCGCTGCGGTGGGTTGAAGAGGGAGATCCCGTGGAAGTCATGCGGTTGGTACAGACGCGTTTTGGGCGCCCTGTGCCACTCGACGAGTGAAGACTTGATTATCTCCTAAACAATCTGTATAACTGGGATAGGAATGCAGTTGAAGGGAGCGGGATGCAACAGTGGCCTCTCAAGCTGGTAAACGGTATCAATGTGGCCAATGTGGTGCTCAAGTCGTGGTGACGCGGGGAGGCACAGGAGATCTGGGATGCTGTGCGGGAACCATGGAACTGGTCGGTTCCGGAACGACTGCACCTGCATCAAAAGGAAAAAACCTGCAATTGGGCAAGCGGTACAAGTGTGACGAGTGTGGTGCCGAGGTATTGGTCACCAAAAGTGGTGAAGGCCCTTTGACTTGTCATGGAGAGATGGTCCTGCAAGAACCAAAGAAGATGGCGACCTCTGATTGACGTTCCCCTGTTGAAGGATTGTCACCCCGCGATCGCAGGGAAGAGCCGTCCAGTACGCGTGGCAGCCGCGCTTCTTCATGCCTTTGGTGCTTCGCGTGCTGTGGAGGTGGCTGGAAAAAGGGACCGCATCGCCTTACGTCCGGGGCGGTGGGTTTCGCTTTGGCTAGGGGAAAAAGGGGAAACTGACGATCTCGCTTTGGAATGTGAGCTGCAAGTCACGGTGGGAGCGGCAGCCCTCAATGGGGAACCGGATTACCCTGCCCGCTGTTCGGGGTTTGCTCCGGCGACATTGGCGTCTGGCTGTTACCTTGCGGCAATCGCTGTCGCAGCCAGCATGACAGAGGCCCCTTGCCATTGGCGACTTTCTGCATTCCATGCGGCACGGAGCCTGATGCAGCTTCCTTATGCACGTTTGGCCTTTGAACCTGAGCGCGTCGTTTGTACGGGGCGCTTGGGTGGACAATGGCCTCCCAACGGGGTTTATCCTACGCAAAACGGTTTTATGGCGGTGCTCTGCCCGACCGATCGTGATTGGGAAGATTTGGGTGTTCTCTCGGGAGATCCCTTCTTGGCAGCTTGGTCCCAAGAACCGGAATTTCGCCGAAATTCCCTGGCAAAGCAAGCCGAGGCACACATCGCTGCCTGGCTTGCTTTTCAACAGGCCGAATCTCTCGCAGCAGAAGCACAAGCATGGCGACTGCCTTGGGCCCCGCTACGATCGCCTGGTGCGCGCTACCAAGGAGAACCTGCGGTACGGCTGCTAGCGGCGCGTTCTACCGGAAACGGGGCCTTAGATAGGGGTAGAGCATGTTGTGGCTCTACCTGCCTCCCATTGGCAGGCTTACGCATCTTGGACCTGACGACCATGTGGTCGGGGCCTTCGGTCACGCGGTGGCTACAGGCACTGGGTGCAGAGGTCGTCAAGCTGGAAAGCAGACGTCGGCCTGACGGATTGCGCTTAGCGGGTGCAAGCAAAGATGAGGCGTTGGCCGAGGGCGGGCCGGCTTACCGTGCTCTCAATGACGGCAAACGACACGTTTTTGCTGAGTTGGATACGCCCGCAGGACGCAGGTTTTTTTTGGAGGAGATCGCGGAAACAGATCTACTGATTGAAAACTTTACCCCGCGGGTCATGGAGAATTTCGGACTCGATGAGGCGCTGCTTTGGCAGTACAATCCGCGGCTGCTCTGGCTCTCCATGCCGGGCTTTGGAGGTACGTCGGAGGAACGCAATTGGGTTGGCTATGGCGCGACCATCGAAGCGGCGTCCGGTGCAGCCTGGTTGACGCAGGATCACAGGGGCCGACCGATGGGAAGCGGTTACCCCGTTTCGGATGGTGTGATTGGTGCTTTTGGATGCTTTGTGGCTCTTGCACTGCTGCGTTGGGCCGAAATTGAAGGAATGGCCGCTCACGCTGAACTTTCGCAGGTACGTTTTTTGGCAGAATGGGCATGGCGAGCTCAGGAAAGCGGTTTGGCAGCAGCCTTGGCCGGTCAGCGTCTCGAGGGAGTGCCGACTCCCCAGGTGCTGGTCGATGAATGGCGCGCAGAAGGCTTTTTCGAATCTACAAAGAGCTATCGCATGCGACCGCCATGGCAGTGTATGCCGTTTTGATCATGGGATGTAGGACGGGGGAGAAGGGGCATCATGGCTTTTCAGACGGTTCGCTATACGGTGGAAGATGGGATTGCCGAGATAGAGCTCCATCGACCGCAGCAACTCAATACGTACAATACGGCCATGCGGGACGAACTTTGGACGCTCTTTCAGGCCGTCCGCGACGACAATAGCATCCGTCTCCTCTTGCTCAGCGGCGCTGGGCGGGGCTTTTCAGCCGGCGCAGATCTGACTGAATTTGGCTCGTTTCCATCGGTCATGCAGGCACGCTGGATTCGCCAAAAGCGCGATGTGTGGGGTCTGATGGCGCGCCTAAAACCGGTGATCGTCGTTGCTGCGCACGGGTTTTGTCTTGGAGACGGCCTGGAGATGGCACTTTTGGCGGATTTTCGGATTGCTGCAGAAGGGACGACGTTTGCCCTTCCCGAGACGAGCCTGGGCTTTTTGCCCGGAGCTGGTGGATCGCAGCTGTTGCCGCGCGTCGTCGGTGAACGGCGGGCGCTCCAACTGCTGTTGAGTGGGCAAAGGCTCGAAGCACAGGAAGCGAAGCGCTGGGGCTTGATCCAGCGGGTGCTTGCGGCCGATGCATTTCACGAACACGTACGTGCAGGTTTACGTCACTGGCTGGATCACTGCCGGCTCGATCCGCGACGTCTCAAGCGTGCCGTCGACTTTGGGGGGGAACTTCCGCAGCAAGAAGGGCTGATCTACGAAAAGATTTTGGCGAGCGGAGGGATCTTGTGAAGAAATTCGATCTCCACCTGCATACCCGCCTGATCTCCGATGATGCATCTCTTGATCCACGGGCCGCAGCGCGGCGCTTACAAGAAGCGGGGTATGCCGGGTTTGCCGTAACCGATCACAACGCTTTTTGGACTTCTCAACAGCTTCAGGCGCTGCAGGAGCAGACGCCCCTGATCGTGATTAGGGGGGCCGAGGTTCAGACGGAGATTGGCCACGTCCTGGTCTACGGTTGGGGGGAAGAACCGTTGTGGCCCTATCACCGGCTTCGTGATCTGGTGCAGGTCGCACACCGGCAAGGGGCGGCTGTCGTCGTTGCACATCCGTTTAGACGTTGGTTTTCCAAACGAGCAGTCGGTGCTCGGGTGGGTGCGCCAGACGATGAAACGATCTCGCGCCTTCCCTATTGGAAATGGGTCGATGCCATTGAAGTGCAGAACGGAAAATCTTTACAGGATGAAAATCGGCATGCATTCCAACTGGCTGAGCGGTTAGGCTTGGCCATGACAGCGGGCAGCGACGCCCATGAGGCGGTGCAGTTGGAAACTGCTGCGACGTTTTTACCGGATTCAGTGGGTACGTCTCAAGAGGTGATCGAAGTACTGCGGGATCGGGAAACGACTGTTTTGTACGCTTAGAACGGAAGATTGGCATAGATTTATGACGTTGGATTGCATTATTTGCCTTGTATTATTATAATATTACACAGAAAGAGAGGTGGAACAAATGGCTCAGGTACTCAGTGATGTCCGGGTGTTGGATCTGACCGATTCGATTGCCGGGCCTTTCGCAGGAAAACTCTTTGCCGATTTTGGAGCAGATGTCATCAAAGTCGAGCCACCTCAAGGGGACCCCGCTCGTCGTTATGGTCCGTTTCCTGGGGATCGCCCCCATCCCGAAGCGAGTGCGCTTTTCTTACATCTCAATCGCAACAAGCGTGGCATTACCCTCAACCTGGCAGAGCCGGCTGGCCGCGAACTTTTTTTGCAATTGGCCAAAAGTGTCGATATCGTTTTGGAATCTTTTGCGCCAGGCCAGATGGATGCGTGGGGGATTGGCTTTGAAAAGCTACGCATGGCCAAACCGTCGATCGTGGTCGGCAGCTTGACGCCCTATGGTCAATACGGTCCGTACGCCACCTATCGGGCCAACGACATTTGCTACTATGCCATCGGTGGACCCATGAACGCCACCGGTGCGGCGGATCTGACCCCGATCAAAAAGACCCTCAACATGGTTGAGGCACAAGCGGGGAACACCTTTGCCAGCCAAGTGATGGCTGCATTTATGGTAGGACGCTATCAAGGGGAAGGGCAGCATGTCGACGTGGCTGCCGTAGAGAGTCAGCTCGGCTCAGTTGACCGTCGCATCATCTTTTTGCTTACCTATCAGTTTAATGGAGAAACGTCCAGCCGTTCTGCCGGTTTAGGCGTTTCTACCCTGCCGATGGGGATCTATCCGTGCGCCGATGGCTATGTACAGATCATGACGACCCCAGCTTGGGCAGGCCGGATGCTGGCGACGTTGCAAGATGAGTCACTCAATGCTTACTTCAAAGAGCATCCAATGGCCGCAATGGACCCCAGTACCGCCGAGGTGGTGCAAGAAGTGCTCTACCCGTGGCTGTTGAGCCACACCAAACAAGAATGTTTTGAAGAGGCCGATCTCAAAAATGGCTGGCCGGTCTTTCCGCTTTCGACGATTGAAGACGTGATGAATGACCCGCATTTTGAAGCTCGCCAGTATTTCCTCGAGATCGAACACCCCGTCGCTGGCAAGTTGCGCTATCCTGGTGCGCCTTGGCGGATGGCAGAGGGGGGCTTTGAGGTACGGCGGGCTGCGCCCCTTTTGGGCGAACATAATGAGGAAATTTACTGTGAAGAACTGGGCCTTTCGTCTGAAGAATTGGCGCGTTTGCGTGCGCTTGGCATTGTCTAGCAGCTGAACGTTGCAAAGAAGGGAGCCGTCTATGGCCCATTTACCGTTAGAGGGACTGCGTGTCATCGATTTCACCGTTGTATGGGCAGGTCCTTTGGTCACCAAGATGATGGCCGAGCTGGGCGCCGAAGTGATTCGCGTGGAGTCGAAAGAACATTTTCCATCGAGCACCAAAGGTTTGATGGCTTATCCGACCAAAGAGATGGTTGCGACCATGGGTGGCCTAGGGTCCGCTTATCCAAACAAGGATCCAGGTCCGGACCCGTACAACCGACATGCGATGTTCAATGTCCACGCCATCAACAAACTGAGCTGTACGATGGAACTTGACCGACCGGAAGGCATGGAGGCTTTTGAACGCCTCGTTAAGGTGAGCGATATTTTAGTAGAGAACAATGCTGTACGTGTCGGCAACAAGCTGGGACTGGATTGGGAACACATCAGCGCGCTCAACCCACGGATGATCTTGGTACGGATGCCCCCTTTGGGATTGACCGGCCCTTATGCGAATGCCCTCGGCTTTGGCGCGCATTTTGAGGCACTCAGTGGGGTGACGTACATCCGTGGCTACCGGGATGCCGATCCTTCCAAGACCACCGAGACGTTTCATATGGATGATGCCTCTGCGCACGGCGTACTCTTTGCAGTGTTGGCCGCTTTGCATCATCGGGAAAAGACCGGTCGCGGACAGATGATCGAGTTTCCCCAGGCCGAGAACATGTTGCAACAGATGGGGGAGGCCTTCTTGGATTATTCGATGAATGGCCGCTCTGCAGAACCACACGGCAATACCCATCCCTTCTTTGTACAGGGGTGCTATCCATGTAAAGGCGATGATCAATGGATTGTCTTTACCTTGGAAAACGAAGCGCAGTGGCAAGCACTGCTCGAGTTGGCCGAACACCCGGCTTGGGGAGAGGATCCGCGCTTTGCGACGCCGCTCTCTCGCCGCGAAAATCAAGACGCACTCGATCCGCTGTTGGCAAGCTTTACCCAACAGCATGATAAGGTTGCGCTTTTTCACTTGCTTCAAAGGGTTGGGATTCCTGCAGCACCTATCTACGACGAAGCCGACGCTTATCGAGATCCACAATTCTCTGAACGGGGCTTCTTTAAGTCGATGACCCATCTCGAAACCGGGACCCACCTCTATCCGAGCCATCTCTCCCAGTGGTCAGGGTTGCAGATGCGTTGGGAGACACCTCCACCAATGCTTGGACAACACAACGCGTATGTCTACAAAGAAGTGCTGGGCTACTCCGAAGAAGAGTACCAACAGATGCTTGAGCAAGGCTTGATCGGGACAGAGTACGCACGCGCCTAAAATTGCCTTCTGGGCCATGCTGTCCCCGTTTGTCTGGATGCTCTCAGATTCTCGCGCTTTACAAGGAAAGAGGCGCTGTTTGTACATCTATTTTAGGCCGATCGACTACCTTCTAGGGGGTTTCCGATGAACCTGTTTCTGCTGTTGGATATACCTGCAATGATCGATGCCGAACACGAGATTGTAGTCGACGGCAGCAAGCGTTTGACGTACGGCGCGCTTGAAGAAGAGGTGCGTACCCTTGCGGCCGCCTTACAAGCTCGGGGGGTGGGTATCGGCGATCGGATCGCTTATTTTGAGACGAACCGTTACGAAGGCATCGTCCTGCTCTTTGCGTGCGCGCTGATCGGTGCGACCTATGTACCGCTCAATTATCGCGCCCGTGAAGATGAGCTCCTCTATATGCTCAACCGGGGAGAGATCAAGGCCATTTTCGCCGGGACACGCTATTTGCCCCTTGTCGCCAATGTTCGCAAGGAAGTTCCAACTTTACAGCTGGTCTTCAGCTTTGGCGAAGGCGGTGACGTTTCGTATGCAGCATTGCTTCAAGAAGGATCGACATTGGAACCGCCCTTTGCTCCACCTGAAGAGGTAGGAGAAGACGATCTGGCCGTGCTCATGTACACGAGCGGCACAACCAGTAAACCCAAGCCGGTCATGCTGACACACAACGATCTTTCCGCCTACGCCATGTCTCAGGCCGAAGCGTTTGACGGAACCGACCGGGGGGCTGCAGTGGCAGCTGCACCTTTCTATCATATCGCCGGTTTGACGGGACTGGTTACCTCAGTATACAGCGGACGGCGAACGGTGGTCATTCCGCAATTTGAGCCTAAAGCCTGGCTGAAGGCGGTCCAGGAAGAGCGCTGTACTTTTGCTTTTTTGGTTCCAACCATGCTCAAGCGCTTGCTCGATGATCCAGAGTTTGATCATACCGATTTGAGTTCGCTGGAAACCGTCTCTTATGGGGCGGCACCGATGCCCGCGCCGGTTATCGAAGAAGCGATCGCGCGTTTTCCCAAAACGATTGGCTTTGTCAACTCTTTTGGAATGACAGAGACAACCTCGTCGGTCTGTGTATTGGGCCCAGACGATCACCGTATCTGGGAGGGAACGCCGGAAGAACAGGAAAAGAAACGGAAAAGGCTTCGTTCAGTCGGCAAGCCCTTGCCCGATGTGGAGATTTTGATCGCAGATGAAGAGGGGCATTCGGTGCCTCCAGGGGAAGTAGGGCGGGTGCTGATTCGGACGCAGCGGGCGATGAAAGGCTATATGGGGGACGAACAGGCCACCAAAGCCATCCTTCGCGATGATGGCTTTGTCGTCACTGATGACATGGGCTACTTCGACGAAGACGGGTATCTCTTTTTGGTCGGGCGACACGATGACATGATCATTCGCGGCGGTGAAAACATCTCGCCAGCCGAGGTGGAAGACGTCCTTGCCCACCACCCGAAAGTTGCAGATGTAGCCGTGATTGGCATTCCCAGTCTTGAGTGGGGGCAAGAAGTCTGCGCAGTTGTCGTACCCAAGGATCCCACTGACCCGCTCACTCTGGAAGAGCTGCAGGACTTTTGCCGAGAGCGGCTCGCAAGCTTTAAGAAGCCGACGCAGTTGCGCATA
This sequence comes from Bacillota bacterium, assembly GCA_014896485.1. Taxonomy (GTDB): domain Bacteria; phylum Bacillota; class Bacilli; order Bu12; family Bu12; genus Bu12. Next base: position 66,577 of record JADBKH010000006.1, on the reverse strand, counting down.
GTGGACGATTTCCCACGGACAACGACCGGTAAGATCATTAAGAAGGCGCTACGGGAGACGTATGCGAGCTGAGTGAGTTTGTGTGCAATCTTCGCACAACGACAGTGAGAATAGCCATGCTTCCTTTCGGGAGCATGGCTTTCTTGTTTGGGAGTGGCACGCTTCCGCAGGTACCTTCGCCTGGGACAAGGACGATTTGCAGGAAGAATTAGCGATCCTGAAAGTGCGGGGACCGCTTTTCGAGGAAGGCGCGGACTCCCTCCGCCCGATCGTCGGTCGTCTCCAAGAGGGCGTAAAGGTCAGCCTCCAACTCCAAGCCTTGCTGTAGCGTGAGATCGAGCGAACGCTTCACGGCAGCTTTAGACGCATAAAGCGCCCAGCGCGCCTGGTTTGCCAACATTTCGGCTTTCGTCCGAGCTTCCAGGAGGGGCTGAGCCGTTGTCAGCAGCTGAGAGACGACGCCGGACTCATAGGCTTCTTGCCCACTGATACGACGTCCCGTCAGCAGCCAGTCAAGTGTCTTGGCCCGCCCAGCACTGCGTGCCAAGCGTTGCGTGCCACCCCAGGTTGGAAAGCGCCCGTCGTGAATCGCTGGAAGGGCAAACTGGGCATCGGGCGTCGCCCAGATCAAATCGCAGGCCAAGGCCATTTCAAACCCCGGTCCTTCGCATTTTCCCCAAACGGCACAAACGGTGGGGAAAGCCATATCCGCCAGCTGATCAGCCGGAGAGGGATGCAGGGAAGCGAGTGCTGCCGCAGCCTCGTCATCGGCCCAACCGCCGCAAAAGTCTGCTTCTTCCGCATCCAACAACAAAAGATGCATCGTCTCTTCCGGCAATGCATCGAGGCTGTCCAACAACGCATTGGTCATTCGAACGTCTAGACGATGCTGTGGCATGGTGGCCCGCATTGTCAGCTCTGCGAGTGTACCATGCATGGTCAGAAGGACCGCATCGCTTTTTTCTGGCATTGTCATCCTCCTTTGCCCAAGCATTGCGCGAGCCGCTGCATGGCCAGATGCGCTTCGTCCTCCATTCGGTCGAGCAGTGCTGCGACCGTAGGAAGGTCGTGGATCAGGCCCATTGCCTGTCCTGCCCAGACAAACCCGCCTTCCAGGTTGCCCTCAATGGCAGCTGCAATATTGGTCTCGCCGCGGACGAAGGGATAGAGGGCGGCAGCATCGGCTCCATTTGCTTCAAGTTCGCGGATTGTGCGAGGAATGGAACCATCCAAAACGCGACCGGGAGTTCCCAAGGTGGCCTCGACCAAGGTGGTGGACTCTTCGTCATGTTGCAGCAGCGCATGCTTGTAAGCGGGATGCGCAGGACACTCTTGCGTGGCGACAAAGCGGGTGCCCATCTCGACGCCTTCGGCACCGAGCACCAGTGCAGCAGCCAGTCCGCGCCCATCTGCAATCCCACCAGAGGCCAGGACAGGGATCGAGACCGCTTCCACGACACGTGGGACCAATACCAGCGTGCCTACTCCATTTTTGCCGATATGTCCGCCCCCTTCTTGGCCGACTGCAACCACCAGATCGGCCCCGAGTCTTTCCGCATTCTGGGCTTGCCGGACGCTGGAGACCAGTACGAGGCGGCGGCCATGATAGCCGAGGCGATCCAATAGGGCAAAAAACGGAGCGGGGTTGCCTCCAGTCACACTGATGAGAGGCACTTGTGCAGCTACTGCGACTTCAGCCAATTCTTCCAGGGCACGTCGCCCCAACGCAAAATTGACACCGAAAGGGCGATCCGTTTGAGCGCGCACGGTTTCGATTTGGGAACGCAAGGTTGCTGCGTCCGGCATCGTGGTAGCGGTCAACTGGCCCAACCCACCTGCGCGACTGACAGCGGCGCACAGTTGTGCAAAGGCGAGATGGGCCAATCCTCCTTGGATGATCGGGCGTTCGATACCAAGCAGTTGCGTTACGCGTGTTTGCAGCATGGCAGAAAATCACTCTTCTTCCAGAAGGGTACGCCACTGTTGGGGAACCGGCGCAGCCTTGCCTGTTTGACGGTCGACGACTGCGACGACCACTCGACCGCGGATGCAGACCGTCTGATCTCGTGTAATCTCGAACCCCCAGGTGATGCTGTGTTCGCCGACTCGTTCACAACGTGTGGCAATGTCGATCACGTCATCGTAAAAAAGGGGAGCGAGATAATCGCACTCGGCATGGACCCGGGGGAGATCGAGTGCTTGTACGGTACCGATGCCTGTAGAAGGAAACCCGAGCGCACGCATCGCTTCTTCTTCACCGATTTCTAAAAAGCGGAAAGCGAACATGAAATGAATGCGTCCTGCCGCATCGGTATCCATAAAGCGAATGCGCTCTTGCGTATGAAATGTTTTCAATGGGCCTGTTGCCTCCCTAAGTCACAAAAGAATACGTTACAGAATAAAATCGAGGCACAAATGACTGGCCTCGATTTTCAACGAAGCAAGAATGCTGACTCATGCAGGAAGCGAAAGGACGGCTTCTCCTTTGGTGGGTTGTTCGCCCTTCTGGGTTTCACACCAGACGGAAAGCCTAACATGGCCGCGGCCGCCGCTTTGGGTGAGTTCTTTAACGGTACCCTTGCAGGTGAGCACATCCCCGGGACGGACCATCGATCCAAAGCGAACAGAGAGTTCTTCGACCCAGCCATCGGGACCGGCCAATGCAGCAGCATACTCTCCAAGGAAGCCCATCGATAGCATCCCATGGGCGATGACTCCGCCCAATCCGACTGTCTTGGCCGTCTCGTCGTCGGTGTGGATGGGATTGAAATCGCCCGAGGCACCGGCATACTTGACCAATTGCACTTTGGTGATCGGGTCCTTTACAAGCGCTTCCAGTTCCTCTCCCTCTTTGAGGGCAGCGAAGTTGAGCGCGTTCATTGGACGATGCCTCCTATCCTGGAATTTCTACGTCACGAATGACAATCGTGCCACGTGCTCGAAAGATGCGCTCCTCCGTTTGGGCATCCCGCCCCGTCGTCTCTGTTACAAAAAAGGTCATGTGTCCGCTGTGTCCGCTGCGCTCGTAGACATCTGTGACTTCGGCCTGGCAACGGATCACATCCCCGGCTACGATCGGACGATCGTAGAGAAACGCCTGCTCTCCATGCAAGACGCCCCGTGGATCAATTTTGATGGGCATCTCTGCTCCCAAAGTGATGGCAAAGGTAGGGGGAGCGATGATGCTCTTGTACCCGTGGGCCTGCGCAAAGCTTTCATCGTGAAAAAGCGGGTTGGGATCTCCAATGGCGTCGGCGAACTTGCGAATGGCGCCTTTCTCCACTTCATGGACGACTTCGGGAGATTTCTTTCCGATATCGTCCTTGGTCACTTGGTTAAGCTTGGCCATACAACACCTTCCCTTCTTCGAACCTGCTTCGAAGTGCGATCGGTTAGACCGTCGGTCCGCCGGCGACGTAGATGACCTGTCCCGAGACGTAAGAAGCTTCATCGGAGCAGAGAAAAGCGACTACATTGGCGACATCGATGGGTTGTCCAACACGTCGAACCGGGATGCGTTGGGCTGCTTCCTCGATGAATTTTTCGAACGGAACGCCGATGCGTTCAGCCGTCGATCGGGTCATCTCTGTCTGGATGAAACCCGGAGCAACCGCATTGACGGTAATTCCGTAACGGCCCAGTTCAATGGCCAGGGTCTTGGTGAGTCCTTGCAAACCGGCCTTGGCAGAGGAGTAATTGGCCTGTCCTCGGTTGCCCAAAGCAGCTGTCGACGAGGTGTTGACGATTCGTCCCCAGTTTTTTGGAACCATGTACTTCTGTGCTTCTCGGGAACAGAGAAACGATCCCTTCAGGTGCGTGTCGATGACCGCATCCCACTCTTGCACCGTCATCTTGTAGACCAGCTCATCCCGGATGATGCCGGCATTGTTGACGAGGATATCGACGCTTCCGAACTTGTCGGCAACCGTTGCGAAAGCTGCAGTCACCTGCTGTTCATCCGCTACGTTACAGGCGACAGCGATCCCTTGCGAACCAACTTCCGCAATTTTGGCGACCGTCTCTTGGCAACCAGCCTCGTTGATATCAAAGACGGCGACCTTGGCACCCTGCTGAGCGAGGCGTACTGCTTCTGCTTGACCGATGCCGCGTGCTGCACCGGTAACGACTGCGACTTTGCCATCCAGATTGCCCATCTTGTCCTCCCCGAACGTTTGCTACGAAAGTGTAGTTGAGTGAATGTATTCAGAAATGCTGCTTAACAAGCGTAGGGTTCAGGAGGAGAAAAGTCAAGTTTGAAGCAGCTTGACAACTCTTTTCGCAAATATTAGCATTGAAACAAACAGTGCGTCAAGTACAAAAGCGTCAGCAAGTGGAGAATGGGGGCGAACAGGTGGGCACTTCGGGAGCGGTTGAAGGTCGCTTACCGCCACTGGCAGGCTACCGTGCGTTGGATTTAACCCAGTATGAAGAGAATGTCTGCGGTAAGATGATGGCGGATTTGGGGGTCGAAGTCATTCGCGTCGAGCCGCCTCAAGGAGATCCAACGCGACGACGGGGTCCCTTCTATCACGACGATCCTTCTCCTGAGAGGAGTCTCTTTTTCTGGTATTACAATCGAGGGAAACGGGCAATCACCCTAAATCTCAGCTCTCCCGATGGCCAGGCGCTGTTCAAGAAACTCGTGCCAAAAGTCGACTGGGTGATCGAGTCTTTCCCCGCCGGTACGCTAGAAAAACTGGGACTGGGCTGGGAACGCCTCAAAGAGCTCAATCCCCGACTGATCCTTACCTCGATCACGCCATTTGGTGCCAATGGTCCCTACAAATCGTTTCTAGGACCGGATCTGGTGCTCTCTGCGCTAGGTGGTGCATCGTTTCTGGCTGGCGATCCTCAGCGGCAGCCCTTGCGTATTTCTTTTCCACAATATCACCTCCATGCAGGTGCTGAAGCTTGCGCTGCTTCGATGATCGCCCATTGGGACCGTCAAAAGCATGGCCGTGGGCATCATGTTACGGTTGCTGCCCAGCTCTCTGTGATCCGCACGCTGATGAATGCCACCGGATTTCCGCCTATGCAGCATGAAGTCCTGCAGCGTGAAGGTGCGTGGATGAAGCTGGGAACTATTCCCATTCCAGCTGCCATTCCCTGCAAGGATGGTTATGCGACGATCATGTTGGTCGGTGGATCATTGGGCGGCTCCATCAATGCCTTGGTGCAATGGATGCACGAAGAAGGCTTTTCGGTCGAGACGATTGGCTCACGCAATTGGAAAGAGCTGGATTTTATCGAATTGCTGCAGATGGGTGAAGCAGGTAACGTCTTCATCCAGCGCGTTGTCAACGAGGTGGAACAATTCTTTGCAGCCCATACCAAAGCAGAGCTGTTCGAGGGTGCTGTACAGCGTCGCATCTTGCTCGCCCCGATCAACAACGTGCAGGATATCGCGCAAGATGTACAGCTGGCAGCCCGCGACTATTGGCGCGAGGTGGAGCATGAAGCTGAAGGGACAAAACTCCGCTATCCTGGCCCTTGGGTGAAGATGACAGCCACCCCTTTGGTAGATAACCCCAAGCGTGCACCGCGCATCGGAGAAGACAATGTGGCCATCTATCAAGAAGAATTGGGACTTTCTACCGAGCAACTGCATTCATTGGCGCAAGCGGGGGTGATCTGAGTTGGGTGTGCACAATTCAGGCATTTTTGAAGGGCTCAAAGTGCTCGACTTTGCCTGGGTAGGTGTTGGGCCATTGACGAGCAAGTACCTGGCTGACAACGGGGCCACCGTCCTTCACGTAGAATCGACCAAGCGACCCGACGTACTGCGCGTAGCGCCGCCCTTCAAAGATAAAATCCCCGGCGTCAACCGCAGTCAGTTTTACGCCGACTACAATTCGAGCAAGTTGGGTCTCGGTATCGACTTAAGCAATCCGAAAAGCCGTGACCTGATTGCAGCATTGGTTCGCTGGGCCGATGTTGTTACCGATGCGTTTACCCCCCATGTTCTGCGCTCGCTGCAGCTAGATTATGAACATTTACGCGCCATAAACCCGTCGATCGTGATGATCTCTACGTGTATGCAGGGACAGACGGGTCCCCATGCAGAGTATCCTGGCTTTGGCAACTTGATGGCGCCTATCTGTGGTTTCTACGATTTAACTGGCTATCCCGATACAGGGCCAATGCCTCCTTACGGTGCTTATACCGATTTCATTTGTCACCGTTTTACAGTCAGTGCGCTGATTGCTGCGCTTGACCATCGGGAAAAGACAGGGGAAGGACAGTACATCGACGCCTCGCAACTTGAAATCGCACTCAACTTTATGGGACCGTTGCTGCTCGATTACTTTGCCAATGGACGCATTGCCACACGCCAGGGCAACAAGTCTCCCTGGGCAGCGCCTCACGACAACTATCCCTGTAAAGAAGAGAACACCTGGTGTGCCATCGCTGTCGAAACCGACGCGCAGTGGGAGGCACTGAAGCAAAAGATGGGTTATCCGGAGTGGGCTCAACAGCCCCAGTTTGCCACATTGGCAGCGCGCAAGGCCAACGAAGCCGAACTTGACAGATGGATGGCTGCGTGGACGCGGAATTTTACCCCGAAAGAGCTTACCTATCTGTTGCAGCCTGAAGTGCCGGCAGGCGCCCTATGGGATGTTGCCGAGCTATTTGAAGACGATCAGATCCGTTTCAACGAATACTTTACCCCGGTAGAACACAAAGAGGTAGGCGTGATCCCGTATACCGGCGTCGAGTTTCAGATCGACGACTTGCCGGTTGGGATTCGTTTTGCAGCACCCACCATCGGCCAGCACACCGAAGAGATTCTGCGCGACATCCTGCACATGAGTGAGGATGAGATCGCTGACCTGCTCGCGGAGGAGGTGGGTGAGATCACCTAGCGACGCAGCGCATTGCTATGGCGCATCCTTGACCCGGCCGGCAGCATACCCAGCCCAGCATGTGTGCCGAGTATGAAAAAAGGAGCATCGATATGGCAGGCATCCCCATCGAGTCGTGGATCATCGATCTTGCAGATCTGCAGCAGCCGCGGTTGATAGGAGGCCGTTGCACGGCATGTGGTGAGTACTACTTTCCCATGCGTCACCATTGCGCCAAAGCCGAATGTCTCGCGCCATGTGAAGAGGTGCGGCTGAGTACACGCGGTGTTCTCTATACATGGACCTATGTGCCCAATCCGCGCTGGGGCAAGGCACAGGTCGACAAACCGTATCTGGTTGGGCAGGTCGATCTGCCGGAAGGGACCCGCATCCAGGGGATACTCGAAGGCGATCCCCAAAAGATCGAGATTGGAATGCAGATGCGGTTGGCAACGACACCGATCGAGCAGAAGGGTGAAGATACTGTCGTGAGCTATTGCTTTGTACCCGATGAAGAGGGGGCGGCCTCATGAGCGATGAAGTCGCCGTTTTGGGCGTAGGGATGCACCGTTTCGGCATCTTTCCGAACGTGCGTGCAGAGGAGATGGCACGCATTGCAGCAGAAGAGGCGTTGAAAGATGCGAACATGAGTTTTCGAGACATTGATGCCGTCTATGTGGGCTTTATCGGTGGCTCGATGATGGGGGCGCCCAAGGTTGCCAAAGAGCTTGGCCTGACAGGGGTACCCGTTCAGCACATCGAGAATGCCTCGGCTACAGGTTCGACCACATTTCGAGAGGCCTATCTGGGCATCTCGGGTGGGCATTACAAGACGGCCTTGTGCATCGGCTTTGACAAGATGGAGGAGATGCCGCCGGTCATCGGTTCGGTGCATTCGGTCGAGAGTACTTTACTTCCTGCCGCCTTTTTCGCGATGTGGGCAAAGCGGCGTATGTACGATTACGGGACAACTCCGCAGCAGCTTGCCTGGATTGCCGCGAAAAACTGGAACAACGGTGCACTCAATCCCTATGCCCACCGCCAGCCGGATCACACCATCTCGATCGACGAGGTGCTGCATTCCTACATGGTGGCAGAGCCGTTTACGGCGATGATGGGAGCACCGGTAGGAGGCGGTGCCGCTGCGGCGGTGATTGGCCGCAAGGAGCTGGCAGGTAAGTACACTCCAGGTCGCAAGGTGGTCACGGTCGCTGCTTCAGCGTTGCAGTCAGAGACGTATCAGCCGGGCCATGTCTTTTTGGGGCCGGTCATTGGTCCGTCGCAGATGACTGCCGATACGGCCAAAGAGGCGTATGAGCAGGCCGGCATCGGTCCGGAAGATGTGGACATCGTCGAGGTGCACGATGCCTGGGCAATTGAAGAGTTGGAGTACTATGAACTGCTTGGCTTTGTACCCCGGGGCGAAGGGGAACGTTTGATCGACGAAGAGGCGACGACCATCCACGGTCGGTTGCCGTTCAATACCGACGGTGGGCTGATCGCGCGGGGACATCCCGGTGGTCCGACAGGACTGGCCCAGATCCACGAGATCACGTTGCAATTGCGTGGAGAAGCAGGTCCCCGACAGGTGGAGGGGGCCAAGGTTGGCCTTGCCCATATGGTGGGTGCTGGCAGTGTCTGTTGCGTCCATCTGCTGAAAGTGTAGCGATCTGCGCCAACGAAGCGGGCAGATGAGGAGGAAGCGCAGTGGATTTTTCGTACACGCCCCAAGAAGAGGAATTTCGCGCTGAATTGCGCGCATGGCTGAAAGAGAACCTGCCGCCAGGCTGGTTGGAGGGCAACCATAAGCTGCCGGAAGATCCCAAAGAAGAAGAGGCTTTCTTGCGCGCTTGGCAGCATAAGTTGGCCGACGGTCACTGGGCTGGCGTTTCTTGGCCGAAAGAGTACGGTGGTCGAGGTGCCAGTCTGATTGAGCAGGTTATTTATGAAGAGGAGATGGCCCGTGTCGATGCTCCTCCCCAGGTAAACGCCATCGGCATCGGGATGATCGGTCCCACGATCATTGCCCTGGGAACGGAAGAGCAGAAGAAACGCTACGTGCCGAAGATCCTCAATGCAGAAGAAGTCTGGTGTCAAGGCTATTCCGAGCCGAATGCGGGATCGGATTTGGCAGCATTGACCACGCGGGCGACCCTCGAAGGCGATCACTGGGTAGTCAATGGGCAGAAGATCTGGACCAGCTATGCGCATCTGGCCGATCGCTGCTTTCTGCTCCTCCGCACCAAAGAGAATCCGCAGAACAAGCATGACGGGCTCACCTGCTTGTTGGTCGACATGCACCAGCCTGGCGTAGAACCGCGGCCGATTCACCAGATGAACGATCACCGGGACTTCAACGAGACTTTCTTCAACAATGCGATCGTTCCGAAAGATGAAGTACTGGGAGAAGTCAACAACGGTTGGTACGCTGCTGTTGTGCTGCTCAGCTTTGAACGTGTCAGTGTTGCCAACGTTGCCTTTCGACTGCAGCAGGCCTACGACGGCTTGCTCGCCTATTGCAAACGTCATGAGCGCAATGGCCGCCCCCTGATTCAAGATCCATTGGTCCGCAATCGCTTGGCCGGCTATCACGCTCGTGTGCATGCGGCAAAGCTCAATTTCTACCGCAACCTCACCCGCCAGATCAAGACAGGGCGTCCAGGCCCGGAGGGTTCTATGGACAAACTCTATTGCTCAGAGCTGCTCAAAGAGCTCAATGGCTATGCGGTCTCTCTGCAAGGCGCCCAGGGAGAGCTGTGGCAAGATGCAGAAGAAGAGGGCAAGTGGCAAGAGGAGTACCTTTCCAGCTTTGCTATGACCATTGCGGGCGGCACGAGTGAGATTCAGAAGAACATCATCGCCGAACGCATGTTGGGCTTGCCCAAGGATATCAAGTACTGAGCTGCGAAACGGAGGAGACCGATGGATTTTTCGCTCAGTGACGACCAGCTCATGTTGCAGCAGAATGCGCGCCAGTTCTTTACGGCCCAAAGGGGAACCCGACCGGCCCGTAAGGCCATGGAGGGAGACGTGGCGAGTACCAAGGCACTTTGGAAGCAGATGGCCGAACTTGGCTATCCGGCGATCACCATTGCGGAAGCTTTTGGAGGTGCCGGAGAAGGATTTCTTTCCCTTGTCCCTGTTTTGGAAGAGGCAGGCCGGGTGTTGGCACCGGGTCCGCTACCGGAAACGGTTGGATTTGCGGTACCGCTACTGACACGTTTGGGAACCCAAGCACAGAAGCAGCAATACTTGCAAGGAATTGCTGATGGCTCAGAGATCGTTACCCTTGCGTTCTACGAATCTTCATGCGACGCTTTTGCAGGGCAAGCGACAGTGACTGCGGAGCGCACGGCAGCGGGGTTTCGGCTCAACGGCCAAAAGGTGTTGGTTCCCAACGCCGATCTGGCCACGGCGTTGATTGTCCTCGCACGTACGACCGCAGGTCCCGCAGGCGAAGGACTCTCCCTCTTTATCGTCGACCCGAAAGCCTCAGGTGTCCAGATGCGTCTGCAACGTCCCATGGATCAGACCCGCCCCCTGTTTGCGGTCTCTTTTGAGCAGACAGAGGTCGGTGAAGAGGCACTGATCGGGCCGCTGGATGAAGGGTGGACGGCAGCCGAGGAAGCACTGCGCACATTGGCGGTCAGCTTGTCGGTACTTTCTGTTGGCGCCATGGATGCCTGTGTGGAACAGTCGGCGGAGTATGCCAAGACCCGTGTCCAGTTTGGCCAGCCGATTGGACGCTTTCAGGCCGTCAAACACCGCATCGTCGACATGAAGGTCAACTTGGAGACAGCACGTTCGCTCACCTATTACGCTGCCTGGGCGCTGGAAGAAGGGAGCAGTGATCGCCATGTTGCTGCTGCCGATGCCAAAAGTTTTACCGCTCAAGCATTTGTACGCGTCGCCAATGCCAATATTCAAAACCACGGTGGCATGGGTTTCACCTGGGAAGCCGAACCCCATCTTTATGCCAAACGTGCCAAAGCATGGGAGAACTACATCGGATCTCCTGAGGCGCATTTGGACTACATCGCAGCAGCACAGGGATGGTGAATGATGAGTGCTTTTCTGCAAGGGGTGCGTATCCTCGATCTGACGCGCCTGCTGCCTGGCCCTTTCGCGACCCACTGGCTGGCCGAAATGGGAGCCGATGTGATCAAGGTCGAGCAGCCAGGCGTAGGGGATTATGCCCGCGGCGATATTCACAAACCGCCATCGCCCATGTTTGAAGCGATCAATCGCAACAAAAAGTCGATCACGCTTGACCTCAAAAAACCTGGGGCGGCCGATCTCTTCTTGCAGCTGGTCAGACGGGCCGACGTCGTCATGGAATCGTATCGTCCTGGGGTTGCCGATGAACTGGGAGTAGGATACGCAGCTTGCCATAAGGCCAATCCACGGATCGTCTATGCCTCGGTAACCGGCTGGGGTCAAAATGGACCATACGCCCAGATGGCCGGTCATGACATCAATTACCTCTCGATTGCGGGCATGATGGGGCTTTCCCGCGGAAAAGGGGGAGAGCCAGTCTTAGCCGGGACACAGATCGCCGATCTCAATGGTGCCGTTGAAGCGGTGATTGGCGTTTTAGGGGCGCTCTTGCGCCAACAGCGCACCGGTGAAGGCGCTTATCTCGATGTGGCAATGCTCGACGGCGCGATCACATGGGAAACCGCCCTTTTGTCCGACTACTTGGCCACAGGCAAGCCGGTACGCGCACAGCAGCATGCGCTTTTGGGGCAGTTTTGCTGCTACAATTTCTATCCTACCCAGGATGGCAAATGGGTCTCGCTGGGAGCGCTCGAGCCGAAGTTTTGGGCGGCGTTCTGCGCAGCAGTGGACAAACCGCAGTGGCGATCCCAAGCGTTTGCACCCGCCGATGGAACAGGATTTCATGCAGAACTGACCGGCCTCTTTCGCTCTAAGACGCAAGCGGAGTGGAGTGAACTGGGCCAAAGGGCAGATTGCTGTCTCTTTCCTGTGCTGGAGATGGAGGAGCTTTTCGACAATCCCCAGGTGGCCGCGCGAGAGATGGTCGTGCGCTACAGCACTCCACACGGAGAGGCAGCGGGATTGCGCTTTCCGGTGGTGGTGCAGGACGCGCCAGGGGAGGGAACGACGGCTCCAGCTCCCGTGCGACCTGCCCCGGGTTTGGGAGCAGATACCGACGCAATCCTAGCCGAGATCGGGGTCGACGCTGCACAATTGGAGCAGTTGCGCGGGCAAGGGGTTATCTAGCTTTTAAAGAATTCCAAAAAGATTGAGGAGGCTGAATCGATGGGAATGCTTAATGGGAAGGTTGCGATCATTACTGGAGCAGCACGGGGAGTTGGTTTTGCGCATGCCAAGCTCTTCGCGCAAGAGGGCGCCAAACTGGTGATCAACGATCTGGGCGGCGAATGGGATGGTACCGGTGAGGATACACGGGCGGCAACGCAAGCCTGTGAAGAGATTAAAAAAATGGGCGGCGAAGCTGTCCCCAACTTCGCCAACGTTGCCGATGTGGAAGGTGCCAAAGGGCTGATTCAGCAGGCGATCGATACCTATGGCAAACTGGATATCCTCATCCTGAATGCTGGCATTTTGCGCGACAAGATGAGTTTCAACATGGAGCTGGAAGATTGGGACGCTGTGATCAACGTGCATTTGCGCGGCCACTTCTTGCCGCTGCATTTTGCCGCTGCCTATTGGCGTGAGCGTAACAAGGCAACAGGACAACCGGTCAATGCCAGCGTCGTCATGACCAGCTCCGAGGCAGGGCTGTATGGCAACGCCGGCCAAATCAACTATGCTGCGGCCAAAGCTGGCATTGCGGCGATGGCCATCGTGGCCGCACGGGAGCTGGGCAAATATGGTGTCCGCGCCAACGCGATCGCTCCCCGTGCACGCACACGCTTGACGGAGGGAACTTTCGGGACGATCCCCAAAACGGGCGATTTTGATTTTATGGCTCCGGAAAACAATTCGCCGATGGTCGCTTACTTGGCCAGTGATGCTGCCAACGAAGTGACTGGGCAGGTTTTCGTTGTGGGAGGCAATGAAGTGCAGTGGATGCAGGGGTGGACCATCCACCGTACGATCAACAAACCCAACGCAGCCTTCACGCCAGAAGAGCTGGCACAGCGGGCGAGCGAGTTGTTCGGAGGGGAATCTACGCAACCGCGGCCCTTCCCGCAAATTCAGTTTATTCCAGGGCAAGCACATTAACCGGGCGTAATGGCAAAGCGGGTTCTCCAACGACGTAGGCCATGATAAGATGGCGCAAGCGGACCGGGATGCAGGGATGCTTCCCGGTCTTTGCGTAAATACAGCAGAAGGAGCGAAAAAGATGCGCTTTGCCATTATCGGGGGAACGGGTGTAGAGAACTTGCCGGAAGTGGAGCGTACCGAGCAGGTGGTCACCCGTTATGGCGCCGTGACGGTCGATTTCCTCTCTCATGCGGGGGAAGAGATTGCGTTTCTCTCACGCCATGGCCATGGACATGAGCTTCCGCCACATCGGATCAACTTTCGCGCCAACCTGTTGGCGCTGCAGCAGTTGGGAGTTACCTTCGTCTATGCGACTGCGACTGTCGGCTCGATGAATCCGACAATGCCGCCCGGGTCGGCCGTGCTGGTCGACGATTTCATCGATCTGACGCACGGAAGGCCATCGACCTATTACGAGCGTGAAACGGACGGGGTCGCCCACTTGGAAATGAGCGATCCGTACTGTGCGCAAATGCGCCAGCGCTATCTTCAGACAAGTGGTGTCCCAGTGTTCGACGGTGGCGCGCTTGTCTGCACACAAGGTCCCCGCTTTGAGACGGCGAGCGAGGTGCGGGCCTATCGCCAGTGGGGAGGGGATCTGTGTGGAATGACCACCGTTCCCGAAGTTATCCTGGCAAAAGAGTTGGGCCTCTGCTATGCGACGGTGGCCATTGTCACCAACTGGTGTACGGGCATTGCAGACACTGCTCTCTCCATGGTGTCCATGGACCAATTGGCCAAAGCCCGTCGGGGAGAGGTGGTGATGGGCTTTCTGCGCACCTTTGAACGGGCCGACTTTGCAGAGCGGTCGTGTCGTTGTGCCCAGGCGCTGATGCCGATCGTACCGCCGACGACCGTCTAGTTGTTTAACTAGACCACCATTTGGACATGGTAGCGCTTCATCCACTCGTTGACTTGCCACAAATAGGCCAGCCACTGAGGTTCCGTCATCAGTTGCCCAAACCAGGGAAGCGCCGCTGTCGAAAGATCTTGGGACAGAAAGCGGCGTACTTCACGTTCATCGAGGAGGAGCCGAAGCGGGGCATTGGCGTCGCACAGCACCTCTTCCATCAACTGCTTGCAGGCCTGTACGAAGGCAGGATGATGGGTTTTCGGAAAAGGGCTTTTCTTGCGCCCAACCACCTCTTGTGGCAGTTCATCTTCCACAGCCTTGCGAAGAATGCCCTTCAATTGCCCTCCGTAGGTCTTGATGGTCCAAGGCAGATTAAAGACGTATTGGACCAGGCGATGATCGCAGTAAGGAACGCGGACCTCCAGGCCAGTAGCCATGCTCATCCGATCCATGCGATCGAGTAGTACAGGCATCCACCAGAAAATGCTCAGGTAGCTGATTTCCCGCATACGCGCTGCCAATCCGCTTTCGCCTTCCAGGTGAGGGACTTCCCCCAGCGCTTGTTCATAGCGGCTTTGCTGGTACTCTTGGGGGCGGATGACCTCGAGCAACGCGGGGTTGAGCAGCTGAAAGCGCTGCGCGCCTTTACGCATCCAGGGAAATGTCTGGGCTTCGATATCTTCTTGTCGACGAAACCAGGGGTAGCCGCCGAAGACTTCGTCGGCAGCCTCTCCAGAGACAGCGACAGTCGCCTCCTGTTTGATGGCCCGGGAGAAGAGCAACAACGAGGCGTCAACATCGGTCATTCCGGGCAGATCGCGGGCGACGAGGGCATCGTAGAGCGCGGCGACCAATTCTGGCGTGTCGATCTCGATGCGCCGGTGGATGGTTCCCAAGAAATCTGCCACTTGCTGCGCATACGGGGCGTCTGGAGTGGATTGAAAGTCGTTTGGCTGAAAATAACGCTCGTTGTCTTTGTAGTCGATCGCAAAGGTGCGCAAAGTCGGCCAATGATGACGGCGGTAGGCTGCGGCTGCATAAGCGGTGACAACGCTGGAATCCAATCCGCCAGAGAGCATGGTGCAGACGGGAACATCGGCGACCAACTGTCTCTCGACTGTATCCTGCATCAGCCACCGGACTTGCTGGATGGCGTCTTGGGGAGTACCGTCAAAAGGCTCACTCTGCAGCGACCAGTAGCGCCATCGCTTGAAACCACTGCGATCAAAAAGGGCACATTCCCCAGGACGAAGCTCCTCGATGCCCTCAAAGACGCCACATCCTGGCGTATGTGCCGGTCCCATGGCGAAAATCTCTGCCAGCCCCTGACGGTTGAGGCGTGCTTTTACCAGCGGATGGGCAAGGAGCGCCTTAAGCTCTGAGCCAAAGAGCAGCCCACCGTCACGTTCCGTGAAAAAGAGGGGTTTGACGCCCAGACGATCCCGTGCTAAGAAAAGTCTCTCGTGTACGTCATCCCAAATGCAGAAGGCAAAAATGCCATTCAAGCGCGATACGCAGGAAGGCCCCCAGGCAATATAAGCCGTGAGCAGTACCTCTGTATCGCCATGACCTTGAAAATACCATCCTTGTGTGCGCAGTTCCTCACGCAATGAATCGGTGTTGTACAATTCCCCATTGTAGGTGAGCGTATAGATACCTTGAGATGTGTTGCGCTGCATGGGCTGTTTGCCGACCTGCGGGTCGACCACGATGAGCCGCCGGTGGGCCAGCCCGGCATGCGTGGAAAGCCAAAGCCCGCCTTCGTCAGGGCCTCGGCAGACGAGTTTTTCCCCCATCGTTTGGATCGTGGTGCGTTCTTCAGATAGGTTGCGGTTAAAATCGACCCAGCCGGCAATTCCACACACCGCTCTCACCCCTTCCGCACTGCAGCATTATGCGGAAGAAGGATTCGGTGTGACAGTTGCCCTGGGAGTGTGCTGCGTTTGATCGGATGGAGGAAGTATGTTAGGGTGCGTACAAAAGTAAACAGTTGGACAGTCCACGAGGAACGGGGGAAAGGCGATGCGTGAGCACACCTATTTAGATACGAAAGAGCAGCTGATTCGCGTGGCCACGACGCTCTTTGGCGAACAAGGGTATGCGGTGGTTTCCATCGATCAGATCGTAGCAGCCGCCAAAGTGAGCAAAGGAACTTTCTACTATTATTTTAAAACAAAGGAAGATATCCTCTACGAGATTCATGTCCGTGCATTGACGAGCATGCTGGAGTGGGCCAACCGCATTGCGGAGGATAAGGAGACACCGGTCGACGAGCGCTTTCGCGACTTCATGAGGGCCTATGTCAACGAATTGACCGCAAGGCAGGCAGAAGGACGCATTCTGGTAGAAAACCAACGTTATTTGCAGGGCGAACGTTGGGAAGAAGTTCGACAACAGCGCAAGGCGTTCGAGATGGCCCTTGGACGTCTGATCGAAGACGGCATTCAGGAGGGAATATTCCGAGCGTCCCTCCAGGTGCGTCTGGCGACGTTTCAGATTGTCGGAGCGGTGCTGCGCATTCCGGAATGGTACCATCTAAAGGGGCCGCTGACGCCGGACCAAATTGCTGATACATTTTCGGACAATTTTATGAACGGATTTTGTGTAGCCGAAGGACAATAAAGGTTTCGACACTGTGTCTCGGCATTGCGCCGAAGTGTTGCTCTGCAATCGACAGGGTGGCAGAATATCGTGTATGGAACGTCTGCACATTCTCGTCACAGGTCGCGTTCAAGGCGTCGGATTTCGCAATGCGGCGCAGAGCCAAGCTGCTGCGCTCGGCTTGGTCGGATGGGTACGGAATGCAGAACGTTTCGATCAGGTCGAAATGGAAGTCGAGGGGCCACCGGAAAAGCTTGAGGCATTTTTAGAGTGGCTCAAAGTAGGGCCTGCGTTGGCAAAAGTGATGGATGTACATGCTTTTGCCATCGAACCAATCGAAGAACAGACTTTTCGTATTCTCCGCTAGTGGGGTTGAGAAACAGGGGTACATTGCGAGAGCGGAGGTAAAAAACGTGCAGAGATGGGCTTATGTGGATGGAACGGTCCTACCGATTGAAGATGCAAAAGTCAACGTCGAAGATCGCGGTCTACAATTCGGTGATGGTGTTTATGAGGTGATTCGCCTCTATCAGGGTGTTCCTTTTACCTTCGATCGCCATTTGGCGCGTCTGCAACGCAGTGCTGCAAAAATCCGCATTGATTTTCCTAACTTGATAGAAACGGCCAAGCAAGTTGCCGATGCACTTATTCAAAAAAGTGGGGAGATCGATGGTGCGCTCTATTTTCAAGTCACCCGGGGGACCGCACCGCGCAATCATCCCTTCCCCATCCCTGCCGTTTCGCCCCGTTTGATCGCAACCCTCTCTCCGCTGCCAGCGCTTACCCAAGAGCAACGCTGGAGCGGGATCGCTGCCATTGTGCTGGCTGACGAACGTTGGTTACATTGTGATATCAAAGCTACCGACCTTTTGCCCAACATTCTCGCGCGGCAAGCGGCTATTGAGCAAGGGGCAGAAGAAGCGATCTTGGCCCGCGATTTTCGCATTGTGACAGAAGGGGCGTCGAGCAACGTTTTCATCGTCCAATCGGGTGTCTTGCGCACCCATCCAGATGGGCCCTTTATCCTTCCGGGCATTACCAAAGAAGTGACTCTAGAATGCGCCGCTTCCCTGGGGTTGCAGGTTGACCAACGTCCCTTTACCGTAGAAGAACTCCGTGCTGCCGACGAGATCTTTATTACCAATACGACCCACGAGATCTGCCCAGTCACCCAGTTGGACGGTGTCGTCGTTGGCAATGGGACGGCTGGACCGATTACCCGGCAGCTGCAGGAAGTTTTTCTCTCTCGCTGCCAGCAAGAGGTGAGTCTGCTCTCACAGCATGCGTGAGCATGACGATTTGGGGTGAACTCCCTAAAGAAGAGACCTTAGCGGCCGCTAAGGTCTCTTCTCACTTTCCAGTCGAGGGCAACGGCGATGATCGATACGGGGAGCAGGGCTTTCGCTGCGCAAGAGATCACGCACATCGGATTGAACACGTGTGGCAACCCGATCGTACCAAGCCTCTCGGCTGTCGGTATACAGTTCGTTTGGATCAAAGGCGTTGCCCACGATAAAGGTCTGCTTGGCAAGTTGACCGCTGCTGGAAGTTGCAGCTGCAATCGGCAGAATCCGGCGATGGCTCTGAATGGCCAGCATCGCGACGCCGCGTTTTGCCTCGAGCAGATCCGGCCCCTTGTTGCGTGTCCCTTCGAAAAAGATACCGATGCACTGACCTTCCTTGAGTAAACGCAATGCCTGTTTAATCGCTTTCAGATCTGCACGGCTGCGATCGACCGGAAAGGCACCCAGCTGATGGAGCAGCCAGGTGTTCGCTCGTTTTTCAAAGAGCTCCTTCTTTGCCATGAAGAAAATGGGGCGTGGATAGACCGCCTCCAGCAAAGGTGGATCCCGCCAGCTGATGTGATTGCAGGCGACTACAAGGGATTCATCCGGAATACGATCGGCATGGATCAGGTGAACCCGCCAGAGTGTTGCCAACACCGGACCCAGTAAAAGTCGCGCCGTTCCAAGAAGCACTGTTTGTTCTCTCCTGTCTTAAGACTCGCGATTTTAACCATCACCCAGGAGCAACGTTGGGCGCTGTACACGATTCATCGCTCTGCGCGACCGGATAGACCCACACGTTGCTGGCAACCTCCGGTGCCAAGGTGAAGGTACGTTCCCCACAGCGTACCATCATCGAGCCGGCATAGGGAGAACTCTCCAATACCTGGACGATCGCACCAGGATAAAGGCCGCGGGCACCGAGAAATTCGAGGAGATCGCGGATCTCTTCGGCTGTTTCCAGGATGCGCTCGACTACGACGGTTTGACCCGGCTCAATTTTATCCAAAGGTTGGCCATTGTCGGCGAGCTGTGCGCCATTTCCAGGAATCGGATTGCCGTGGGGACAGGTTTTGGGATGGTGGAGCAATCGATCCAATGCTTGCTCTACCACCGGAGAAACGGCCTGTTCCAGACGCTCTGCCTCTTCATCTGCGGTAGCCCAATCGAGGCCGAGGCCGTCCTGCAGCCACCGTTCGACGATGCGATGACGGCGGACCAGCGATTCTGCCAAACGGTAGCCAGCGGGTGTCAATGTAATCCGATGGTCATCCAGTGTAACATATCCTTTACGCTGCAGCCGGCGCAGCGATTGCGAGACCGTCGGTGCAGCGACGTTCAGAAATTCGGCCAGACGAGCGGCAGTAGCTGGCTGGCCTTCTCCTTCAGTTCCAAGAATGTAGATCGCTTTTACATAGGATTGATAGCCGTGCGAATGGGGCATGTTCTTCCTCCTGTTCTTTTATTCTACCAGATCAACCGCCAACACGTCTGAAGTGGACGGTCACTTCTCTGCGAGGCGTACAATGCAATAAAGGAGGCCTGCGATGTCTGAAACGCTCTGGAACGCTTTTGGTCGACAGGCGTGGCAGCGGGCAGGGGAGCTTTTGCAAAAAGAGACGCTCTCGCTGTTGGAAGGTGAGGGGGTGATCGCGGAGTTCGAAGCAGCGTTATCAGCCCGTTTTGGTTTTCCGTTCGTCCTTGCAACTTCCTCGGGAACGGCGGCCTTACAGGATGCGTTGTGGGCAGCACAAGTCAGTGGTGGCGAGCTGCTGCTTCCCCCAAACCTCCCGCCTTATCTGATCCGGGCGATCTCCCTTCTTTCTGCTCGGTTATGCTTTGTCGACATTGAACCACAGCGACTCGGCATCGATCCGCAAAAGGCCCAAGAAGCGGTTCACCCAGCTACCCGTGCTGTGCTGGTGGTCGATCAAATCGGCATACCCGCATGCACGGCTGCTTTGGCGCCGCTGCGGGAAAATGGCGTAGTCGTCATTGAGGATGCTGCGCAGGCTTTTTCTGCCCAGGAAAAGGGCCAGCCTCCTGGAGCTGACGCCGACATGCTCGTGCTAAGCTTCCAAGGGGCAAAATCCTTTGGATTGGGGGAAGGTGGCGCGCTGTTGTGTCGATACCGCCATCATTATGAACGGGCCTTGCGCTTTGGCCAGCACCCAGCGCGATGGCTCGCTGAATGGGACGGCGGAGCGGTACAAAAACATTTTCCGCAGCGGATCGCTATGCAACACCGCATCAGCCCCCTGACAGCAGCTTTGGGTGTGGCGATGTTGGTGTACTACGATGCTTTCGAGGCGACGCGCCTTGCCGCTGTGGAGGTGCTGCGTACGGCTGTGTCCACCTTACCCGGCCTTCATACGTTAGAGCTTCCAGAAGGGCTGCGCCCGGATTGGGCGGTAGTTCCTGTCCAGCTTCCCAAAGGGGTGTCTGTACAAAGCGTCGTTCGCCAGCTGCAACAGCAAGGGATCGATGCAGACCGTTTCCCGCAAGCTTTTGGCCTTGGTCGCCCAAGCGATGGTTCTTTATCCCCAGCTATCCGGTATCCGGTCTTTGCCGATCTCCAACAGCGTCTCTTCGCCATCGGATGGGCAGGAGCCGTGCGCTGGGAGGAGCATGAAATGGAGGCGATGTGCCGTGCACTACAAAACGCCCTACAGTTTTGAAGCCAACTGCAGACATTTCACACCCATTGCGTTAAGCTGATTGTCAGGAGGATGTAGATGCGGGTCTTGGTGCTTGCAGAGGGATTGATCGGTGGGGGCCATTGGCGTGCTGCGGATGCAGTGGCGGAAGCTTTGACGAAGCTCGACCCGACGGTGATCTGCCATGTCCAATATACGAGCCGCAAAGCTGAGGTGACTCCTTTCACCCAAGCGCTCAGCGGCGTTTATCGCGGCATGGTGGCGGCAGTTCCACAGCTTTGGGGCTTCTTCTACGAACAGGAGAAACATGTGGCACCACCAACTCGTTCGATGGTCGGCCACTTTTACGTTCCAAAGTTACGTGAGATCCTGTTGCATTTTGATCCCGACGTTGTCGTCTGCACCCATGCCTTGCCGTTGCAGGCGATCGCAACCCTTAAGCACCATGGTATTCATTATCCACTGGTCTGTGTCATTACGGACTTCGGTGTGCATGGATATTGGATCGATGAGTCGGTCGACCGCTACTGTGTCGCAACGCCTTGGCTAAAAGAGCAGATACAGACACGATTTCACGTAGATGCGCAACAAATCCTCGTGACGGGTATTCCTGTGCATCCTACCTTGTCAGAGACTCCCTCCCAGCAAGAGGCAAGGCGCAGACTGGGGCTCGATGACCGTCCGACGGCGCTGATCATTTCTGGTCGGGCCGGAATGGGACGGGTTGACGTGGCGACAGAGACGATGCTTGCCTCCGGTCGTTATCAAGTGATCGCTGTCGCCGGGAAAAATCCTGCGTTGTTCCAGCGGTTGAAGACATTGGCAGAGCGTTACGAGAATCTGCGCGCGTATGGCTATACCGATCAGGTGCCCTTGCTGATGTCTGCTGCCGATGCTGTTCTCACCAAACCGGGGGGATTGACCAGTTCAGAGGCGCTGGCATTGGGCCGTCCGCTGATCTGCTTTGACCCAATTCCTGGGCAGGAGACGCGCAACCTTGACTTTCTCATCCAACAGGGGGCGGCTCTTGCGGCATCTACCCCGCAAGAAGCTGCTGTGCGCTTCATGGAGCTGACTCAGGCCCCAGGCCGCTTGCAACACCTTGCACAAAACGCTGCTCGTCTTGGTCGACCCCATGCTGCTTATGACGTTGCCAAACAGGTACTGCATCTGGCTCAGGATCGATCAGAAGGGCGACACCACCCGATGGTTTGGCCAAGCTGGTCATTTCTTCCACTTACCCGGAAGAAGACGGGGTAGAAGTGGCCTGCAGCTGTTGCAACGCCTCGATCACTTTCTCCACGTGACCGTCGACTTTGACCTTGGGAAAGATCTTGGCAATCCTCCCCTGGGGGTCGAGAATAAACGTGGTCCGTACCACTCCCATGCTCGTCTTTCCATAATTTTTCTTTTCCTGCCAGACCCCGTATGCCTCGGCCACCTGATGATCGGGATCCGAGAGCAGCAAGAAGGGCAGCTCGTACTTTGCCGCGAACTTCTCGTGGGAAGCGATGCTATCTCGGCTAATTCCTACAACCACGGCATTCAACGGTTGCAGCGCAGCCAGAGCATCCCGAAACCCGCAGGCTTCTCGCGTACAGCCTGGTGTCATGTCCTTTGGATAGAAGTAGAGAACGACATACTTTCCCTGCCATTCGTGCAAGCTATGCGTGTTTCCATCCTGTCCGGGGAGCGAGAAGTCTGGTGCAGGGGTGCCTTCAGCGGGATAAGTCGCCATCGATCGATGCCTCCTTTCGAAGGACCATGATAGCGAAGCGCGGCAGCGACGTCCACCGGCGCAGGTGGACTTGCCAAAGGGAGCCGTAGCAAGGGGACAGGGAAAAGGAGTAGGAAGCGGGACAAGGAGGGGGAGCTGCAATTGACGACGACGTATGAGCGTTTCACAAAAGAGCTGATCGAAGCGTGTGATGGTCTTTCGCCGGTCACGCATGTCCTTGTCGAGACGGAGCAACAACTTGGTGCGGTCGATCTTCAGCGCAGCACGACCTTCGCCCTACAGCGGGACGAAGAAGACGAGCGCTACGCCCAAGTGACTGTCACCCCATTGGGGGATGCGCAAATGGACGTTGCTTTTGAAGTCCATCTGCCGCTTCCGCCAGGAGCAGAATCGCCGAGGTGGGCATCGATCTATCAGGCGGCGACAGAGCTGTCCGATGCGATTGAAATGAATGTGCTTTCAACGTGGGACGAAGAAGCGCATCAGATGGTCGAAGATGAGTTGCTTTTTGTTGGGGGATATGATGTCTCCTTTGATGGGAATCAAAACGACTTTACCCATGCTGTTGAAACCATTGCCCGGGAAATCGACGCGTTTTTGACCCTTTCCTTGCGCCCAGAGCGCGGACGCTCGGAGAGTCGCACGACGCCCGCCTATTCGTGAAACACCGAAATACCCTTCTTGGCACGAAGACAGGTAGTTGCGGGCCACATTGAGAATCGGCTAACGTTACAAGAGGCAGACACCCCTTGTCTCCAGCTTTACCGTTGCTCAGATCGCAGGACAAGCGGGAATTTGAAGGCTGCCTGAGGGGCGCGCATGAACCGGTATTTGCTTTTTATGATTTTCGTCGCGTTGTTTACACTGGCCGCGATTGTCTTTGGCGTCCTCGCTGTGGTCACCAGACGGCCGGGATGGAGCAATTGGACCTTTGCCGCACTGATTCTGGCTGCTTTTACCCTTGCCATTGGTATTATCGTTGCCTAGTCCTGACCGCCTAGGTTCTGCTTTACTGCTTAAGAAGGTTCTTGTATTGGAGCGACGAACAGGCTAGAATAAAAGAACCTTCTTCTAATCTCCATCAACCTATAGGCGGTTTTTCTCGATGGCTTGGATGTCGCGACAAGTCGTGCTTGCATCCTTGGCTGCTGCTTGAGGAAGGGGATGCCATGGCCCAGATCATTGACTTGCGTAAGGCACGACACTCGGTTCACAGCAAACAGGCGCGCAAGGGCAAAATAAGGCGCCGTATCAACAGGCCATCGCTGTTGTCGATGATCCCGTCTGAGGCGCTGTTGATCGCTGCACTCGTAGTCGTTGTGCCACTGTTGGTGGCGATTGTAGCTGCGGTGAGCGGTAGCCTTTTCCATCTCTCTGCACTGGGCTGGATTGCAGGTAGCGTCTGGACATTGGGCAGCCTGTTTTTGCTTCTGTGGTTGATCCAACGCGCCCTTTTCCGCGGTGGCAAAAACCAGTGGCGGCAGGGCAAGCGGCCAACGCGTTAGTGTCTAACTAAGTGTTCTCCTCAAAGTAACGGCTTACTTTTTGGCGCAACGCTTCAAAGCGGTGGGTAACTTCGTCACTGCGCTCTTCCGCATCGCCCGCCCATTCGGGACGTTCATCGAGTTTCAGCTCGATGTTTGCTCGGATGTCTTTTTCGACGTCATCGAGCAGGGCATCCATTTGGCTTTTCTCAATTGTACCATATTGTTGTGTCAACAACTGATCAACGAATGTTTCAAGTGAAAGGCCCTCCATGTAGACCTTGTCGGCATAAAGTTCCCACAATTGCTGCGTATCGAGATGCTCTCCCATAACGGACGCCTCCTCTGCGTGCGTTTTCCTACGCTTCTATGTACTATAATACGAACGCATTGTGTCTAGGAAGACAGGGGAAACGCGTAATGCTTCTCCCAGTGGTGAACCGTTTTGAGGAGAGTGAAACCGTGCTCATTCACATTTTTCCTAATGTGCACAAATGGATTGTCGTCGATGAGCAGGGGATTCCGATGGGTTGCTGGCTTGTCGAAAACCGCGGAGAGCGTGTACTCATCGATCCTGCTTGGGATGAGGAAGTGCTCCCAGTTTTGGAGAAAGAAAAACGACCCACTGCCATCCTGCTGACGACGCCCCATCACGAAAGGGATGTCCAACGTTTTCGCGAACATTTCAAAATCCCGGTCTACGCTTCTGAGGCAGCGATCTTGCCACATGCCGAACCCCCTGATTTTCCCATTCGTACTGGCACACTCCTCCCGGGAGAATTGATTCCCATCCCCGTCGACGGTGCAGCGGCGGGAGAAGTGCTTTTCTTTCTCCCAGAACAGGGTGGCCTTCTCTTTGTAGGTGATCTCTTCCATACCGATGCACAGGCGCAAGTTCACCTGATCGATGCCCGTTTTGCTTCCGATATCGAAGCGGTGAAAGCATCGGTGCGCAACCGGCTGTTGCACTATGATTTCGATGTGCTGCTGGTCTCCCATGGATTGCCTGTTTTACACCATGCACGCGAGATGGTACGCCAGCTGGTGGCGTGAACAATTCCAGAGATCCCGTTTCACAACCTGTTTTTGGGCGAGCCTGCCGGTGCCAAAACCAAAGATGCGACATACGATGCAACGGGCATCCCACGAATCGGCATGTGCATACCTGGCAAGGAACAAAGAGGCTGGAAAATCTTTTTCCAGCCTCTTTTACAGTTTCAAGCCAGCGAGAGCCAGGGCTTTGTGATAGGCCTTGGGGAGTGTCAGTTGCCTCAATTCGTCTGGGGAAACCCAGTGCAGGCCCTGCCCCTGTACGAAGCTGGTTGGGCAGACCTCAAACACTTCCATCACCCAGCGCAGGTGGGTAAAGGTGTGACGTATCCGACCGAGATAACGAGGAGGCTTAGGTGAGGCGATCTCGTTTTCCAATAGCCAGGCAGCCACGGCTTTATCGGGAGGCTGTGACGGTTGCAGATCGCGGCTGGGCAACTGCCACAATCCTCCCAAAAGTCCTGCGGTAGGTCGCTGCTCGACAGCAATTTCGCCTGCGCAGCGCAACAAGAGGGCAATACGTGGCACTTCGGGGAGATGCGGTCGCGGCGTTGTTGTCGGGTAAGCGGTAGGCTGACCTTCTTGAAACGCGGCACAAGTTTCTCGCAGAGGGCAGACGGAACAGACGGGATCGCGCGGTAGACAGAGGGTGGCTCCCAAGTCCATCAGGGCCTGGTTGAAGGCGCCAGGCGCTTTTGAAGGCAGTACCGCTTCGACCAGCTGATGCACGCTTTTCTGGAGTGCAGGAGAGCCGCTGGGCTGCGGTAAGGCAAAGAGTCGGGCAAAGACGCGTTGTACGTTGCCATCGATGGCGGGATAACGAAGGTTGAACGCGATCGATAGGATCGCCCCGGCCATATAAGGGCCTACGCCCGGCAAGGCGATCAAAGCCTCATAGGAGGTCGGTATTTCGCCGTTGTGGCGTTGTTCGACCTGTTCCATGGCGCGCTTGAGGTTTTTGGCCCGACGGTAGTACCCTAACCCTTCCCAGGCTTTGAGCACCTCTTCTTCCGGTGCAGACGCAAGGTCGGCTGGCGTCGAGAATCGAGAGACAAACCGCAGAAAATACGGGATTACTGTATCAACGCGGGTTTGCTGCAGCATCATCTCGGAAACAAAGACCCAATAGGGGGTGGGATGCTCGCGCCAAGGGAGCTTTCGTCGGTTTTCTGCGTACCAAGCCAACAAAACTGTTGCTAGCTCCCTCGAATGGTCGGCTGCTGTCGTAGGCCTTTCTCCCTTCAATGCCCTGTGAAGAGGTGTACCTGTTTTTCCCTCTGCCGTCGCAGTCAATTGCTTTTTCCTTCGCTGACGGCGTATGTTTGTCGCGCTCTCTCTTTTGGACGCAAGATCTCTTCCCGGTTGGTGCACCCTTTCCCAAAGAGACGTCTATAGAAGGGGAGAGCGTACCATGAGGAAGATCGATCCGCGGGTCGGTGTCGCTGGAGCGCTGGCGGCATTGCTTGCCATTGGCGGGTGCGCATCGGCGCAGCGCGGTGCTGCACAGACCTCCCACCCTGCTGTTGTGTCCCCCTCCGTGGGGCAGCAGAAAACGGTTTCAGAGGATTTGACCGAGCGCAGTTGGTGGTTTGTCCGCAACACGGATCATACCACGCCTCGGGTCGATCAGGCAGGTGCCCGGCTGGTGGAAAAGTATGAGGGCATCTGGATCGGACCGACAGACCAAAAGAAGGTCTACCTGACCTTCGACAATGGCTACGAAAATGGCTATACGCCTAAGGTACTCGATGCCTTAAAGCGCAATCATGTTCCCGCGATTTTCTTTGTGACCGGCCATTATGTCGATTCACATCCCGAATTGGTCAAACGCATGGTCCAAGAGGGACACTTGGTCGGCAATCACACCGAACATCATCCCAACCTGACCAAGGTTTCGGACGAAAAATTGGCGCAGGAGCTACAGAGTGTCTCCGACAAGGTAGAGCAGCTTACCGGCCAGAAAATGCGTTTCATGCGGCCGCCGGAAGGCACGTACAATGAGCACGTGCTTGCCCAGGCCAAAAAGCTCGGTTATCGCACGGTTTTTTGGACCGAGGCGATCGCCGATTGGAAACCGCTTCCGGGTGGTCCACAAGAGGCCCATGACAAAATTGTCTCGGGGGTTCACCCCGGTGCGGTGATCCTGTTGCATGCCGTCTCACCCGACGATGTCCAGGTGTTGGATCAGATGATCCGCGATATCCGTGCCCAGGGCTATACCTTCGAGCGCATCGATACGATCCTGGAACACACCCACACCGACGTGCCCTCTTAATTGATCGCCTTGTCTAAAGGATCTCCTCTACACTTTTTGGCCCCATCCATAAAGCTTCCGTGTTTGATTCGGGCGCGGGAGCTTTTTGAGGTTTTTCTGATCGTTGGATATGGGTGCTGTGCGGGCGTGTGGGTAGGAAAAAGGGGCGATGATAGTCCCGGAGCAGGGGACGGGGCAATTGCCCTACGGAAAAGGGCTCCGTATAATCACTAAATATGGGCAGAATATGGCCATAAACCACTAGATGCAGGGCTTCAAGGGATGAAGGGGGCAAGTACACATGATACATACGCCAGAGCAGCGGCGATCATCGGCTGGGCTTTGGGCACAATTGGATGCAGTGCGCACGTTTACGCCCCAACAGCAGTTGGTCTTTCTCGATCGCTATGCCCTTAAGCACGCAGCGTACCGGGTGGGAGACCGGATCTTTGTGAGCAATCGGACAAGCCCTTTCTATGGCAAACTGGGCAGTGCGCTTGTGATGGATGCCGATAGGGTGACCGTACGCCTCGACGACGGTCAGGAAATACAATTGCCGAAGAGCCATGTGGTGGGTATCGACGAAGAAGACGTTGCTCAGATGTGGGACCGTGTCGCCAATGCGATTGCGCAAGTAGAGCCTGAAGAACAGCAGCAAGAGTGGGCGAGGCGGTTTCGTGAAGTGTTGGACGATTTCCAGTTTGTCCCGGGCGGGCGGATTCTGGCCGGCGCCGGCACGGGGGACGCGGTCACATTCTACAACTGCTACGTGATCCCTTCGCCAGAGGATTCCCGCCGGGGGATTTTGGACAGCGTCGCCACCATGGTGGAGATCATGAGCCGAGGCGGCGGGGTCGGCATCAACCTCTCCAGCCTGCGGCCCGCTGGGGCCCACGTGCGCGGTGTCAACGGGACCAGCTCGGGGCCGGTGGTGTGGGGAACGGTCTTTTCTACAGCGACCGGTGCTGTCGAGCAGGGTGGCTCGCGCCAGGGAGCGCTGATGCTGATGTTGCACGACTGGCATCCCGATGTGCTCACTTTTATGACGTACAAGCGGGACCACCCCGGTCAGATCGACCATGCGAACCTCTCTGTCTGCGTCTCGGATGACTTTATGCGCGCGGTCAAGGAAGATGCCGATTGGGATCTGGTCTTTCCCGATACGCAAGACCCCCGTTATGCCGAGTACTGGCACGGAGATCTACAGGAGTGGCAAGCGATCGGTGGCCGCGTAGAAGTTTATCAAACCGTCCGTGCCCGGACATTGTGGCACAAGCTCGCCGAAGCGGCCCATGCTTCTGGAGAACCGGGTGTGGTCTTTTTGGAACGCTACAATAAAATGAGCAACACCTGGTATTTCCAGAAGATCATCTCTGTCAATCCCTGTGGTGAACAGGGACTGCCTGCCTGGGGAGTCTGCAACCTGGGTGCTGTCAATTTGGCGCGCTTTGTCGACGTAGAACATCAGACGATGGACTGGAAACGCCTGGAGCGTGTCACCAAGGTGGCTACACGCTTTTTAGACGACGTAATTGATGCGACCGTATACTTTTTCCCCGAAAACGAGCGCAGTCAACGAGAGGCCCGGCGGGTCGGTTTGGGCACGATGGGGCTGGCGGATACGCTCATTCTGCTGGAAAAACGCTATGGCAGTCCCGAGAGTCTTGAACTGATCGACGAGATTTATCGGCGCATGCGAGACTGGTCGTACGAGGCATCGATCGAGCTGGCAGAAGAGAAGGGCGCTTTCCCAAAATTTGAAGCCGAAAAATACCTCCAATCTGGGTTTGCCCAGACGTTGCCGCAAGAGATACGGGAGCGCATTGCCCGCGTGGGCATACGCAATGCCACGTTGCTCACCCAGGCACCGACGGGCACGACGTCGATTGTGGCAGGGGCGAGCTCTGGGATTGAACCGGTCTTCCGCTTCGTCTACAAGCGCCACGATCGGACGGGGGAGCATATCGTCTATCACGCCTTGGCACAACAGTGGATGGAGACATATCCGGATCAGCCCTTGCCGGACTTTTTCACGTCGGCGGATCAACTGACGCCGGAAGAGCATACGCGGGTACAAGCGGCGATCCAGCGATATGTCGACTCCTCGATCTCTAAGACCGTCAATGCCCCGCATGAAGCGACTGTCGAAGATACCTTGCGTGTCTATGAGTTGGCCTATGACCTGGGATGTAAAGGCATTACCTATTTTCGCGATGGTTCGGTGGCAGGCGTCCTCTCCGAAGTGGAAAAGCCGCAGGCGTCTGGTCCACAGGTCTCTGAGGAGAAACCAAAGACAGATCAGGGGCCACTCCTTCGGATGGGGCGCCCCATTGCACCGCGCCCGCAGCGTATGGTCGGCCGTTCCTATGTGGTACCGACCCACTTTGGCAATATGACACTCGATGTCCATGAGTGGCCCGCCGGTGATCCGTTTGAAGTGATCGTCTCTGTCGGTGCCGCCGGTTCAGATCTGATGGCGGACGCAGTCGCTTTGGGGATGAGCATCTCGTTGCTCTTGCGCCTTGACAGTCCTGTCCCCCGCAAACAGCGCCTGGAGTTGGTGATCGACAAGCTGCGCAACATCGGTGGAGCGGGTTCGTATGGTTATGGCGCCCAGCGGATCACTTCACTGGCGTCGGCAGTGGCCAAGGGATTGGAGACCTATCTACAGGAGAGAGCCGATGGTCAGATCGACTTGGATGAGCTGCTTGCCCGTCGCAGCGATGGACGGGATGGCAGTGGATGGGATGAAGGAGCCGACAATGCGGCTGGACCTGGGGGATTTCCGTCGAACGTAAAGCCCGATGAGCATGAAATGGTCGATCTCTGTCCCAACTGTGGTGCCTACGCTTTTGTAAAGGCGGAGGGCTGCCAAACCTGTCTGGTCTGTGGTCATTCGAAGTGTTGATGCGACAGCAACAGTAGAGAAGCACGCGGGAAACTGATAAGCTTAAAGAGGGTGTGGGTGTCGCATTTTGCAAAAGGAGGGGTGACATGAAGGTTCATGTCAACCAGGACAAGTGCGTCTCATCAACCCAATGCGTCATGCGTGCCAAGCGGACCTTCGATTTAAACGACGAAGGAAAATCCTATGTGAAAAATCCGCACGGGGATCCAGAAGATGTGATTCGCAAAGCTGCGCAGTATTGCCCGGCCCATGCGATTATCATCGAAGAAGACGCAGAATAGAGGGGCAGGCCGGCCGGAAGGCCGGTTTGTCGTTTTCAGGGACGTTTGAAGAAGCGTGGGGGCCTCCTGTTGTTTGTAGTCAGCATTGGCTTGATCCTCCAAGGAGAGTGCCTTCTGGTGGCCCGACGGCCCGCAGATGCGATTGGCGGAGGCTTTTGGGAATTTCCGGGAGGTAAAGTGGAAGCGGGGGGAGACCCCTCGGCAGGCGTTGATCCGTGAGCTGGACGAGGAGCTCGGCGTCGAGGCCGAGCCGCAAGGACTGTGTCGTGTAGAGTGTTTTGCCGATGCGGATGGAGAGCGTCTGTTGCTTTTCTTCTGGACGCGGCAATCCCGGGGCATTCCACAACCGTTGGCAACGGAAAGCCTCGCTTGGGTGACACGGGCGCAACTGAAAGGGTATCCTTGGCTTGCTGGCAATCAGTCCCTTGTACAGTGCTTGATTCGCTTCCCCTGGCCGCGGCAGCTCGCGGATGGTCGATTGGACGGACGCGATCCAGCTTTCTTGAATGCCTGGTATGGGTTTGGAGGATCCGATGGAAATGGAAGATGAGTCGAACATCCGCAAGGGCAGGCTGATCGTCGTCGAAGGCTGCGACGGCTCCGGGAAAAGCACGCAGGCTTATCTGCTCTACCGTTGGTTGCAGGCACAGGGCTATTATGTCTTTTGGACCGAATGGAACTCTTCCCCAATGGTCAAGAAAGCGACCAAGCGTGCTAAAAAGAATAACCTGCTGACACCGACCACCTTTAGCTTGATCCATGCCAGCGATTTTGCCGACCGCTACGAACGGGAGATCTACCCCCGGTTGCGGGCTGGCTACATTGTCTTGGCCGATCGGTATATCTATACGGCTTTCGCCCGTGATGTGGCACGGGGGTGCACAGCCGAATGGGTACGCAACCTCTACGACTTTGCGCTTCTCCCCGATCTTATCTTCTACTTTTCTGCTCCCGTTGAGGTGATGGTGCAACGCATTTTGCGTGGCAGGAGCCGCTTAAAGTATTACGAAGCAGGGATGGATCTGCATTTATCCAATGATGTCGAGGAGAGCTTTCGCCTTTTCCAGCAACGCATCTGGGAACAGTACGAAGGTATGATCGCACAGGAAGGATTTACCACCATCGATGCGACTGCCTCGATTGAAGCCATGCAAGAGCGGGTTCGTGAACAGGTTGCCGAACTGCTGGCGGGATTTGAGCAGCCGCAAGCCCTGACGACTGCTGAGACCAACCGACGCCGTCAGGAGGTAGAGCGATGAGTGATCCACTGCGCTTTTATGGGGTCGGGTTGCCCTATCTGCCCCAGGAAGGCTATCCCGGTAAACTGATCGTTGTCGAAGGACAAGACGGGTCGGGCCGTTCGACTCAGGTGAGGCTTTTGGCGCGCTATCTCGAGCTGCGAGGGCACGCGGTGGTCGAGACAGGGCTGGCCCGCTCGAATCTGATCGCAGATGTCATCGAGGAATCAAAGCAAGGGCATACGTTGGGCGAACGGACGATGTCGCTGCTGTATGCCACCGATTTTGCCGACCAAGTCGAAAATGTGATCTTGCCCTCCCTGGGCAGCGGTGCCGTCGTTCTCGCTGACCGGTATCTCTTCTCCTTGGTTGCCCGCAGTACGGTGCGCGGGCTAGATCCCCATTGGGTACGGACCCTCTACGGATTTGCCCCTGTGCCGGACGCGATCTTCTACCTGCGGGTGCCTCCCCAGACGTTGCTTTACCGTGCTTTTGGCAAGAGTGGCCGGCTGGATTATTGGGAATCCGGAATGGACCTGGCGCTAAGTACGGATCGCTTTACCAGTTTTCTCGAATACCAGCAGCGCATCTACACGATTATGGAAACCCTTTGCGATGAGTATGGATTTCATGTGCTCGATGGTGAGCAACGGGTAGATCTCATTCAGGAACAGCTTCGTCGGGCGGTGACGGCGGTGATCGAGGAAGGCGGGCAACCGGGCAGTGCGCTTGGCGATCGTTGATTTGGGCTCCAATTCGATCCGTCTGCTCATGATGGAAGCGGGCGACTCAGGCTACCATGTGGTCGCAGAAGCGAAGGCGGTGGCACGGTTGGGTGCCCGCAATGCCGATGGCACGCTTCGGCAAGAAGCGGTAGAGCAGGCATTGATGGCGTTGCAGGGCTTTGCTCGGATCTGTGCGCAAGAAAGATGTGACACTGTCTTACCGGTAGCGACAGCTGCGGTGCGTTCGCTGGCCGATCCCAAGCCTTTTCTGGATGCCGTCTATCGTGTGACCGGATGGAAATTCCGGATCCTGTCCGGAGAAGAAGAGGCCTATTACGACTATGTCGCCGTCGCAAATGCAACACCGCTGCACGATGCACTCATTGCCGATGTGGGTGGGGCAAGCACCGAGCTGATCCTCATGCAAGGACGACGGCCTACAGGGATGATCAGCCTCCCTGTGGGTGCTGTCACCATGACACAGCGTTTTGCAGCAGGCGGTCTAGCCTCTTCTGCTGCCTTATCTGCCTGCCTGGATGCGGTCGATACGGTGCTCGATACGGTGACCTGGTTGGGAAAAGGATCGGATCTTCCCGTTGTCGGTGTGGGAGGCACCGCTCGTGCGCTAGGGAAGATCGAGCGGCGTCGCACGGGCGGGTTGGTCGATGTCGCGCATATGTACCGTCTCCCCAGCGAGACGTTGGCACGCCTTGTCGAGCGGTTGTGGTCGCTCGATTTGAGCAAGCGCAGACAGATCGATGGGCTCTCCAAAGATCGGGCCGATATCATCTTGGGAGGCTCGGCGATCTTTGGCGCACTCTGCCGAAGACTCCACGTTTCCCAGTTCGTCGTTTCAGGCGTCGGGCTGCGGGACGGGCTTTTCTTTGCGAAGCTGCGCTCCCAAAGTACGCCGGTTGTCGAGGATCCGCTGCAAGAAAGCGTAAGCAACCTGTTGCGGTGGTTTCATTTGGATAGGGAACGTGCCCAACGCCGGTGGGAGATCTGCCAGCAATTGCTCCATCCGTTGATCGCATCGGGAAAATTGGAAGAAAAGGGAGAGCGACTGCTTTATCCGGCAGCCTGGTTGTGTGAGGCAGGCCGCTGGATCAGCGGCTACAATGCCGATCGGCATACCCTCTATATCCTGCTCCACAGCCAGCTTTATGGATTGGAGCAGGAGGAGATGCTCCTGGCGACACTGCTTGCCGGAACGCTCCAACATGGCAACGGGCGGAGCGTCAAACCGTATCTTGCACTGCTTCCAGAGGAGCGGCGCCATTTGTTGCGCCAATTGCAGCTGATCCTCCGACTGGCCGAAATGTTGGTTCGGCTCGATGTATTTCCTTCTGGGGTAGTTGCCAATCCGAAACAGGAATGCTTGGTCATCGGGGTTGGTCCACTTTTACGACCGCTTTGCGCGACGATGGCCGCTCCATTGGAAAACCCTTTTCGAAAGCAGTTCGGCTGGACACTCGCTTTCGACATTGAAGAAAATCTTTGAAGCAATGAATGGGAGGAGAAAGACCGTGCAGGCGGTGAGTATGGTTCAGCTCCCTCAGCGACTTTTGGCACCGGCTGATCGATGGGGACTTTCCATCCGCTGTGTGACCGATCCCGTGGAAGCTGAACGTGCGCGACATGGGGCAGAGATCTGGATCGGCTATGGATCTGAGGGACGGGGGTTGGGCAAAGAGGTTGAAGCCGCAGAACGATTGCGGTGGTATCATGTCCTCTCGGCGGGGGTTGATCCCCTGCCTTTGGAAGAATTGGCCCGACGTCATGTGATCGTGACCAACTCCCGTGGCATACACGCCATTCCGATTGCGGAGTATGTGATCGGGGCAATGTTGGCCAACGAACGCCATTTTTATCAACTGTGGGAAGCGCAGCGTGCCCATTCCTGGCAGAGCAAAGAAGAAGTCGGTGAACTATCGGGAAAATCTGTCGTGATTGTGGGAACGGGCGCCATTGGCAATGCGATTGCCGCCCGTGCACGCGCGTTGGGGATGCGCGTTTTCGGCGTCAACACTGCCGGACGGCTCACACCCGGTTACCACCGTATCTGGCCAGTTACGCAGCTAAAAGAAGCAGCTTCTTTGGCCGATTATTTTGTGCTGGCGCTGCCGCTGACCCGTGCCACATACCATTTGGTGGACGTGCAGGTACTTTCCCACATGCGTCCTTCGGCGGTGCTGATCAACATCGCACGCGGGCGCGTGGTCGATGAGATGGCCTTGTTGAATGCCCTTACGCAAGGACGCATCCGTGGTGCGGTGCTGGATGTCGTGGAAAACGAACCTCTCCCTGCCGATCATCCCTTCTGGTCGATGCCCAATGTCTGGATCACGGCCCATTCATCGGGCCATTCTCCGTTTTATCTTGATCGTGCAATGGCGATCTTTTGGTCGAATGTACCCCTGTTTTTACAGGGTGCGCCCTTGGAACAGTGGATCAATGTCGTCGATTTGGAGCGTGGCTATTGAGTCGGTTCATGATGTCGCAAGAGATACGCCCAGGGGTTACCTTGACCGGTCCGGCCGAAGGAGTGACACAGGATGGCAGGGGAGTCCTGCATGTCAACGGAGCAACCCTTTTTGTAGCTGGACTTTTACCCGGAGAAAAGGGACGGGTTCAAGTGGAAGCCGTCCACCCACGGCGCGGTTATGCAGAGGCACGGCTGTTGCAGCGGTACGATGAAAGCCCTGAGCGTGTACTGCCCCGTTGTCCAGTCTTTGGGCGGTGTGGGGGCTGCCAGCTGCAGCATTGGAGTGCAGAAGCCCAACAGGTGCACAAACGTCAAGTCGTCGCCGATGCTTTTCGACGGATTGCCCACCTTTCTGTCGATGTTGAGGAGACGGTCAACCTTACGCCTTGGGCGTATCGCAACAAGATTGAAATGCCTGTTGTTCAAACGTCCAGAGGGACGCAAATCGGCTACTTTGCATCCCACAGCCATCAGATCGTCAACGTCGAAACCTGTCCCATTGCGCAGCCACCTGCCAATCGGGTGCTTGCTGTCCTGCAGCGCCTGATTCGGCAGTACCACATTGCTGGCTATGATGAAACGAGACAGAATGGCGAATTGCGTCATGTCGTCGTGCGTGTCGGGGAGCGTGGTCGGGAAGTACTGGTCATTTTGGTCACCCGCGTGCGTACGGTTTCGTGGCTTGATGCAGTCGTAAAAACACTGGTCGATGAGATCGATGGCTTGGTGGGTGTGGTACAGAATGTCCAGCCGGTTGCAACCAATGTGATCCTCGGTTCGGAGTGGCACCTTTGCTGGGGACGATCGTTTCTCAACGAGCATCTGGGTGATCTGCACTTTCATCTGTCTGCAGGCGCCTTTTTCCAAGTCAATCCGCCTGTAGCCGAAAAGATGTACAATGCTGCGCAAGAAGCGCTGCAGTGTGAGGGGACGGAGACCCTTGTCGACCTGTACTGCGGGGTAGGGACCACCACGTTGTGGATGGCATCCCAGGTCAAATGGGCCGTGGGGGTGGAAAGCAACCGGCAGGCTGTACAAGATGCCCAAGCGAATGCGGTACGCAATCATGTAGCGAATGTAGACTTCTATGCCGATACTGCAGCGCACTTTCTGATGCGTTGGGTGGCAGAAAGACAGCCGGTGGATCGTCTCTTGCTCGACCCGCCGCGCAAAGGGGCAGAACCAGCGGTACTTGATGCCATCCTGACCGCTGGGGTGCCGCGATTGGTCTATATCTCCTGCAACCCGCAGACGCTGGCCCGTGATGCCGCTCGCCTGTCAAACGCGTATCGGGTGACACGCGTACAACCCTTTGACCTTTTTCCCCAAACCGCCCATATCGAGACCGTCGTTGGATTTGAACATCGTTAATCAAAGGAGTGTGGCCGTGCAGAAGAATCTGCGTTTCGATCTCCGCCAGTCTGTCTTTACCCCTTTGCGTGTTCGTTGGGGGGAGTGTGATCCTGCAGGTATTGCCTATCAGGTCAACTACTTCGACTGGTTTGTTGAAGGGCGGACGGATTATTTGCGCGAGCGTGTCGACGAATACCGGAGACTCTTTGAGGGCACCTCGATCGTTTTGGTCGCAACAGAGGCATACTGTACGTATCAGCGCACGCTGATACCTGGCGATCAGATCGCTGTCTGTACGGTCGTCTCTTCTTTCTCCCGGACCAAGTTGCAGTTCCACTATGCGATCGTTGCAGCTTCCGCGGTAGCGGAGCTTCAGCAGCGTGTTTCACCAGTCGTCGATGGCGACTTCATCTATGCACGGGGCTATACGACCCATCCGTGGATGGACATGCAGCAAAACCGAGCGGTCGATCTGCGCAAACATCATCCGCAACTGTGGGAACGCCTCTCCGCGGCCATTCAGGTGACACCGGTTTGGTAGTCAGCATCCTGATCGGAGGCGTAGGCGCCCGATCGGTCTGTGAGCGAACCGATCAGCCATAAGACGAACAAAACGTAAACAGGGCCGTGCAAGCGACTCACTTCTTCGATCAATGACATGAACTTTTCCCCCTGCAGCAATCATCCGCAACGATGGAGAGAAAAGAAGGGCGGGCCAAATCAGCTCGCCCTCCGCATGAAATGCTTCTTGCGCTCAGTTATCCAAAGACGAGATAAGCCAAAGTACCAATAGGACAAAGATGAGGTTCTTTCCCCCAAAAAAGCCCACGGAATCTGCCATTTCGGCCGCCTCCTTGAAGATCTCGTCGGTTTGTCGGCGCTACAAACGCTCCGACGTTACCTAAGGTATGGCTGGCACTGTACAGGGTGTGGGCGTATTGTCCCGGTCGGATCGCCTATTTTGTGGTGGTTGCCGCTGCTTCCCATCTGCCATCTTCGTTGAGTCGCAGTGGGATATGGCAGCGGAGACAAAAGTCCTTGCTGCCCATCACACGAATCTGGGCATGACAGGCAGGGCAGCAAATAAAGACTGCAGAACGCATGGAAATGGCACCTGCTATAAAGTAACCGGCAACAGCGGCGATCAGCACCAGGGCCCCGATGCTCCCGAGAATGGTCGCGAGTAAATGCAATTCTCCCCGTACTGCAAAGTACATTCCAACGATGAAGCAGAAGCCGAGGATCATTCCTGCCATAGGCAGGTTGCGGATTTTGTTGACGTTTGCCTGACCCACGAATTCACCTCTTCGCTCTCTTGCTTAGAACTATAGCATCTTTTGGACATCATAATAAAGAAGCGATATACGGGTATCCCCTTAAGCCCAAACCTCTGTCAAGAATGCTATACTAGAAAAACGATTGGGAAATCTCTGGAGACGATTCATGGTCAAAGCACGTGATCGGGAGATCTTAGCACGTCTGAAAGTGGCCTATCCAGATGCGCGCTGCGGTCTTTCTTTTGAAAACCCATACCAGCTGTTGGTTGCAACGATACTCTCGGCGCAATCGACGGACAAGCGCGTCAATGCGTTGACACCGGCGCTCTTTGCTGCTTATCCAGATGCTGAAGCATTGTGCAAAGCCGACTTGGATGAAATCGAAAGGATGATCCAAGGCATTGGCCTCTACCACAACAAGGCCCGTTTTTTGAAGGAGTGTGCCGAACAGCTTTGCCTGCGCTTTGGGAGAAACGTGCCCGATTCTTTTGAAGCACTCATCACCCTTCCGGGGGTTGGCCGCAAGACGGCCAATGTCGTCTTGGCCAATGCGTTCGGTCAACCGACCTTGGCGGTAGATACCCATGTGTTTCGCGTCTCTCACCGACTGGGTTTGGCCGATGCCAAAACGCCCGAGCAGACAGAGGCCCAGTTGCGTCAACGCATCCCGAAAGATCATTGGGTGATCGCCCATCATGTCTTGATCGCCCATGGACGGCAGACGTGTATCGCACGATCGCCCCACTGCGCCACCTGCCCCGTCCTCGATCTCTGTCCTTGGGGCCAGCGCAGAGAGAACGCGGTGCGAGCGAAGGGCTTGGAAACAAGCGCAGAACCGGAAGTGCAGCGCTAAAAACGTATCAGGGAGCACCAGCGCGTGTCGCCTCGGCTTTTTGCAGAGGGGAGGAGGTGGAGCCCATTCGGTTTGCTTCGTTGGACGAGGTGCGTGATGCCGCGATGCGCTGTCGGCGTTGCCGCCTTTGGGAGGGGACACAGGGTACGGTCTTTGGAGAAGGGGATCCACACGCCCGGTTAATGATCGTTGGAGAAGGACCGGGCCAACGTGAAGATGAGCAGGGGCGACCTTTCGTCGGCCGTGCCGGACAGCTCCTCGATCAGGTGTTGGAAGCGCAAGGCCTTTCTCGCCAATCGGTTTATATCACCAACGTGGTGAAGCACCGGCCGCCTCAAAATCGTACCCCTCTGCCTGATGAGGTAGCTACCTGCCTGCCTATCCTGCGGTGGCAATTCTACTTTATCCGCCCGAAGGTCATACTGTTGTTGGGGCTTTCGGCTGTCCACGCGCTGCTCGACCCGCAGGCGACGATGGGCCGTGTGCGGGGTCAGTTGGTGGAGCGTTCGGGCGTATGGATGCTGCCTACATACCATCCTGCGGCCGTCTTGCGCAATCCAGGATTGCGTGTGCATCTTGAGGACGATGTGGCGTTGGCTCGGAAAAAATTGGAGGAGTTGGCAGCCCAGCAATGAGGGTAACTCCTGACGGATTGTACAGACGTGTTGCGGAAGCCTCCCAGGCTGCGGGGATGATCGCATGGGGATGCACGGATTCTGCACCGCTCACAGTGAATACGGAATGGCTGCAGCGACGGAGAAAGAAAAGGTGGCAGGCTTCTTTCGAACCACAAGAAGACCAAGCACGGGTTGATCCAAAACAGCGGTATCCTTGGGCGCAACGTATCCTCTGCTTTGCCCATCCTTATTGGACAACACCTTCTAGAAGCAGCGATGCGCAGCATGGGTTTGTCGCACGTTACGCCCGTGGCCCAGATTACCACGATTGGTTGCGCCGCCGCCTGCAGACCGTTCTACAGGCACTAGAGGAAGAGGGATATCGTGCCGAGATGGCCGTCGATACCACCCCCTTGCTGGAACGGTCGCTGGCCGCGCGGGCGGGTGTGGGCTTCATTGGGAAAAATGGCCTGCTCATCGTCCCGGGTTACGGTTCTTTCGTCTTGTTGGGCGAAGTGGTGACCAATGCCCCCGTGCCGCTGAGCAAGCGCCTTCCCCAAGGGTGTGGTCGTTGTGAGCGCTGTCTTCTCGCTTGCCCAACCCAGGCTTTACTGGGAAACGGGCAGGTCGACAGCAGCCGCTGTCTCTCCTATCAAACCCAAAACAAGGCGTTGCCACCGCAAGAGATACAGGCCCGCTGGGGAAATCGGATTTTCGGGTGTGATACGTGTCAGATGGTCTGCCCGTACAATCGAGACGTTTTGAAGAAAGGGACAGCCGCCGTTTTGCCGAACGATGGAAAAGCATCCGATTTCCTGCCTTGGGAGGCACTCTATCCAATGTCCTCGACGGTTTACCGGATGCATTTTCGATCAACAGCTGCAGGATGGCGGGGAAAAAGGACATTGGAGAGGAATGCATTGCTGGCCATGGGGGCCGCTGCGCCGCTTTCTGAGCAGCTGTACCAACGTCTGCAGCAAGCTTGTAACGATGCCCGTCCTGCCATACGGGAAGCAGCTCATGCTGCCTTGCAGCGATTTGAACAGAGAAAAGAAAAACATGCGGCGGTCAACGCGCAGGCTTTGCTTCCCGGGGTACAGCCTTCTTTTCACGAAAAGTAAAGACACAACAGCGCGGTTTGTCTTGTTCGCACAAAGTCTGCTTGGTCTCAACGGCAAGGCCAGTGATGTTGGCAAATAGAGCATGCTCACTGCGGCAGGCCTGAGGAAAGTGCACAGCGACTTCTTGAATGGGACAATGGTGCTGTTCCAGCTCCCAGACATTCGGTTCTGTTTCGATCAAACGGGCAAAGTAGCCCCGCTCATTTTGAATGCGCTCTAAAGCAGCCAAGCGTTGATCGGGAGGCTCTTTTTTGCAAACGTCCTGAAAACGGCCGCTGAGCTCTTCGGTGCGGCGTTGAAAGAGTGCTTCTACCAATGCAGGGCCGCCAATTGCTTCTGCATTTTCAAGCAACTCGAGGGCCAATGCGCGATAGCCTTGCGGAAAAGCAGTGTCAGCGGACGGCGTCAGGCTATAGAGATGCAGGGGCCGGCCCACACGATGCCGTACCACCTCGTCCTGTATGACGCCTGACTCTTGCAGGATCTCCAGGTGGCGTCGCACAGCCATCTCTGTAATGCACAAGCGTTTTGCCAGTTGGGCGACAGAGAGCTTGCCCTCCATCTGTAAGAGCTCAAGAATCTGTTGGCGCCGATCGACAGAATGAACAGTGCCCATCACGCCACACTCCATTTCCTATGTCTTCCCTATTTTAAACTTCCCCGCTTCCTATGTAAACGTGTGTAAACACGTGGAGCCTTTCAGGGAAGCTGGATAATAAAAAGGGGATAGCTTCAGGGGACTGTCAGACTTTTTCTTGCGCTAGATCGTGGTAAAGTACCTTTTATCAAAGAGGAGGGGGAGAAAAAACGTTGGCTTCGCAACCACCTGGATGGAGCTTTGAAGGGGAAGAGGTTCATTATGCACCGATCAAGGACCGCCCGCTCCACCGGGAGGTACGACTTTTCGGTGATCTGCTCGGCGAGGTTTTGCGCGAGCAGGGTGGTGAAGAGGTCTTCGAGAAAGTTGAAAGGATGCGTCTCGGCGCAAAAGCTTTGCGCCGTAACTATTCCGACGAAGGATGGCACTGGCTGCAGGAACAAGCAGATCAGATGCCGCCGGCGTTGGCACAGCAAGTGGTCCGGGCATTCGCCATCTACTTTCAACTCGCCAACATTGCAGAACAGAACCATCGCGTGCGGCGCATTCGCGCCAGTGAACGTGAGTGGGGCAAGCGTCCTGGATCGGTCGAAGCACTGATCGAGGCGTGGGCAGAGGCTGGCCTGCAGGCTGCGGATCTGCCCGAATGGCTGGATCGGTTGCGCATCGACTTGGTCCTTACGGCGCATCCGACGGAAGCGCTTCGCCGGCCGATCTTGGAGGAACAGGCACGGTTGGCTGCTTTGTTGCGCGAATGGGGAGATCCGGATGCTACCCCTTCGGAACATCAGACTTTACGTCGTCGCATGAAAGAAGAGATTACAGCACTGTGGCAGACGACCGAACTCCGCGAAGATCGGCCAACTGTACTGGAAGAGGTACGCAATGGCCTTTTCTATTTTGACAACTCCTTATTTGACGCTGTGACGGATCTGTACGAGCGGTTGGAAGTCGCTCTTTCAAAGACATTTAGGACGTCGATCCAGGTGCCCTCCACCTTCCTGCATTTCGGCACGTGGATTGGGGGGGATCGGGACGGCAACCCCAACGTCACGGCACAGACGACCAAAGCGGCCATGGCCATAGCACGAGAGGTTGCCTTGCGACATTATGAGCGGATGCTCGAGGTCCTCTTTGATCGGATGACGCTTTCCCAAGAGTTGGCTCCTGTCTCTGCTGCATTGGCTGCTTCTTTGGAGGAGGACAAGTGGCGTTTTCCAGAATTGTTGGCGCGCATGGAACAACATTACCCCGGGGAGCCTTACCGCCATAAGGTCGCTGTCTGCGTGCGCCGAACGCGTCTTGCCCAGCAAAATCCTTCAGATCCACTGGCTTATCCCAATGCCGACGCTTTTCTCGCCGATCTCGATGTGATGATCGACAGTTTACGGGCCCACCACGGTTCGGCGATCGCAGACGGTTGGTTGGGGAGATTGCGGCGACAAGTCGAACTCTTCGGTTATCACATTGCGGCAATGGAAATGCGTCAGGAGAGTCGCGTGCATGAAAGTGCCCTAGAAGAGATTCTTCGGGTCGTCGAGGTCACTCCCGCATATTCGACACTTCCGGAAGAAGAAAAGATCGCATTGTTGACCGAGCTGCTGCAAAGCGTCCGTCCGGTTGTCGATCCGTACTACCCTTATACGGCTGGGACGGCGGAAGTCTTGGAAACTTTCCGTAGCATGCGGCAATTGCAGGAATCCTTTGGACAAAAAGCCATTCATGTCTACTTGATCAGCATGACGCGAGGAGTCAGCGACATCCTGACCGTACTGCTTTTTGCCAAAGAATGCGGACTCTTTCGGCCGGCAGTGCCGAGTAGTTCCTCGATCGACATCGTACCGCTTTTTGAAACAATCGCAGATCTCCGACAGGCGCCCGCGGTGATGGAGCGTCTGCTGAGCAACCCTGCTTATCGGCTTCACCTGCAGTTGCGTGGTGGTCAGCAAGAAGTGATGCTCGGCTATTCGGATAGCAACAAAGACGGTGGGTACTTGACGGCCAATTGGGAGCTCTTCTTGGCCCAACGCAACCTACTGGCCCTTTCGCATCGTACGGGGGTTCCCCTCCGTTTTTTCCACGGGCGGGGAGGAGCTTTGGGAAGGGGCGGTGGACCGAGCCATCAAGCGATTGCGACACTGCCACTGGGCAGTGTCGATGCCGGATTTAAGATGACCGAGCAGGGAGAGGTCCTTTCGCAAAATTACGGGGAGCCGGGCATAGCCTACCGCAGCTTAGAGTTGGTGGCCCATGCAGTAGGGATGAAGCTCCTGGAATCATCTGCAGCAGATGGGAGTGAAATTCCTTCGAAGTGGCTAGAGAGGATGGAGGCGCTTTCTCAAGAAGCCTACCACTATTATCGGCACGGCATTGTGGAAAACCCGACCATGCTCACCTACTTTCAGACGGTCACGCCTTTTACCTGGGTGCAGCAGCTCAATATCGGTTCACGGCCGGCGCGCCGCGCCAACATCCAAGGCTTTTCCAGTTTGCGCGCCATTCCTTGGGTTTTTGCCTGGACCCAAGCACGTCACCTTGTCCCCGCTTGGTATGGGGTGGGCCATGCTTTTTCCTGGATGATGCAGCAAGATTCGGAGGCTGCCGATCAGTTTGCACAGATGTACCAGCGCTGGCCATTCTTCCAGGTGATGATCAACAATCTGCAGATGGCTCTCTCTAAAGCCGATATGGTCATTGCACGCACCTATGCGCAACTTGCTGAGCCGCAAGTTGCCGCCAGCTTTGCCGAAATTGAGGCGGAGTACCATCGGACGCTTGAGGTTGTCCTGCGCATCACCGGGGAAAACCGATTGATGGACAACGATCCCACCGTGCGGATGAGCATCGCGCTGCGCAATCCCTATGTCGACCCGATGAGCTTTATCCAAGTGGCGTTGATGCGACGCCTGCAACGGGGAGAAGGGGACGAAACGTTGCTCGAAGCCGCGATCAAGCGCACCATCATCGGCATTGCCGCCGGTTTGCGCAATACGGGATAAGGAGATTGAACGTACCGTGCACATCGTGTTGGTTCACCCGGAAATTCCACCCAATACTGGAAACGTTGCTCGTACCTGCGCAGCGACGGGAACGCCGCTACATTTGATCCGACCGCTGGGGTTCTCGCTGGACGAACGGCACCTGCGCCGCGCCGGGGTCGATTACTGGTCGATGGTAGAGGTCTACGAGCATCTTACCTTGCAGGAGCTGTGGGAGGCATATCCTACCGGGCGTTTTTGGTATACCTCCAAAAAAGGAAGGATTGCCTACAGCGAAGTTGCGTATGCTCCTGATGATTTTTTGGTCTTCGGGCCTGAGTCTGTGGGGTTGCCCGATGAACTGATCGCTGCTCATCCGCAGCAGACCCTGCGGCTGCCCATGCGTCCCCAGGCCCGCTCGCTCAATCTTTCCAATGCAGTGGCGATACTTCTCTATGAAGCGCTGCGCCAACTGGATTTCCCTGGGTTAGATCGCCAATGGGATCCTGAGCGTGATGCGTAAGTACCCTCCCCTTTGGGCACCGTAAGAAACGACAGGTGGCCAGTGAGTGGGAAGGTGTGGCTTTTGGCACAGGGCAATACGGACAATGCTTCACAGCAACCGATGCAGGGTGGTCCAATGCAAGGCCCCGGTAACACTTTTGCAGGGTTTCAAAATGGCTATCCCTATCCTTATCCGTACCCACCGATGATGGGGATCCCCGGCTGGGGACAACCTTATCCCTATCCGATGCCTCA
Source organism: Bacillota bacterium (assembly GCA_014896485.1). Taxonomy (GTDB): domain Bacteria; phylum Bacillota; class Bacilli; order Bu12; family Bu12; genus Bu12. Next base: position 22,364 of record JADBKH010000006.1, on the reverse strand, counting down.
AAACGGATCATACGGGATGATGGGGATGGGACAGATGCCCCCTTCCGGTGGGCAGGGTGGACAAGGGGAAAATCCCACGATGCAGCAGTGGCTTGGGCCGCTGCTTTCCGGTTCGGGAAATGCTTCTCATGGGCCAAACGGGGATCAAACGGGTGCTGCCGGCAACCAGGGACCCCAGCAGCAATTCGATCAGGGAAGCGGTACCGGCGAACAACCGATGCCTGTTGAAGCGATCCTTGCTTACCAGCTCCGTAACAACTTGCAGCAATTGCAAGCTGCCATCAATGAAAGCAAGCAGCTGGTTCAACGTATCGATGTGCTCTTGCAACAGACAAACAGTGCTTCTGCAGGAAAGACTCCCCTTTCCAAAGGAGGATGAACCTTGCGGGCAAGGGCACTGGTGGCAAGGGAAGGCTTGTGTCGAAGGACACAAGCCTATTTTTTGCCTATCTGGAGCAATTGCAAGCAACAGAACACGTCCCTGCCAATAAGCTATGGGTAAACGAGTTGGCCAAGAAATGCCTTACTGCAGGGTGAAGTTTGCCTATCCAAAAGGGAAGTCGCCCGTGCTTCGAGCGACTCTTGTGTAGTCTTTATAACTTTAAAGTGCGACCGGGAGGGAAAAGCGATGGACTTTGTCGATCGTCTGGCCGCACATCGAGCACAGGAGCGACAACTCCAATGGCGGGGAACCTTTCGAGAGTACCTCTCTATCGTGCGAGAGCAGCCCCGCGTTGCCCGAACCGCACATGCACGCATCTACGACATGATCGTCAGTCATGGCGTGGAGATGCGCGGTGGCCATCGACACTATAGGTTCTTTGAAAACGAGCTCTTCGGCATCGATACCACACTGGAACGTTTGGTCGAAGAGTATTTTCACTCGGCTGCACGACGGCTCGATGTGCGCAAGCGCATTCTGCTGCTGATGGGGCCCGTGTCTGGCGGTAAGTCCACCTTGGTGACCTTGCTCAAGCGTGGATTGGAGGCCTATTCGCGTACCGAAGAGGGTGCCATCTACGGCATTGCCGGTTGTCCCATGCATGAAGAACCGCTGCATCTGATCCCTGCAGAACTGCGCAAGGAATTTGAACAGGAATATGGGGTGACCATCGAGGGGGAGCTCTGTCCACATTGCCGAATGATGCTTGAGACGGTCTACGAGAATCGTGAAGAAGAGGTTCCGGTTGAACGGGTGATCTTATCGGAGGCCGATCGTATTGGTATCGGCACCTTTACGCCGTCTGATCCCAAGTCGCAAGACATCGCTGATCTGACGGGATCGATCGATTTTGCTACGATTACCGAATATGGCTCCGAATCGGATCCGCGTGCCTATCGGTTTGATGGTGAATTGAACAAGGCCAACCGAGGGCTTATGGAATTTCAAGAGATGCTCAAGCTCGATGAAAAGTTTCTATGGAATCTGCTTTCGCTGACTCAAGAAGGCAACTTTAAGGCTGGGCGTTTTGCGCTTATCTCAGCCGACGAGTGCATCGTGGCCCACACCAACCAAGCCGAATACGAGCGTTTCATCGCAGATAAGAAAAACGAAGCGCTGCAGTCTCGTATGATCGTTTTGCCAGTGCCGTACACTCTGTCGGTGCATGACGAGGTCAGCATCTACCAAAAACTCATCCAAAACAGCGAAATGCAGGAGATTCACATCGCTCCGCATGCCTTGGAAGTCGCAGCCATGTTTTCCGTTCTGACCCGGCTGAAGGAGCCAAAGCAACAAGGCATCGATCTTCTGACCAAGATGCGACTCTATGACGGCCAGGCCGTCGAAGGGTATCGCGACATGGATGTGGAGGCCTTGCACCACGAATATCCGGACGAAGGGATGTCTGGGATCGATCCTCGGTATGTGGTCAACCGCATCTCCACAGCTTTGGTCGAGACCGATACCGTCTGTATCAATGCCATTGATGTCTTGCGGACGCTGCGAGACGGCTTGGCTACCCATCCCACCATCTCGGCCAAAGATCGGGAACGCTATCAGGCCTTATTGAACTTGGTGCGGCAACGCTACGACGAGATTGCCAAGATCGAGGTGCAAAAGGCTTTCGTCTACTCGTTTGAAGAATCGGCCAAAACGCTCTTTGAAAACTACCTCGACAATATCGAAGCCTATACGCAACACCAACAGCTGCGTGATCCGGTGACCGACGAGTTGGTCGAACCGGACGAAAAACTGATGCGAGCGATCGAAGAGCAGATTGGTGTGACAGAAAACCAGAAGCGCGCCTTTCGTGAAGAAGTCATGATCCGACTGACCAGCTACGCTCGCCGGGGTTTGCGCTTTGACTATCGTTCTCACGAGCGACTGCGCGAGGCCATTGAGGGCAAACTCTTTGCCGATTTAAAAGACGTTGTCAAAATCACGACGTCGACCAAGACACCTGATCCACAGCAACTGAAAAAAATTAATGAAGTGAGCGACCGATTGATCGCCGAAGGTGGCTATTGTCCTGTTTGTGCCAATGCGTTGTTGCGCTATACCGGGACATTGCTCAATCGCTGAGAGGTGGGGTCAATGGCATTTACGCTCTCTCATGAAGATTGGTCGCTTTCGCAGCGCGGCGAAGTGGATGAGCAACGTCATGATGAGAAGGTTCGGGAGGCGATCCGAGCACATTTACCGGAGATCGTCACCGAAGAAGGGATCATTTTGGAGGATGAAGAGGGAAAGAAGTTGCGGATTCCTGTGCGCAGCATCGAAGAATACCGCTTCATCTACGATCGAAACCAACAACCACACGTTGGCCAAGGAAACGGATCCTCGCAGATCGGAGATCGACTGGGGCCGGCTGGACAGCCGTTGCCTGGACAGGGAGAAGGCGGAGCATCGGATCAGCCGGGTCAGAATTATGAAGAGGCAGAGGTCTCGTTGGAAGAGATCTCGGAACTGCTTTTTGCTGATTGGGAGTTGCCCGACCTGCGCCCCAAACAACAGGATCGGGTGATGGCCCCGCGCCCGATTTTTGACGATGTGCGCAAAGTGGGTATCTCGTCGAACATCGATCGAAAACGAACGTTGCTCGAGAGTATTCGGCGCAGCCGTCGCCAGGGAGGCACGCGTACCATCTTGCCGGAAGATGTGCGCTATCGCACGTGGGAGGAAGAAGAACGGCCACAAGAGAATGCGGTCGTCTTTGCTATGATGGATACCTCGGGTTCGATGGGCAGTTTTGAGAAGTATGTCGCTCGTGCTTTCTTTTTTTGGATGACACGCTTTTTGCACACAAAGTATCAAAATGTTGAAATTGTCTATATTGCTCATCACACTCAGGCGGCCGTGGTCGACGAACAGCACTTTTTTGCAAAGGGAGAAAGTGGGGGAACGGCCTGTTCTTCCGCCTATCAATTGGCAAATCGCCTGATTGCTGAGAAGTACCCCCCGCAACGCTACAACCTCTATCCGATTCATTTTACGGATGGGGACAATTTGGCCTCTGACAATGAAAAGGCACTCGCTGCCTTTCGGCAGCTTGTCAACGTGTCCAACCTCGCCGGCTACGGTGAGATCAACCCCTATGGTCGCTCCTCGACGCTTCTGTCTACGTTGCGCCAGATTCGCGATCCGCGCTTTCGCAGCTTTACGGTGCGTGAACAGAAGGATGTTTACGAGGCGTTGCGATTCTTTTTCAGTACCCGGAGGTGAGCCATGCAGGAGGAGGAATATGCGTCGCTTGAGCAGGCGATTGAGCAAGAGATTGGGATTGCCCACCGATTGGGGCTGGATTTTTTTGAAATGCGGTTCGAATTGGTGCCGGCGCGCATTGTCTATGCTATCGGTGCGCACGGTATGCCCGTCCGCTTTCAGCATTGGAGTTTTGGCAAAGCCTATACCCATATGAAGCTGGGATACGATCTTGGCCTGTCAAAAATCTATGAGCTGGTCATCAACACCGATCCGTGCTATGCCTACCTGGTCGATAGCAATTCCTTGGTCGAAAACATGACCGTCGCAGCACACGTGTTGGGACATAGCGATTTTTTTAAGAATAATGCTTATCTTTCCGGTACTTCGCGGCAAATGACCGAGACGATGGAGGCCGATGCACAACGCTTCTCCGCTTATGAGGCACGATACGGCCGGCAAGCAGTTGAAGAGATCGTGGATGCGGCGCTGGCACTCAGCCTTCACGTTTCTCCACATAGCGATCAAAACATTGTAAGATGGCGACAAGCGCAACCTGCTCCAGCTCTGCCAAAGACCCCCTATGATGATCTGTTTGAGGTGCCGGACACGCGGCCTGCCGTTGCTCACCCTGAGGGACCCCTTCATTTTCCAAGCATACCGGAGCCGGATCTGCTGTTGTTTATCGCCGAAAACAGCCATGTTCTCAACGATTGGCAAAAAGATGTGGTCAATGCCCTCCGTGCAGAAAGTCTCTACTTTCTGCCGCAGCTGGGCAGCAAGATCATGAATGAGGGCTGGGCAGCCCTATGGCATGCGCGGATCATGCGGGAGATGGATCTGACCGAAGCACAGACGATGGATTTTGCCAAGCTTCATGCCGCCATCCTTGCGCCTCAACCCGGCGGCGTCAATCCCTATCTGTTGGGGATGCGGCTGTGGGAGTCCATTGAAGACCGCTATGATCATCCCGACCGCATCCTGCAGGAAGCGGGGGTGCGGTCGGGTTCGGGACGAGAGAAGATCTTTGAAGTGCGTGAAACCGAAAACGATGTGAGTTTTTTGCGAAATTACCTGACCCGCGACTTGGTGGAAGAACTCGATCTCTATCTCTACCAGCGTGTCGGCGATCACTGGCAAGTAGTCGATAAGGATTGGCAGGCAGTGCGCGACCGCCTGGTTTCCAACCGCAGCAACAATGGTGTACCAGTCATCGAAGTGCAAGACGGCGATTACAACCGAAACGGTGAGCTGTACCTGTGTCACCGCTACGAGGGCGTTTCACTGGATCGTCTGTACGCTGAAAAGACTTTGCCCTACGTCTGGCGTCTGTGGGGCCGTACGGTTCACCTGCAGACGGTGCAGGACGGCAAGCCGGTCTGTGCCATGTACGATGGACATCGTTGTACTTGGAAGTTCCTATAATTTCCTTCCTTACATGTCGGTGATCAGCTGCTCCATCTCGTCGAGTAGCTCTCCAAAGAAGGTCAATGCCTCTTCGATCGGTGCCGGTGTGCGCAGATCCACCCCTGCTTCGGACAGCAGCTGAAGGGGAGGTTTGGAGCTGCCGGAAGAGAGAAACTCCAGATAGGCTGGTGCCTGATTCCTCGGATCTTTTCGGATGCGTTGTGCCAATGTCGTTGCTGCCGCAAAAGAGGTGGCGTACTGGTAAACGTAAAAATTCATGTAGAAATGGGGGATGCGGGCCCATTCCAACCCAATCGGTCGATCTACTTCGACCTCTGGTCCGAAATAGTCGCGGTTGAGCTGCAGGTAAAAGCGGCTCATCTCTTCTGGGGAGGGGGGGTTGCCGGCTTCTGCTTGTGCGTGAACCCAAGCCTCAAATTCAGCGAACATCGTCTGGCGAAAAAGGGTGCCGCGGAAGGATTCGAGGTAGTGGTTGAGGAGCGTCTGGCGGCGCTTCTTTTCTTGTGTCTGGTCGAGCATCTCCTGGATGAGGAGCGATTCGTTGACAGTTGAGGCTACTTCGGCTACGAAGATGACATAGTGGCTGTACACATAAGGTTGTCGCTCTCCAGAAAGGAGCGTGTGCATGGCGTGTCCCATTTCATGGGCGATGGTGAAGACAGAGTCCAGATTCCCCTGATAATTCATAAGCACGTACGGATGGGTCCCATAAGCCCCCCAAGAGTAGGCACCCGAAGTTTTTCCGGGCTTCTCATACACATCGACCCAGCGATCGTGCAAGCCTTTGTCAAGTCGTCTCAGATACTCCTCTCCAAGCGGCCACAAACCTTCTTTGACGATCTGGACGGCACGCTCATAAGGAATCTGTTCTTGCTCGGTTTGGAGGATCGGGACATAGAGGTCGTACATGTGCAGCTGATCTAGCCCGAGGGCCCGTTTGCGCAGAGCGACATAACGGTGCAGAAGGTCTAGATGAGAACGGACGGATGTCACCAGATTGTCATAGACCGATTCTGGAATTTCGTTGGCATCCAGTGCAGCTTGGCGGGCGGATGGATAATGGCGCGCCCTGCTGAAGAAGAGGTTCTTGCGCACCTCAGCTCCCAAGGTGGCGCCCAACGTATTGCGTAAGCGATTATAGGTAGCATAGAGGGTTTCGAAGGCATGTTGACGTAAAGTACGATCGTTGCTTTCCAAAAGCTGGGTGTAACTGCCCTTCGTCAACGGAAGAGATCGACCTTGACTGTCGGTGACTTCTGGAAAAGTTAAATCTGCATCATTGAGCATTGAAAAGATACGGTCGGGAGATTCGGCGACCTCACCGGCCAGCGCCAAAATGCGTTCTTCGTCTGCAGAGAGAATATGCGCTTTACGGCGAAGAAGCACGTTCAGGTAGCGCTCATAAAGGCGCAGCTCGGGAACCTCTCGGAGATAGCGCTCTATTGTGTCGGTGGGAACCTCCAAGATCTCTGGAAGAATGAATGCAGTTTCGGATTCAACCCGTGTGGCCAAGGCAAGGGCCCGATCAAAACGTTGCTGGCGCAGCGTGTCGCGATTGTCTTCATCCAAGCGCATTTTCGCGTAGACGACGACGGGCTCGAGCAGCTCACCCAGTTTGTCCTGTGTGCGCAGTACCTCAAGCAGTGTCTCTCCACTTTCTGCAACGTTGCCTCGATAAGCGACGAGTGCTGTCAGTACCGGTTCGATCTCCTTGAAGCGTTCCTCCCAAGCCTCTTCGGTGGAGAAGATATCTTCCAGTCGCCAATGGTAACGATCCTCTGTAGTTGACATCAAAGGCCTCCTCTTCTTCGTAAAGTATAACGAATCTGATTGACCTTTTTGCACCGCTGTCGCTCGAGCGGTAAAGTGAAGCCACCAGCTCCATGGAGCTGTGAAGGTGCAATTGGGGGAATGGCAATGAGGCTCCACAGGGTCAAGTTTATGATCAAGCCTATGCGCTTGCGCGGGCGCTACAGCAATCGCCTGAAGCAGAAGCACTCCGTGTCGCATGGGGAAAAGTGAAAAACGATCCGGATGCTCGACGGATGGTGGAAGATCTGCAACAACGCCAGATGGATCTGTTGCAGGCACAGATGAGTGGACTGGACACGACGGCCCAGCAGCGAGAACTAGAGAATTTGGCACAATTGGTTGGGCTTCACAATGAAGTAGCCGCCTATCTGAATGCACAGTATCGGTTTGGTGTCCTGTGGGAGGATGTCAATCGCATTTTGCAACAAGCGATCGCTGCTGTCGTCGGGGAAGAAGAAAGCCCCAGACCCCCTTCGGATACTTCCTCTGGCCCGCATCTGATTGTATAGGACGCGTTTTCATAGACACTATACGAACGGGCCTGCTGCTTTTCCTCTACAGGGATGCCAATTCAATAAGCGCGGAGAGGCCTACTGTATTGCATGACATGAGCTTGCACGACATAGACTACATCTGGTGAAAGGTTTCCGGCAAATCACGAGGCCCATCGGATGCCGCATGCGAAGAGAGCCTGGCTCCAGCATCGAAATCTGTAGGTAGGCTCTTTATTGTATGTATTTTGTGCTCACTTAGGATGGAATTAAGAAGTTATTGAAAAAGTATGAATTGGTAGTACTTGTATTATGATGTGTTGTGTGGTAAAATGCCTACTGCGTAAGTTTCCTGTTGTCATGTCAATGACCGATTGAATGGAACATATCTGACACCTTACTCCCGTTGCATCGTATGGATCCTATGAAGGGAAGTGGGGCCATTATGCAAGCGCTCCTGTTGGCAGGCGGATTGGGGACGAGATTGCGGCCTTTGACGGAGAGACTACCCAAACCTATGGTTCCCGTCTTCAATGTCGCTTGGCTAGAACATCTGGTGCGCTGGCTAAAGGATGCGGGGATTACAGAGATCGTTTTGGCACTGGGATATCGTGGGGACAAGATTCGGGAGTACTGCGGCGACGGTACACAGTGGGGCGTTCGAATTCGCTATGTACAGGAGGAGACGCCTTTGGGCACAGGCGGCGCAATGCGCTTGGCTGCCCCACTGCTTCATGAGACGACCTTTGTGCTAAATGCAGACGTCATTTCCCAGATTGACATCGATCGCATGTTTGCTCAGCATCGCAGCAGTGGTGCAAAGGTGAGCATCGCCCTTACCTATGTCGACGATCCGACAGCGTATGGGGTTGTTGAAACCACGCGCGATGGTCGTGTCATTGCGTTTACCGAAAAGCCTTCCAAGGAACAGGTACGGAGCCACTGCATCAATGCAGGAGCTTACCTTTTTGAACCGGAGTACCTTGCTGCCATTCCTGCCGGGCGTCCTGTCTCCGTGGAAAAGGAATTTTTTCCGCAGCTTTTAGGGGATGGGGTGCGTATCGTCGGCATGCCATATCGCGGTTATTGGAAGGATATTGGGACCCCGGAAAAGTACCTTGAAGCCCATTTTGACGCCATGCGGGGCAAATGGGTGTTGCCAATTATCGGGCCCTTGCACCGCAAGAGTGTCGTTTTGGGTCAAGGTGTCAAAATTGATCCGAAAGCAGTGATCCGTCCGCCTGTCTTTATTGGGGATCATGTGGTCATTGAAGCGGGCGCAGTCGTTGGCCCGATGGCGGTCATTGGAAGAGAGACCCATATCGAAAGGGAAGCAACGGTAGCCCACAGCGTGCTGTGGGAGGCTGTGACCGTCGAAGCAGGGGCGGTTGTCGGTGGCGCTATCATTGGTACAGGTGCCTGTGTGACGGATGGGCAAGGCCTGTATAACCGTGCCTTCACGGGGAACGAGGTAGAGGTGGTCCCGGCCTAAAATACCGTACGACAAGGGGGAGGGGGCGATCGGTGATGTCAAAGAAGGTTCCTATCGCACTGGTCAGCACCTATCCGCCGCGCGAGTGCGGCATTGCCACATACACGGCCCACTTGCGAGAAGGTATTCGACAAGCGACCGCCTCTACCGTTCCGATTGCAGCAATATCTCACTATCCCAACGAATATCAATACCCTTCCGAGGTTTGGTGGGAATTGCTCCAGGATGAACGGAGTTCTTACCAGCAGCTCGCTACGACGTTGACGCAAGATGAACGTATTCAAGCAGTGGGCCTTCAGCATGAGTTTGGGATCTACGGCGGTAGGGACGGCGAGTATGTGCTCGATTTTGTCGAAAAGTTGCGCAAGCCCCTGATTGTAACGTTGCACACCGTGCTTTCACAGCCTTCGGCCAACCAACGTCGTATCATCCTTGGCTTGTGTCAGCATGCGGACGCCGTTGTAGTCATGGCACGCAAGGGGGTCGAGTTGCTCGAAAAAGTATACGGTGTCCCCGATGACAAGGTGAAGGTAATTCCGCATGGGTTACCCTCCTTGGACTACGATCGGCAGACCCGTGAGGATGTTAAGGCAACACTGGGGCTGCAGGGAAATGTGGTCTTGTGCACATTTGGGCTTATCTCGCGCGGCAAAGGAATAGAAACGGTGATCGAAGCCCTGCCCCAGATTGTGGAGCGGCATCCGCAAGTTCGTTATCTCGTCTTGGGCAAGACCCATCCAGAGGTCGCACGCCAAGAAGGCGAAGCGTATCGGATGGAGCTTCAAGAGCGTGTGCGCCAGCTTGGCTTGAATGCCTATGTGCGATTTGTCGATCGCTATCTGGACGAAGAGGAACTGGTACGCTATCTGTTGGCTACAGATATCTATGTAACGCCCTATCTTGCCAAAGAACAGATTACGAGTGGAACACTTACGTACGCAATGGGTCTGGGTAAGGTTGTCATCTCTACGCCCTATTGGCATGCGGAGGAATTGCTCGACGAGGGTCGCGGTGTACTGGTGCCCTTCCGTGATGAAAAGGCGCTGGCAGATGCCGTAAATGCTTTGATTGAACGTCCGCAATGGGCCAAAGAGATCGGAAGTCGTGCGCGCAAGCTGGGCAAGAGCATGGAGTGGCCTCGGGTAGGGGAGCGTTATATCGAACTAGCAGGAGCGATTCAAGCAAAGCGGAGAGACGTCGGAGTGGAGGCGAGGGCACGATGAGTCATTCCGAGCCGAAGTGGGATCATCTCTTCCGCCTGACCGATGACTGCGGGTTGATTCAGCATGCCCGAGGGAGTGTCCCTCTCTATCAGAGCGGTTATACTCTGGATGATAATGCCCGGGCTCTTCTGGTTGTCCTGGAAGGATATCGCCAACAACAAAAGCCTGAATACCTGGAATTGGTGCGTCGATATCTCGCCTTTATCCTTTGGACACAGCAACCGGATGGTCGTTTTGTCAACTTTGTGGGCTATGATCGTCGTTTCCTAGAGCCCTACGGGTCGCAGGAAAGCCAAGGGCGTGCGCTGTTGGCCTTGGCTGAGGTATCCACTCAGTCCATTGATGAAGGGGTGAGCGCTGCCGCCGAACAGGCGATAGAACGGTCTTTGCCTCAAGCGAAGTTTTCGGCGTTGCGTGCGGCTGCCTATGGGTTGGTCGCTGCCCTTACGCTGCTCAAAAGCGACAAAAAGGGCGAACAGGTGCAGTTGGCTGAAGCGCTTCGGCAGCACTGCCGCCAGTTGTTGCTGGGAGCTTTTCAGCGAACGGCAGAGACGAATTGGGCATGGTTTGAACCGACTTTGACTTGGGGCAACGGATTGCTGCCGTGGGCCCTCTGGAAAGAAGCTGCTTTCAGCGGTGATCCGCAGGTAGTCAGGGTTGCTTCCCAAAGTTTGGATTTTCTCAATCGAGTCTGCACGACGCCTCAAGGTTATACGGCACTGGTTGGCAACAGGGGTTGGTACGCTCGTGGAGCAGACAAGGCAATCTACGATGAACAGCCGATTGACGCGGCCGATCTTTTGTTTGCCAACGTGGCTGCTTTTCAGGTGACAGAAGCCGATAGGTATCTTGTTGCCGCAAAGAAGGCCTATGCTTGGTTTCATGGGGAGAACCGACTGGGATGTGCCCTTTTTGATCCGGCCTCGGGTGGATGTCGCGATGGCCTGGGAGAAAGCGAGATTAATCTCAACGAAGGAGCGGAATCGCTGCTCGCTTATCTGGGCAGCACGTTGATGGTGCGGCAACTTCCCTTCCGTGAACAATGGTCTGAAGTAGTGCCTGTAGCTGTTTGATGTTGTTTCCGACACATGGGACCCCCACCTGGCTGCATAGGCTGGGTGGGGGTGTCTTTGTGCTGACCATGATACGTCTATTGGCCGGTTTAGTGGCTTTTCTTCTCCTTGCCTATGTTTCCCCCTTCTTGCCCGCCATTGATCTTCGTTCGGTTGCTGGATGGGCCAGCCTTGCCTGGCTGATCTTGATCGTTCTGGTGGGCATCGCGCAGTGGCGGGAGGCGTTACGCTTGCGACGCTACCAAGAGATACAGCAAGACGATTCTACCAAGCTTGCTGAAATCCCTCGCACAGTTCAGATGCGTGCTCCGTAACGCCTGGCTGCTTTATGACGTATGCTGTGTCGGCTGGGCGATTGTCTCAAGCATTGTCGCCCAGCCGGGGGGGCAGACAATGACCGCACGGATTCGACATGCTTTTGGCAATGCCCATACCGCCAAGGGATATGCTTCCTTCATTCAACAGGCGGTAGAGGATGTGGAGCGACTTTTTGTCATCAAAGGTGCGCCAGGCACAGGAAAATCGACCCTGATGCGCAAGGCGGCTTTAGAGATGGCAGAGCGCGGATACGAGGTAGAGATGCTTCATGCTGCTGCAGACAGCGATACGATCATTGGTATTATTGTTCCACAGTTGCGTATGGCGATGGTCGATGGCAGTTGGCCGCATGTCGTCGATCCGATCTATCCCGGCATCGTTGGGGAGATTGTCGATTTAGGGGCCTATTGGGATCGTGATAAGTTGGTGGCACATCGCACCGAGATCATGGGGCTCAATCGACGTATCGAGGCAACTTTTGATGCTGTTTATCAAATGCTGCAAGAAGCACGCCGCATTCACGATCAATGGTCCCAACAAGATGTGGAGGCGGTCGATTTTGAGCAGGTAGATGCGCTGTGTGAGCGCTTGATCGGAGAGATTTTCGAGCACAAACCACGGGTCCGTCATTTTTTTGCCAGCGGCCTGACGGCTGCAGGTCTACAGTGTTATTACGACAACCTTACCCAAGAGACCCACACGCGTTTTATCTTGACGGGCGTTCCTGGTACAGGCAAGTCAACGCTGCTCAAGCGAATTGGAGCAGAAGCGGAACAGCGTGGCTTTGATGTCGACTATTTTCACTGTGGACTCGATGCAGAGTGGTTAGACATGGTGATTGTACCGCAACTGTCAGTGGCAGTCTTGGATGGTTCACCGCCCCATTCCTTTTGCCCCTACCGGGAAGGCGACGTCTCCATCGATCTGAACCTCTTGGCGGTGGATCGTACGCTGTTGGCGACACGGGAAGAGCATCTGCGCGATCTTGCCGAGCGCTACGACGCTGCATTAAAACGTGCGGTAGAAAAGTTGCAAGAGGCAAAACAATTGCGTGAAGTGCTGGAAAAGTACTATGTCGGGGCCATGGATTTTGCCGCTGTAGAGGCAGAACGGGATCATTTGGTACGAGCATTCTTGACCGCGCCACAACCACAGGGCGGAGAGCTGGCGAGGCCGGGATGAGTCGACGGCAGAAAGGCTGCGGGGGGGCAGGCCAAAGGTCTGCCCGTTTGTTTTGATGCAACAGCCAAGTGGCTACTCGGATGGGAGAGAAAATGGTACACTGTATCACAAAAGGCGCTTTTTGAATTGGTACAGGAGGAGGATGAGCTCCCTGAGCAGCAAGCACGACCAACTGCTCGAGCACATCATGGCACTGCCGGTGGGGACACGCATCTCGGTGCGACAATTGGCGCAACAGCGCCGTGTCAGTGAGGGTACTGCCTACCGTGCCATTAAGGAGGCACAAGCGCAGGGCTTTGTCAGCACCATTGAGCGGGTAGGAACGGTTCGCATTGAACGACCCCAGCGGCGTGCCATCGATCGACTCACTTTTGCCGAAGTCGTCAACATCGTCGACGGCACAGTCGCAGGAGGTCGTCGCGGACTGCACAAGACACTGCATAAGTTTGTCATTGGCGCCATGGAACTGGATGCCATCCCGCGTTATATTGAGCCGAACAGTTTGATGATCGTTGGCAACCGTACCGAGGTGCAGCGGTTGGCACTCAAGCTCGGAGCTGCGGTCCTGGTGAGCGGTGGTTTTGACGTCTCATCAGAGATTTGGCGATTGGCAGATGAGCGCGAGTTACCCGTTATCATCTCTGCCTACGATACCTTCACGATCGCCAGCATGATCAACCGTGCCATCTACGATCGCATGATCAAAAAAGAGATTCTACAGGTCCGAGACATTGCGATTCGATCTCCCGTTGTGTTGCAGGTCGGCATGACTGTGCACGATTGGCGGATCAAGGTACGGGAAACCAACCACTCACGTTACCCAGTGGTCGATCATACGGGCAAGGTGGTCGGGGTTGTCACCGCTCGCGATACAGAGGAGGCGGCTGACGAAACGCCGATCGAGCGTGTCATGTCTCCTCGACCGTTGACAGTCTCTTCGACGACTTCTGTTGCTGCTGCAGCACACATGATGGTCTGGGAAGGGATTGAAATGCTGCCGGTGGTCGATAACGGGCGGTTAATCGGCGTGATCACGCGAGAAGATGTCATCAAAGCGATGCAATTTACGCAGCGTCAGCCCCAAGTGGCGGAGACGCTGGAAGATCAGGTGATGAAGCACTTCCGCGAGGAACGGCGCGAAGGCCCGGTGGAGCTGATCGGCTCTGTGACCCCACAGATGACCAGCCGCTTCGGTAACTTGTCGACGGGTGTGCTGACCATGCTGATTACCAACGCTGTCTATGTGGCACTGCGCCAGCATCGTCGCACGGATGCTGCCATCACGGGCATTACCCTGCAGTTGTTGCACCCTGTAGATGTAGAAGGGGAGATTACGACATCGGCCCAGCTGATCGACATGAGTCGACGTATGGCTTACCTGGACGTCACCCTTTCGGCCGATGAACACCTTGCTGCAAAAGCCCTGGTTTCGGTACAGCTGACTGCGCGGTAGATCGCCTCAGATCTCAGGGGCAGCGATGGGCGTAAGGAAAAGGGGGACGGAGTGGAACTCGGCGCGGCCGTTTTGCATGCCCATTCATGGTTTTCTCTGCTGCAAGGCGTAGTCTCCCCACAGCGTCTGGCAGAAACTGCTGCAACGCGGGGCATCCAGAGTATGGCACTGACCGATACCGACGGTTTATGGGGGATCTATCCGTTTGCACAGCAGGCGGTGCGCTGCGGCATTCAGCCGATTGCCGGGTTGCAATGGCGGGTACATACGCTGTTGGGCGTCGATCGGGTCTTGCTTTTGGCCCTAAACGAAACCGGATATCGGACGTTGCTGTCGATCACTTCCCGCAGCTGGAAACAGGACCCACAGTGCCCTGTCGGAGAAGCGGTATGGATCGCGGGAGCTGCCGGTGTTGTTCTCCTGATCGGCGGTCGTGGGACGGTACTTTTCGAGACGGTTGCGCGTGGCTCCATGGAGGTCGCCCGAGTCACGTTGGACCAATGGCGCGCATGCGCTCCACAAGGTGGCCTCTTCGGTGAGTTGAATCCTGCTTACGGTGCCGGAGAGCAGCGCCGCGTACGGCGTTGGGCAGCGTTTTGTCAGGAGGCGGGGATTCCGCTGGTGGCGACGGCTGACGCGACGCTCCTACGTCGAGATGAGCTTCAAGTCAGCCGCGCATTGGCGGCCATCGATTCGCCTGCAGAAAATGCAATGGACGGATATCCCCGGATCGTGCCGGGGGGGTTGCCCCATCCGCAGGCGATGCAACGTCTGTTTGCCGAGCGGCCGGATGCCTTGCGTAACGCTGTCGCCTTGGCAGAGCAGGCCGATTGGCAGCTGCCCCACCATGCAGTTCGCATGCCCCGTTTCGCTTCTTCACCGGCTGAAGAAGCCTCTCTCTTGCGAGAGGCTTGTGCACAAGGGGTACAGGCGCGTTATGGTTTGCAGCCTCCGGAACAAGTGACACAGCGCCTCAACTACGAGCTGTCCATCATTGTGCAGATGGGCTTTTGCGGGTATTTTCTCATCGTGGCAGACGTGATTCATTTCTGCCGCCAAGCAGGTATTGCGGTTGGCCCTGGCAGAGGCTCAGCAGCGGGCAGCCTGGTTGCCTATGTGCTTGGCATTACGCAAATCGATCCTCTGGCCTATAACTTGCTTTTTGAGCGCTTTCTTAATCCGGAGCGTGTCTCTTTGCCAGATATCGATGTTGATCTTTCCGATCGCCGACGGGACGAAGTAATCGCGTATATCCAGCAACGCTATGGTCCTGAAAAAGTCGCCCAGATTGTCACTTTTGGTACGTTCGGTGCACGGCAGGCGTTGCGTGACGCGGGGCGCGTTTTGCACCTTCCCTCGCAAGCGATCGATGCTGGAGCTGGACGTATTCCTCGACGATCTGGGGTTTCGCTGCACGGATTGCTCCAGTCGCAAGGAGGATTGCGCGAGGCACTGCTGAGACTGGGAGGCCAGTCGTGGATCGATCTGGCGCTTCAGCTGGAAGGACTGCCGCGCCATCTTTCTGTACATGCCGCTGGGATTGTCTTGGCCCCGATGCCGCTCGTCGAAGAGACGCCTTTGTGGTGGACACCCGATGGTCGTCAGGTCACCCAATATCCAATGGAGGTGCTTGAACAGCTCGGACTGCTCAAGATCGACTTCCTTGGCTTGCGGACGCTTTCGCTGATAGAAGATTGCATCGCAGAAGTAAGCCGCACGATGGGCACTCGCATTGTGCCAGAACACTTTCCAACCGACGATGAGGCGACCTACGCCTTGATCGCGGAGGGAGATACAGATGGTGTCTTTCAGCTCGAGTCAGAAGGAATGCGGCAGTTCTTGCGACAGCTCAAGCCCGTCTCTCTGGCTGATCTTGTCGCTGCACTGGCGCTTTTTCGTCCGGGGCCTTCAGAACAGATCGATCGATTTTTGCGTGTGCGGCAAGGTGTGGAATCTCCCCACTATCCTCACCCTGCCTTGGAACCGATCCTGCGCGAAACAGGGGGTGTGCTGGTCTATCAGGAACAGGTCATGCAAATCGCAGCGCAGATGGCCGGTTTCCGCATGGGAGAAGCCGATCTCTTGCGCCGCGCCATCGGCCACAAGGATGCCGCAGCATTGGCACAACAGGCCGAGCGCTTCCAAAACGGTGCACGTGCACAAGGTATTCCAGAGGCGCAGATCCAGGCAATATGGGAGCTTATTCTGCGCTTTGCCAACTATGGTTTCAACAAAGCACATGCCACCGCTTATGCCCAGCTCTCGTACCAGACGGCCTATCTAAAAGCACATTGGCCAGCCGCTTTCTACGCAGCGCTGTGCAACTCTTTTGCCCGTGACAAGGGACGCCTCCAGCAGTACTTAACCCGCGTTTTGCGGCTCGGCTTGCCTCTTTTTCCTCCGCGTGCGAAAAGCGGTGCGGTACACTTTCGCGTCGAAGGAGAGGGCATTCGCTACGGTTTGGCAGCGATCAAAGGAGTGGGGAGGCAACAAGCAGAAGCGGTGGTTGCGGCGGCGGCAGAGAGTGCTGACTTTCCTGCTTTTTTGCGGGCCGCAGCGGGACAGGGGGTCAGTGCACATACCATCGAAATATTGATCAAAAGCGGTAGTTTGGACGATTTCGGCGATCGTCAAACCCTGCTGGACAGCTTGCTTCTCTCTTATCATGAAGCTTCACTGGAAGCGCAGGAAGAGAGGGGGGGACAGCTTTCTCTCTTTGAGCCTCCGCAGTTGCCAAAACTCCCGTCGTCCTCTGACCATAGTCGGCCGATCGACCTGCGGGAGGAGACGGTTCTGCTGGGTTTCCCCTTTTCGGCGTTGCAGCTTGTCCTTACCGTGCATGGATCAGATGTTAGGACACAAAAGCAGCTCCAGACCATGCTTGCGACCCATCCTGGTCATATGCCTGTTCTGTTGAGGAGAGGGGAGGAACCAGCAGAAGGAGCATTGCCGACAAGAGTGGGTGAGGTGAGTTTGTCCGGTGAACTGTGGGAGATGCTGAAGCAGCTGTACGGGTCCGATGGCGTACAGTTGCAGATCGGGCGTGGACGATGAACATACTTCTCTTTTCGGACAGCTATCTTCCCTATGTGTCCGGTGTGGTGCGTTCGATTGAGATGATGGTCGAGACGCTCTCTGAGAAGGAAGTACGCTTTTTTTTGGTTGTCCCCGCCTATCCTGGTACCTACGACGTCGAACGTACCCATTATCGCGTTGCTTCTTTTGCGGCGCCGACGGCCCCTGCTTTTCGCATTCCGTTTTTCGACACGCCGGGCCTGCGGCGTTGGTTGCGGCAGATACCAGCCGACGTGGTTCATGTACATAGCCCCTTCGTCACCGGTCTTCGTGGGCTTAGAGAAGCCCGGCGCCGGAGCATTCCCTGCCTTTTTACGTACCACACGCGCTACGGTGCCTATGCCCACTATGTTCCCATGCTGGGGAGATCGTTGAGCAAGCCAATCGACGACTATGCGCGAGCGTTTGCACGTCGGGTAGATGCTGTTGTCGCTCCTTCTCGGGAATTGGCGGATCAATTGGCCGAGGCGGGCGTCGCTGCCGTAGTGATTCCGACTGGTGTGCGCGCCGAACACCTCCAAGGTGGTGCTGGGGAACTGTTTCGCAGAAAATTTCACCTTTCTGCTAACCAAGCGGTGGCCATCAGTGTGGGACGTTTGGCTAAGGAAAAACACCTTGACTTTGTCTTGCGAGCACTGGCCCATCTCGGTCCCGAGCAGCGTCCCGTCCTCCTCTTGGCGGGGGAAGGTCCAGCGCGGGGTCCTTTGCAGCAGCTTGCCCTGCGGCTCGGCATCGAAGCGTCCGTTCACTTTGTTGGAACGCTGCAGGGAGAAGCGCTGAGGGACCTTTATGCAGCAGCAGACTTTTTTGTGACGGCCTCCTTGACCGAAACGCAGGGACTTTCAGCAGCAGAGGCGCTCACCTGCGGATTGCCGGTGGTGGCTGTTGATGCACCTGGCTTGCGTGAGACGGTTGAAAACGGTGTAAACGGCCTTTTGGTTTCTAACGACGAAAATCACTTTGCTACGGCGATTGCGACCATGACAAAGGATCGTACGCTTCGACAGCGACTGGCGGATGGCGCGCGGACGAGTGCCGTGCGTTGGTCGGCAGAACGCTCTGCAAGCCTGTTGTTAGAGCTGTATGAACAACTGGCGAATTCCACTCCTTTTTCACACCGTCTACTCTTCACACCGTGAGGCAGCTGGATTTTGGTACGCGTGTAGCGGCTGTGTTATGATCCCAAGAACGTAAGGGACAGGTCGCTTTGCGTCACTGTAAAGCGAGGAGGGGACCAATGGCCTTTTTTCAGCGCCGCAACCGTTATGCTACCTTACCTGTCACGCCACGTGATGTTCCTGAGGGTCTGGTCGAGCGCTGTCCTTCTTGCCGACAGTTAATCGTTCGTAAAGAGTTGGAAAAAACCGCCAAGACCTGTCCACAGTGCGGTTATCATTTCAGCATGTCGGCACAAGAACGGGTAGCCCTGCTTGCTGATCCTGATTCCTTTCAACCCTTGTTTGAGTCCCTCTCTTCCGCCGATCCGCTGGGCTTTCCGGAGTACCGTGAGAAAGTGGCTGTCGATCAGGAGAAGACAGGGCTGCGAGAGGCTGTCTATACTGGGTCGTGTACGCTAGAGGGCCATCCGGTCTACTTGGGTGTAATGGATGCGCGATTTCGGATGGCCAGTATGGGATCTGTCGTGGGAGAGAAAATTTGCCGGCTGATGGAAGAGGCGACACGAACGCGTCGGCCGTTGATTCTGGTCTGTGCCTCTGGGGGGGCGCGAATGCAGGAAGGCATGCTTTCACTCTTACAGATGGCAAAGACGGCTGCTGCTGCGCAACGCTTGGACGAGGCTGGAGTCCTTTTTATCAGTGTGTTGACCCATCCGACGACCGGTGGTGTGACGGCGAGCTTTGCTGTGTTGGGGGATATTCTATTGGCAGAACCAGGTGCGACGATCGGCTTTGCGGGCCGCCGCATCATCGAACAGACGATGCGCCAGCGACTTCCCGAGGATTTCCAAACGGCTGAGTTTCTGCTCAAGCACGGCATGTTAGATGACGTGGTACCACGGTCAAAATTGCGCGCTACGTTGGCACAGCTTGTGGCGTTACACGATGTCCGTGGTCAGGAGAGGCAAGCATGGCCAGCGAACTGAGCTTCGATAGGCCACTCGATGAGCTAGAAGAGCGCATTGCCGAGCTACAACGCTTTGCACAGGAAAAAAATGTGGATACGAGCGAAGAGTTAAATGCTTTATCGGCAGAGCTGCGACATCAGGAGCAGTTGATTTACGAGCATCTTTCACCTTGGCAGCGTGTGCAGGTAGCTCGCCACCCCGATCGACCGCATACCCAGTACTTCATCGAAACGCTGTGTGACGCTTTCATTCCCCTCCATGGGGATCGAATTTTTGGGGAGGATCCTGCTATCCTGGGCGGTATTGCTTCGCTTGCAGGAAGGCCTGTGACGGTAATCGGCCATGAGAAAGGCCGGGGAACCAAAGAAAATATTGCGCATAACTTCGGTATGGCCAGTCCGGAAGGATACCGAAAGGCCATCCGGCTGATGCAGCAGGCAGAGAAGTTTCATCGACCCGTCCTTACCTTTGTCGATACTCCGGGCGCGTTCGCAGGTGCCTCGGCTGAAGAGCGTGGGGAGGCATGGTCGATCGCAGAGAGCCTCAAGACGATGGCCGGGTTGCGCACCCCAACTGTTACGGTGGTGACAGGCGAGGGTGGCAGCGGTGGGGCACTGGGATTGGCTGTAGCCGATCGTGTCTTCATGCTTTCAAATGCGGTTTATTCCGTTATCTCTCCGGAAGGAGCTGCTGCGTTGCTTTGGCACGACAGCGGCCGTGCTGCCAAGGCAGCAGAATTGTTGCGCATCACGGCCCATGAACTGCTGCAGATGGGCCTTATCGATGGTGTGATCGAAGAACCGCCCGGTGGGGCGCACCGCCATCCCCATGAGACAGCAGAAGCAGTGGCCGCTTGCCTGAAGGAAGTTCTCTTCGAGCTTGATGGGGTACCGGAAGAACAACGATTGACGGAGCGCTATGCGCGTTTCCGACGCGTCGGTGTCTGGCAAGAACATCTGGAATAAATCGGGGTGAGCAGTTGGCGCTCTCACGCATCGGCATTTTGACCAGCGGCGGTGATGCACCGGGTATGAACGCAGCAATACGGGCGGTCGCTCGCCGGGCCATCTACGATGGGTTAGAGGTTGTCGGTGTCCGTCACGGCTTTCAGGGCCTGATCTCGGGCGATTTTCAACCGTTGGATCTGGGATCTGTGGGAGACATCATCCACCGCGGGGGGACGATCCTATTTACGGCGCGTAGCAGCGCTTTTCTCACCGAGGAAGGACAACGACTGGCGGTAGATGCACTTGCCCAAGCAGGCATTGAGGGATTGATCATCGCAGGAGGAGACGGGTCGTTGCGCGGTGCCCAAGCGCTTGCACGGCGCGGGGTCGTGACGATAGGCATTCCGGCTTCGATCGATAACGATCTTCCTTTTACTCAGTGGAGCATCGGTTTCGATACAGCGGTCAACACAGCACTCGATGCGATCGACCGCATTCGAGATACGGCGACTTCTCACGAGCGGACCTTCGTCATCGAGGTGATGGGTCATTCGTGTGGATGGATTGCGTTGGCAGCCGGTTTGGGCGGAGGGGCGGAGTCGATCTTGCTGCCGGAGGAGCCGTTCTCGCTCGATGCGATTATCGAACGGCTGGATCGAGGGCGGGCCCGTGGAAAGCGACACAGTATCATCGTTGTATCGGAGGGGACCGCTTCGGCGACAGACGTGGCGCAAGCTGTAACCTCGCGGACAGGAATGGAAACCCGCGTTACCATTTTGGGCCATGTTCAACGCGGCGGTTCGCCAACGGCTGTCGACCGATTGCTGGCCTCCCAGATGGGGGCGCGCGCTGTCGAGCTGCTCGAAGCCGGTGCCACTGGCCGGGTCGTTGGTGTGCGGGAAGGCCATCTGGTCGATGATGAAATCGAGGAAGCATTGGAGAAGCCCCGACAATTTCCACATCAACTGGCCGCACTGGCCGCCATTCTTTCCATTTAGTGAGGATGATCGATTTCGTGAAAGCAGATGGATGTTTGAGAAAGAAGGCTTTTAGGTGAGACGCACCAAGCTGGTTTGCACGATGGGGCCGTCCTGCGAGGAGGAAACGCAGATTCGTGGGCTGATCGAGGCAGGAATGAGCGTGGCGCGTTTTAACTTCTCCCACGGTACCCATGAGGAGCATCGCCTCCGTATGGAGCGTGTTCGGCGTGTCGCAGAAGCGATGCATTGCCCCATCGCCCTGATGCTGGATACGAAAGGGCCCGAGATTCGGACCGGCCTATTGGAAGGGAAGCAGGTAACCCTTCAGGAAGGAGCGCCGGTGGTCCTGACCGGGGAACAGAAAGTCGGCAATGCGCAGGAGATCTCTGTGAGCTACGCGACCCTTGCTGACGATCTCCATCCTGGAGATCACCTGCTGATCGACGACGGATTGATCGATTTGGAAGTGCTCCGCTTGGAAGGCCAACGCATCTACTGTATTGTGCGTGTCGGTGGTGTGCTTGGCGAACAGAAGGGAGTCAATGTACCAAGTGCCGCGTTACATCTGCCCTCGTTGACTGAAAAAGATGTCGACGACTTGCGATTTGGCGTGGAGATGGGCGTCGATTTCATCGCTGCCTCTTTTGTTCGACAAGCGAGAGATGTCTTTGCGATTCGTCGCTTGTTGGAGGAGTTGAAGAGCCCGGCACAGATCATCGCCAAGATAGAGAATCTCGAGGGGTTCGAGCATCTCGATGAGATCCTTGCCGTGGCAGATGGTCTGATGGTCGCAAGGGGCGATTTGGGGGTAGAGGTGCCCGCAGAAGATGTCCCTATCATGCAGAAAGAGATGATCACCAAGTGCAACCGCGCCGGGAAACCGGTCATCACTGCGACACAGATGCTGGATTCTATGCAGCGCAACCCCCGTCCCACCCGTGCCGAGGCCAGTGATGTGGCCAACGCCATTTTCGATGGCACCGATGCCACCATGCTCTCTGGGGAGTCGGCAGCTGGCAAGTATCCCGTGGAATCTGCTCGCACGATGATGCGCATCGCACAACGTGCGGAAGAAGCCTACTTTGGTGGGCAGGTGCATGTGCCACAACGGATTCCGGATACTTCGCCTGACTCAACCACGGAGGCAATCGGGCGCGCGGT
>JADBKH010000059.1 GCA_014896485.1 Bacillota bacterium | reverse complement strand
TTGGAAGGGCAGATGAATTCCCTTGCCATCGTACGATTTTTCCCGCAATCCCTTTATCGTCATTTGGGAGACCACCCGTACTTGCCAGCTTGCTTGTCGCCATTGTCGGGCCAAAGCCATCAAGCACCGCAATCCAAATGAATTGAGTACATACGAAGCCAAGCAACTCATCGATCAATTGGTGGAGATGGAAAAACCGCTTTTCGTGCTTACCGGTGGCGATCCGATGGAACGAGCTGACCTGATTGAGCTCGTCCGCTATGCGCATCAAGCCGGTTTGATTGTTTCGATTACACCTTCTGCGACCCCAAAGGTCACCTTTGAACGAATAGCGGCACTTAAAGAAGCAGGATTGGCACACTGGGCTTTCAGTTTGGATGGCTCAACCCCAGAGATCCATGACCATTTCCGGGGAATCCATGGCTGTTTCGATTTGACGATGGAAAAAATCGGGTACTTGCATCAGCTGGATATTCCGCTACAAATCAACACCACTGTCAGTCGTTTTAACGTGACGGATTTGACCGCCATTGCAGAAAAAGTTTCGGTAGTTGGAGCGGTTCGATGGAGTCTCTTTTTCCTGATTCCCACAGGACGTGCGAAGCTTTCAGACATGCTCTCTCCGCAAGAACAAGAGGAAGTTTTACAATGGCTGTATACGTTACGCGGAAAAGTCCCTTTCGATATTAAAACGACAGAGGGACCCCAGATACGACGAATTGCAGCCTTGCAGGAGGGCCGGATAACTCCAGCAGAAGCAGCATTGCGCAAGGAGTTGCGGGGTGTCTCTCGAAGTGAAAAGCCAATTTGGGATGGCAATGGATTTCTTTTCGTCTCCCATGTGGGAGAAGTCTTTCCGAGTGGTTTCTTACCGGTAAAGGTCGGCAATGTTCGGGAACAACCGCTCTCTGAAATCTATCGCAATGCTCCAGAACTCGTCGCACTGCGAACGCCTACCCATTATCACGGCAAGTGCGGATGGTGCCCCTACAATACCCTTTGCGGAGGGTCACGGGCACGTGCTTACGGTGTAACAGGTGACTTTCTCGAAAGTGACCCTTTTTGTACTTATATTCCTGATCCACGCATGTTATCTAGTGCCAACAGACCCTATGCAGAAGTAGTCAACAGCCCCTCAAATCAGGTATGATAAGCACGTGGCGAGTCATCGCAACCGCTTGGGTGCAGACCCGAGCGGAAAACCAGCAGAGAGAGGGATCGAAGATGGCTTATGTCATTACGGAACCTTGTATCGGGGTAAAAGACAAGAGCTGCCAGGACGCCTGCCCGGTTGCCTGCATTTATGAAGGAGAAGATCAGCTCTACATCAATCCGGATGAATGTATCGATTGCGGTGCCTGTGAGGAAGTCTGCCCTGTAAGCGCCATCTATTATGAAGATGACGTGCCTGACGAATGGAAAAGCTATATCGAGAAAAACCGCAACTTCTTTCAGCAATAAATGAGCAACACGATCTAAGCGGCTTTTTCATATCATCGATCCATAAAGCATTGGATGGTACCCTGTAGGTATCAGAAAATTTCCCTGCACAGCGTTTAACCATCCTCATGGTGCTGTGCGGG
This sequence comes from Bacillota bacterium, assembly GCA_014896485.1. Classification (GTDB taxonomy): domain Bacteria; phylum Bacillota; class Bacilli; order Bu12; family Bu12; genus Bu12. Next base: position 3,017 of record JADBKH010000059.1, on the reverse strand, counting down.
TTAGTTGTTCTTCCACCACGTTTCGTAAGATGATGACATGCGAATGCTCCAAGTCACGGAAGCTGGTCAGCAGCGTGAGATCACCCGCCTTGGCCCAATCGACAAGGCGGGTGATCTCTTTTTGCTGTTGTTCTCCTTTTAGAAACTTGCGATATTCGGCAGCAAACGCTTCAAAGGAGAGCGCTCCGTGTCGGTAGTCGTTAAGAAGTGGCTTCGGTGTTCCAAGTGCCTTGATCCATTGATCAACAGAAGTTTTACGTACGCCTCGCGGCCAAAAGGTGGTGACCAACACACGAAGGCCATCCTGCAGAGACGGTGGATCGTAAACGCGTTTTACCCTGATCATGCCCCTCTTCCTTTCTTAGAAGATTATACTGTATATTGGTTTACTGAACACGAGCTGTGATGCAGATCACAGTCACTTTCCGTACAAACAGTAGGCTGGTATTAAATGGCCTTTAGGAAGGGGAGAAATTTTTTGTTAATCTACACCATTTTTCATCAATCCGCAGAAGGGATTGACGCCAAAACGTACGAATCGACTTTGCGGGCCTTGTATGAAGGGATTCAGACTCAGGCGAAAGCGCTTGGGGAATCGATCGCTGTGGAGGAATCGATCTTCGATCAGCAAGAACTTCCTGAAACGCTGGCTCCGCTTGCCGAAGCTGCAACGCAATTGCTGTCAAGACATCACTTTGCAGCACCTTCCCAACGGCCCATTTACTGGGACGCTGTGCAACTTTCGTCTTATACGCAGTTGGGCATGTTAGAGCAGGTGGTACGTGACCGGATGGGCATCTATACTGGCCCACACGGCCAGCATCTTCAGGAATTTTCAGCTACTACTTTTAACTTATACGAGTCAAAATTTTCGATTGGAGAGCCAGGAAGCAGGCTGCATGGCCAGCGAATCGGACTGATCTTTTTCAATAAACCGATCTCTTTAAAATATGATGACTTTCGTGAAGCATTACTTGTCCGCTTCCAGCACTGGGCGAAGCAGGCATCCGGTGAGGTGACACTCTGGCAACGTAGTTTGGGATTGGGGCGGATGCCTGAATTCTTTTTAACGGCGAAAGTGACTTCTTTTCAAGAGATAGAAGCACTTCTACCGGCTCGAGACGGCGAGTCTTTAGAAATGACCACGGTTTTGCGTAAAGGAGCCTTGTTGACAGGTCAGTGCATCTTTTGAAAGAGAATCTGTGAAGAAGGCACTGCTCAAAAAGGGCTTGCTTTAGCGCGTCGGAGAAAACGTGTACCATACGACGACAACGTTGCAAAGAGAGGCAAACATGTCCGAAACACAAGAACGCCTGTTTCGTCGACTGGTGGATCTGGATGGACACAGTTACCCGTCTTACCGATCGATCACCGGCACCTACCGTTTTCCAAGCTTTACGCTGACCATCGATCATGTGCAGGCAGACCCTTTTGCTGCCCCTTCCCGCATGCATGTACAACTCACTCCCCAAGCGATCGACCTGCCCAGTTGGTCATACCAAACAAAGGAAAGGGGTGTCACAACCGCCGATTGGCTCTTGCGGCGTTTTGCGATGGCGTTGCATGAGCATGCGAAAAAACGCCGCGGATCGGGAAAAAGCGATCTGATCGCTGTCGATGAACCTGGGCAAGAGATATTGCCGCGCACTGCCTGCCAAGTCAGCCCCGAACAGATCGAATTGCGTCTGTTGGTCGGCCTGCCAGCAGCCGGGCGACGCATTCTCGGCCGTGAAGCGGCCGAACTTCTTTGTACCCTCCTGGCTCAGCTCGTTGAACAGACCTTCTCTTTCGACGAAAGAGCGCTGTCCGCTCTTCAGAGGCAAGTAGAGACCGTCGGAGATGCACAGGCACTGCGCACCCAATTGCACGAGGCTGGTTTGCTCGCCTTCATTGCTGACCGTTCGCTACTTGCCCGGGAAAGTGGTGTAAGCGACAAACCCTATTCAAAAGCGGATGCGATATACACCCAAGCCCCAGATTCCCTCGCCGTAACACTGACCACACCACATGCGGGCTCGTTACGTGGCCTGGGTATTCCCGTCGGAATCACCCTCATCGTCGGCGGAGGGTACCATGGAAAGTCGACACTGTTGCGTGCCATAGCCAAAGGGATCTACGACCACGTCCCTGGTGACGGGCGGGAATACGTGGTGACCGACCCCAGGGCCGTGGTGATCCGTGCCGAAGATGGACGAAGCCTATGTAATGTAGATATCAGCGGCTTTATCGAGACGTTGCCCAGCGGGAAGTCGACAACTGCTTTTTCCACGGAAAATGCATCCGGATCGACCAGTCAGGCTGGCAACATTGTCGAAGCGCTTGAATTGGGTGCATCGGCCTTACTTGTCGATGAAGATACCTCTGCTACAAATTTCATGATCCGGGATCGTCGCATGCAAGCATTGGTCAGCAAAGCCCATGAGCCGATTACACCTTTCATCGATCGCGTGCGCGAGCTCCATCAGCGCTTTTCGGTCTCCAGCGTGTTGGTCATCGGAGGGGCAGGAGATTACCTCGATGTCGCCGATACGGTTATCCGCATGGATACCTACCAGCCGTACGATACAACGCAAGAAGCTCGTCTCATTGCCCATACGTTTCCTACAGGCCGTCAGATGGAAGCCAGCGATCCATTCCCTCGGCCAAAAGAGCGGATCCCGCTACCCGCATCCTTAGAACCCTTCCGCGGCAAAAAAATACACATTCGCGCTCACGGCACAGATTCACTCCAATACGGAGGAGAAACGATCGATCTCACCGCTGTTACACAATTGATCTCCCCTTCACAGACGCGTACCATTGGATTGCTTTTGCAGCAACTTATAGAGAGAGACTGCAATGGGCGTCAAAGTCTTCGCCAAGCGCTGGAAAAACTCTACGAAGCGTTAGACGAAAAGGGGCTGGATCTGTTGGCACCCGGGCAGCACCACGGTGAATTGGCCTTACCCCGGCTGCTCGAAGCAGGCGCTGCCTTAAACCGGTTGCGAACATTGAAAATACAGGATGATAGATATAAC
>JADBKH010000058.1 GCA_014896485.1 Bacillota bacterium | reverse complement strand
GAAAAGTAGACGTGCGGCATGCTGCTGGCAAAACACAGCTTTGCCGAAAACCTGGCCGATGCCAGCACACCGCTGCAAGTGGTTGCGCAACTGGCGGGACATGGGTCGCTGCAGACAACCAGGCGGTACGTCACGCCAAGTGAAGCGGATCTGAGGAAGGCAGTAGAGGGGATCGTGCGCGCTGTTCCTGTACAGCGTTAGAGCGAAAGCTCTAGCCCAAAAACAGGCGCTAGCAATCGCTAGCGAACTCTGATTCCGACTGGACGGATGAAACCCCCGTTTACGTCAAAGGTTGGTGACGTAGGTCCAAGACTCCGACATGCGGTCTATGACGATGATGATAGCAACGACCGTATGAAGCTCGGCGAAGTCGGCGAAAACCAGACCTGAGAAGTGGTTAGGGAAGTAGTCGGGCCGCCTTAAAAGACCACCCTGCCGACACTCCAGGAACCCACGTCTGTACGGCTCGAAATCTACGGCACGCCAAAACGGAGGCGCAGCACTCCCGAAAAGGAGAGAGGGAACTGCCAAGGCAATGATCCCTACCAAGGCAGAGGCGTGATGCCTGTCCGAGCCCTCCAACCCATGGGCGAAAGGACTGAACTCCGGGTCATAGCGGGCGGCTAACGTGGCCAAAAGAAGGGCTAGGAATCACGGAACAGCGGAACCCGGGGCGTGGGAGGCCAATCGGGCCTATGAAGCGAGCAGTGCAGGAAATGGCCTGCGAACCCCGGGGGCAGCAGCCCGTAGTAGCGATGATGTGCCGTAATAGGCACGGAGCGAAGGGGCATAGTCAAGACCAAAGGTCAAAGGATAGAGCCTGGCCAGGAAGCCGTTGGGCAAACCTGACATGAAACCAGGGAGGTGATGCTCCATGGATCAACCATTGGCCTATCCACAAACGGAAGGGCAATTAGTCGCATGGCAAGATTGGGTGTATCAGACAGCTAAAGAGGCAATTAAAAGCGGGAAAATCCAAAATTCTGGAACCTGCTGGGAATTGCAAAATCCGGAGCTGCCATCCTCACCGCCATCCACCGCATCAAAGCCAATCATGGCAGTCAAACGGCTGGAGTAGACGGCAAAACTATCCGCGACATCCTGGACAAAGAGCCGCAAATGGTCATCCGGACCGTGCAAGCCACGCTGGACGATTATCGCCCACAAATGGTGCGCCGTGTCTGGATACCCAAACCCGGTAAAGCGGAAAAACGGCCGCTGGGTATCCCAGCCATCGCCGACCGCGTCATTCAGGAGTTGCTACGCATGGTCATGGAACCCATTTTGGAAGCACAGTTCTTTGAGCACTCCTATGGATTCCGGACAGACCGCGATGCGCATCAGGCACTGGAGCGAATTACCGACATCTGCCACGACACAGGCTACCACTGGATAGTAGAGGGCGACATTAAGGGCTGCTTTGACAACATCAACCACACGAAGCTCATCAAGCAATTGTGGCATCTCGGCATTCGCGATAAGCGAGTGCTCATGATCGTCAAGCAAATGCTCAAAGCGGGCATCATGGGTGAAATAGCAGTTAACGACTTGGGCACGCCCCAAGGCGGCATCCTTTCCCCATTGTTCGCCAATGCCTACCTCCATAATTTAGACCAGTGGATCACGCGCGAATGGGAGCACAAGTGCACAAAGTATCAATACAGCAATCAGGGCAACAAACTAACAGCACTGCACAAGTCTTCCCATCTAAAGCCCGCCTACTTAATTCGATACGCAGATGATTGGGTACTCGTCACCGCCACTAAGGCGCAAGCGGATGCTTGGAAACGTCGCATCGGAAAGCACTTGGGCACTCACCTAAAGCTTACGCTAAGTGAGGAAAAGACGCTCATTACGGACGTCCGCAAAAAGCCCATCCACTTTCTCGGGCACGAATACAGGCAAGTGCGAAGCAACAAAGCCAAACGCGGATGGAAAACACAGACACGCCCAGACAGGAAACGACTGCAGGCCAAAGTAGCAGAAATCCGACGGGCTGAACGCGAACTGCGAAAATATAGCGGGCAAAATCTTGCCTACCATATCCAGCTCATAAACAGCCAAATCGTCGGAGTAGGCAACTTCTATTGCGATGCAACGCTGGTTAACCCGGAGCTTAGCAGGCACGCCGATTCCTTAAAAGTGACCGCCTACGCGGCCCTTAAAAGAAAAGGCGCCACCTGGATACCCGCCTGCGAAGCGAGCAACCTCATCGAGCGGCACAAAAGTCGCCAGACAAAGATTCCCGCTGTCGAAATTGACAGATTCAAGCTCGGAATAACCAGCCTGGATTTCGTTAGCTGGACCAAAACCCGGCTGAAGAACCAAGACGAAACCAAGTACAGCCCGCAAGGGCGAGCGTTGCATCGCAAACGCACCGGCAAGGTACGCCGCTCATCCGGGACGACATGACGTTGCGCCCCATGCTGCTTGAGCTAATAAGCAAAGGCCTAACAAGCCCGCCTTATACGTTCGAGTATTACATGAACGTCGCCTATGCGTTTAACCGAGACCGCGGCAATTGCAGGATCTGCCGGGAGCCTATATGGCCCGGAGACCTACAGGTACACCACCTTAATCCCAAGCTCCCAACGGAGCAGGTCAATAAGGTAAGCAACCTTGCCAGTCTGCACAAAGAATGCCATCGCTACCTGCACCACCCGGGCGAAATCCCATTTAAGTGGGACGAAACCGGCAAAGCGACTAAAAAGCTGTTCCAATGGAGAGAAAAGCTCTAACCCGAGACCCGAGGTCCTGATGGTGCGCCGTGTGCGGTGAAAGTCGCAAGCACGGTGCGATGCGGGGGAAAAGGGAACCGTAGCAGGTAAAGCTGGCGGCGGCCCTTACCTATCGCTATAGCTGGGAGCGGTAGGCAAAGCTTTGAACAGCTCACCTTCGGTCCTAATTTAGTCGAAACTGCTTTTTTGGATGTGTTTCTATACGGCCCATTTACTGGCAGCAAGAGACCTCCCTAGGCCTTATGAAGGGGAGTTCGCTTTTGTTGGTTTCAGACGGTTTGTCTCATGGATGATCAGGTACGTAACACCAACTCCACCGGGTTAATGCAACATATACGAGAAATGGAGTAGGAAGGAGAAAATTACACAAAGAGAGAGAGGAAATTTTGAAGAAATACGAAGGTTGCAAGCATTTTCGACAAGCATCATTCTGCATTTGCCAACTCAATTTAGAAGGCAGGACAATCTGCATGTTCAAGCGCAAGTCACTGTGGCGCCCGACCGGTCGCCGCAGCCCGGGGCGGCAGGGCAGGAGAGCTGGCAGCACAATTATGCGTATCGGCACCTAACATCTGAAAATTCGGAGATGATCAAATGAGAGGGAGTGTAAGGAAGATCGGCCGATCTTTTGTGATTGGGGTACTTTCAGTTAGTATGGTTAGTGCTGGAATAGCTGTCAGTGATCATCCTGCAAAGGCAGCTCAAAGCAGTGCCACGACGAGGGTGTCGGATCCTGCCCAGTCTGCAGCTATGAACTCTACTTTGCCTGGGATAGTAATTGCTACAACGGCTTCGCAGAAATCACCAGATGAACAATTGAACGAGATCATCTCAAAACTTGATGGTCTTCCTGATAGCCTGAAGAATGCCGACCCAAAGACGACTCCTAACTATGAGGAAAAACTGAACGAAGCCCTCGGCGGGATCACTGTGGTACAGGGAGTCGAACCAGGGCGCTATACGACATTATCTATCTGGACTTGTACCCTTGCCGTGGCTGGCCTGGTTGCCCAGTATGGGTTTCCTGTAGCGAGAGTTCTAAAGTGGATCAAGGAAGCAAAGTCACTCTACCGAAGTGTATCCGGCATTATCAGGGCGATCCGTTCAGGTGCTGCGGCGGCTGACATCGGCGGAGATGCGGCAAAGTTCCTCGAAGCCCTCTTGGGAATCGATAGTATCGTCTCCGCTTGTTTTTAACCATGAGATCGCCCGCCCTATGAGAAGGTGAGCTGATGAGCGACAAAGTGAACAGAAACAAGAACGACTCCAGTCGGGCTGCGGATGATAGCTGGGAGCCGCTTGGAATGTGGGCTCCGTGGTCCGGTCACCTCTTCATGGGCGCAATTGAGGCACCCGTTGTGCTGCTGTGCCTGTGGTTGCTGACCTTCATCCCTACAGTGGGAGACTACGCTTTTGGCCAACTCGTGTTGGTAGTGGTCATCGGGAGTTTCGTGAATGAGACGGTCGCAACGTTCGTCGATCGGGCCTTCGTGCTTCACTATCGAAAAGACGATCCCGGCAGCAAGCTCAACGCCATCCTAGACTGCGTGGTAGCTTTTGTCGTCGGGTTTGCATCTGGGAAGGTGATACTTGGGAGCCTTACGGGGGGTGCAACATTGGCGATCGCCATCGGGGGTGTCAAGACTGTAGAGATGCTGTGGTCCCGTGCTTGGAACGATGGTATGTCCCGGGAAGAGTTTCATGAACGGCACGAACGGGTCAAGGCGATGACGCGGGAGATGGTTCAAGAAGATCGTGAGGAGAGGGCTCGCCGGGCAATAGACAAACAACGGAAGCGGTAGTAGAAACGTCCTCATGGGCAAGGTTGAATCTGCAGGTGCTTACGTTGTCGGTTGCTGCAGACAACAAGGCAATAGGTGACGCCGAGTGAGAAGAGACTGAGGAGAGCGGTGGAGGAGAACAGTTGTGAGTGCTGATCGAAAAGGTCGATCCATCTTCTCAGGATGTTGCAGGGGAGATGTACGATCGTGCCAAGTTTGATCTGCGCTAGATCAAGTCCGAGATTGTGTGTAAAATCCCCTCTCCGGTAGACGGCACGTAAT
>JADBKH010000057.1 GCA_014896485.1 Bacillota bacterium | reverse complement strand
CTTTCGGCAGGCGCTGTTGCTGGGCAGAAGATCCATCCTTTGCTTTTGACCAACGGCAGCTCGCTGAGCGCGGACCAGGTGTCGTGGCTTAAAGCCCAAAAGGGGAAGATCCACAGTCTCGCCTTTGTGGGGGGTGTGCTTTCCGCGCAACTGCAGATTGTCGTGCAGGATGCGCTGGCAACCCCTTGAGTCGATCGGCTCACCTTCCAACAGCGCGAACGAGTCGGCTCTCTCCAACGGCCCCCAAAGCCGGATCATTGCATTCCTAGGGCTTTTGTTGAGCGCCGGGAAAGCTGGTTTTGGGTAGAGATATTTCCTCAAGTGGCATCCGATCCAACATGCCTTGCCTGGCATCGCGACTTTCGACCTGAACAAAAAGTGTGCTGCCGGCTGGAGGTGCAATCTCTTTTAGGAGAACACCGCCCCGATCATGCGCTGCGTAGAGCGTGACAGATGGCCGAACCGTTGAAGGCAGCGGCGCACCTGTATCGATCCATTGAAACGTATTCATCTTGCCGTTAACCAGAAGCGTCAGTCGGTGGGGCGAGTGATTGGGCCCCACGATCCACAGATCCACACGGAAAGCAACGGTTGCCCTAAGGGGACCCTGTGTCTGCCAGTCGATGCAAAGACCTTGAGGGAGCTGCAACACGCCAACCGTCTGCAGCACGGCTGCGGACGGAATGTGGTGTTGAGAAGAACCACTGTGAGGCAACACTGCGACACTGCCTGGCAAGGCTCCCGAAGCGGCGAGATTGAAAGCAGAGGCATATTTCAAACGTGGGGTTGGCAATTGAGCAAAAAGCGTATTTTTTCGTGCAAAAGAACGTCGAAAGGTAAGATCGACGCTATCTTCGCTCGGATAGGCCGTCAATGCGCGGCGGAGTACGCGCCGAACATTGTCCGCGACAGGCTGGCGATGCCAAGACGCTGTACCTGCCAACGGCCTTGGTGGATTCAAGGGAAGATCAACGTAGTCCCCCAAGCGCATCTGTGACGGATAGCCGGGATAATGTACCAGATAGTATTGAACCTGCGGGTGCAGGCCGGATTCGGCAATGGCCAAGCGTACAAAGTTACTGGACGCCCAATGATCGGGGTGAACGTCGTGAGGCTCAATGCAATACACCTGGGTGGGTTGAAACGTACGCAAGATCTCCACCAGTGCTGCATTGAGTGCCGAACCTGTAAAAGGCGTATCGGTTGTTGGGCTATCCGCGTAAGGTACGGCCGTAACATGCGTATATTTTCCACGAACGGGATGGTTTCCCCAACTTGTTTCCCACATGCTTGCCAAGCCCCCATCGGGGAAGCCGAGAAACGTCACGTCTCGTGCCGGAACGCCAAGTATGCGCATGGCTGTCCATGTTTCTTGCTGGCGTATCCATCCGAGCTGAATGAAGTCTCTTGGGGGAAAGGGAGTGTGACGAAAGGTCTTTTGAACAGCATGAATCTGTGCATCGCCATTGGTCAGGACAACGACATGCAGCTCCTCGCCTTGGTGTGCCGCAGCATAAAGAACGGCGCCAGTGCCGATGGTCTCGTCATCTGGGTGAGGGGCGATGACCAAAATGCGCGTTACGGGATTGGACAGGTGTTTGTGGTTTCCATCAGCGTGCTTTGGAGGTTCGGCGGCATGCAACACTTTCTTCTGAGAGATACGGGGTGCAGACGCATGAAAAATTTGAAAAGGAGACCGGGCAGAGAATCGGAACAGCAAGGATGAACCGATGCAAAACGTGAGCGCCAAAGCGATGACGACAAGGACCCTCGGTCGCACATTTCTGCTGTTTCGCCGCATCGACTGACCTCCGCTTGCTGTACCCGTCGTCTCCTAGAGGGACACTGTTTCACCTCTCGCACTGCGTGTTTAGACGAGATGCAACGACATTTGCCTGTCATTTTTTTGTTGCCAGGTTGTAACTGTTTCGTAACTCCTTTTTGCAGCCATTCGCTTTATTATGACACGTGTTGGCAAGCTTTGTGGATGGGCAAACAATCCTGTCGTCTTGAAAAGGGCTCTCGCAACCGCATGCACGTTCCAGTGAGAGGAGAAATATGCGCGCATGCTGCTCCACACAAACAGTCATCGTTTCCTCATACGTTTTATGACCGTTGGCAGCATTGCAGCTGCACTTCTTTCCGGGTGTGCAGGAATGTCCGGCAAGCAAACAGGGCAGTCATCTTCACCTGCTGCAGTGCAACAGGAAACACCAACACAAGAAAGCGCTAGATACGCCGATCAACGGCTCCCTGGTATAGGCGTTATCCATCAAGCCGGTGCCGCCTCTATTGAGGCGGCACCCGAACAAACTGCCACGCAGGGTACCGAGAGCTGGCTGATTCACCGGAGAACCCGTACGGCGCCACAGGGCTATGCCTCAGCGGTCTCTGTCCTTCCGAGGCAGCAACTTACTTTTTTCATCAATAGTACCTTTCCATACCATGTGAGCTTCTACCGAATGGGGTATTACGGCGGATTGGGCGCCCGGCTGTACGGGCAGACCAGGGAAAAATTGCCGGATATCCAGCATGCTCCTGTTAACGCCCAGACCATGGATGCCGGCTGGAAAGCGTCGTTTGCGTATACGATTCCGAGAAATTGGCCGACGGGTTTCTACCTGGCCAAAATCACGGATTTGCGCCAGCAGAGTGGGTATGTGCCTTTTGTTGTGCGTCAGGCAAACCCATCGGCGACCTTTGCCGTGCTTATCGCTACTTCAACCTATCAGGCTTACAACAATTGGGGTGGAAAAAGCCTTTATTCGTACAACAGCACGGCGCATCAGCAAGCTTATACGGTTTCCTTCAATCGTCCATTCTCTGAAGAATACGGTGCCGGGCAATTTTTCATGTACGAATACAATTTGGTCCGCTGGTTGGAGAAAAATCGGTACAGCTTAACGTATTTGACCGACACGGATATCGATAGGGGAGCGCTTTCGAAAGCCCATGTCCGTGCCTTGCTCATTGCCGGTCATGATGAGTACTGGTCAATGAATGAGCGCAACGCGATGGAGTCGGCTACTGCGAGACAAATGAATTTAGGTGATTTTGGATCAGATACCGGCGATTGGCAGGTACGCTACGCGTCGGACGCCCAAGGCAATGTCGATCGCCTGATGATCTGTTATCGCAGCGCTACCAAGGATCCTCTTTCAAAAACACATCCGTCGTTCACCACGGTCAAATGGTCGCGACCTCCCGTGAATCGTCCGCAAGAACAAGTGCTCGGCTCTCAGTATACGGGCGTGATTGCCAGCCAGCAGGACATTCTCTTGGATCATCCACCTGCATGGATGTTGCGGGGTACGGGTCTTCAGCCGGGAGACCATCTTAAGAAAGCCGTATGGGGAGAAGCGGATGCCTATCGGGGCAAATTACCCGGCGTGACCTTGGTGGCGCACACACCCGTGTTACTCGGGCACCTACCCAACGATACCTACAAGGGTTACTCAGATGTGGTCTGGTACCAGAAGCCTACAGGAGGCAAAGTTTTTGCAACAGGCACCTTTGCGTGGAGCTGGCTGCTCGACGGTTTTCAGCAATTCCGTTCGCATTATGGTGTCGTTCCGAGCTCGGCCGTTCAAGAGATGACCCGCAATGTGCTGCAAGCGCTGGGCACGATGACGTCTCATTGAATGCTATCCAAAAATCGAGTGTGCAATCTGCGCGATGTCTTGACAAATCATTCTACAGGGGTAGGGTGCGACCACGCCTGTTCTAGGAGGAAAAATGCTTAAGGTTCCTTTGAAGAAGGCGTTAATGGTTATCGGGATAGTAGCCCTGTCTGTGACCAGCGCAGGTTGTTCGCCTCGTGGGGGGACTGCCTCTCGGGGGCATATGCCAAAAACGCAGACAGGCAGCGAAAAAATCTACTCGACTTCCTTTGGCTCAATCCGCAAAGTCAATGTAAACAAGTTGGCTCCGCTCTGTCAAAATGCTTCCAAGCCCCTCGTCATACCCACCTACGATGGAAGTGGGCAGGCCAATCACCCGAAAGTGCTTTACTTTGCGGATTCGTGGCATAATTGGAAATACTGGATGTCATTTACACCCTATCCTTACGGAAATGGCCGCTATGAAAACCCCTCTTTAGTTGTCTCAAATAACGGAATAAATTGGGTAATCCCAAAAGGGTTGAGAAACCCGGTTATTGGAGTACCTGCTGATGTCAAGCGTGGCGGACATTATTCCGATCCGCACCTGGTCATGCACGGCTCAACGATGGAGTTATGGTATAGATACAATCCAGCGGGTGTAAAAAGAAGAGGACCAAGTAGAATCAATCGCATCTATCGAATGGTTTCAAAAGATGGCATAAAGTGGGGAAAGCCAGAGTTGGTTATACAAAGCACCACATCGGGTATTTACAGTCCGGCCATACTCTATGATGGAAATAAATACAAGATGTGGTATTCCAGCGATGATGGCAAACTCCATTATACAGAAAGCACGAATGCCATAAAGTGGAGCAAACCATTGACGGTAAACATTGCCATGCCCGGATATAATATATGGCACCAAGACATCATAAAAGATAAAGGTAATTACGAGCTCGTGTTTAGCGCCTATAGAAGGCTTAGATTTTTGAATCAATCCCTTTATTATGCCGAATCTGGCGATGGCATCCATTTTGGTGCGCCTACCCTCATCGTTGCCCCATCTCATGGCAGAGCAAAATTGGACAATCAGTTGATTTACAGAAGCTCTATCGTCGATGTAAATAACAACTATTTGATATATTATTCGGCTATGAGTACAAAAAGGCAGTGGCACATCTTTCGGACCACTTTGCCACTGCATGATTTGCGACCACAAGTGGTCCTCACTTCGTCAAAGGCCGAACATAAACCAATATAGTTTGTAAGGAGAATGAGCCGCAGGATTTTCTGGACACATCGGGAAGACACATCGGGAAGCGGTGACAGATGACCGGTGCAATGCTTCAGCAATGATGGGAATGTTCGTGCCTCGTGACGTCCTCCCCTCAATAAATTGAGGGGCATCCTCAAGCGGATGCGCACAGG
>JADBKH010000056.1 GCA_014896485.1 Bacillota bacterium | reverse complement strand
CTTACAGAAGTTAGGACCCAGCAAGTCGAAGAGCGCTTCCCGCACCCGCTCAAGCACTGTTGCGCTTCGGCCAGGCTGCAACACAGGCCGTGCTCGACGCCTTGCAGCAGGCAAGCCGGCACATTCGGCTGGCCGTTTCCACTGTCACTGTCGCCAGCGTGTTGCAAGCGCTCCGGACAGCACCATCCCGGGGCGTGCAGGTCGACGTGCTGGTCGATGCCAATGCCTCAGATACAGCTGGCGTGGCGCACTACTTGACCAACTACGGTGCTACTGTACAGCAGACAGACGGGCTGTCGCAGGCGCTGTTGCTGATCGATGATCAGCAGGCGCTGATGACAAGCGCTCCGTGGAACTACACGGTCTTTTTGGGAGAGCAGTTTTCGGCCACCATTCTGACCGATACAGACTCTGTCGCTGAAGCGCAAGCGGCCTGGAACACCCTGTGGCCTGCTTCCAGTCCACAACCTGCCTAACCGTAAAACTTCCCTACGAGAAACCGGCATCAGCGGTCCAGCTGTGCGGACTATACTATCGGACCATTCACTTATCGAATCTTGCTCGAACGAAATCCGGCCAAATCGGCCGGATTTTCTCTTGTGTTGCGGTTTGTGGTAGGTATGCCGTGGACAACCAGCTGGACGTAGGCGCGATCCTTGCCGTAAAAGAAACGCCATAACAGCCGTCCTTAAACCGGCGTCTGCTTGCAAACGCCGAACAGGCAGCGGCTTACCTCCACCTGGAAAGATGTGCAATTGCAGACGGGACAACGTGATGTACTTCCTGCGCATCGAACAGGTAGAATAAACCTATAACGAGCATATCGGGCTTGTAAGAACGGGTGGAGGGAATCAAGTATGGGTATGGGGCGCGGGATAGTAGCTGAGCACCCAAAGGCAGGTGCTGCAGAACCTTGGCACCAACCCTCGCGCGGTGCAGCATTGCGCGATCTCGTCTTGGGTGCTTCCGATGGATTGGTGACCGTTCTCAGTTTTGCAGCAGGCGTGAGTGCTTCTTTGGGGTCGAGCCACCAAGTGGTGCTGGCAGGTATCTCAGAAATGTTTGCTGGTGCGACGTCTATGGGACTCGGCGCCTACCTGGGAGCTCGTTCGCAACACGAGTATTACCAGCAGCAACGTGTCCAAGAGGAATACGAAATGCGCACGATCCCAGAGGTAGAGCGCGAAGAAGTGCGCAACATTTTCGCGAAGAAAGGCTTTTCGGGCGCGCTATTGGATGAGATTGTCGAGACCATTACTTCGGATGAGCAGCGTTGGCTGGATACCATGATGCGTGAAGAGGTCGGCGTAGACGAAACCAGCTTGGGAAGACCCGTTCGTTCTGGAATGTTGGTAGGGCTCAGCTATATTGTAGGGGCACTCTTTCCGCTCTTTCCCTATTTCCTCTTTTCCGCTTGGCCCGCACTCTTTTGGTCAATTGGGATTACCTTTATTGCACTTTTCGCACAAGGTTGGGCAAAGGCGGCTTTTACTGCGGCCAAGCGGTGGCCCTCGGCGTTGCAAACCGTTGCGATGGGTGCCTGTGGCACAGCGGTTTGCTATTTCATTTCAAGAGCTGTCGTCGCACTGATCGGCGGATGAGGACAGCGATCTTACTGCCCAAACGGAAGATCCATGCTTAGGTCTGCTTCGTTAACATTTTGTTGTGAGTTAATACGCATCCTGTGATATGTTTAATGACACCGATGAAACAGACGAATCTCACTTTCCTTCTCCGCAAGATATTCATAGGGCAGTCGTGCGTGGAAAGCCACTCAAGAGCATGCCCAACCGGCGGGCACCTTCTTCCAGTTTGTCAATCGGCGAATAGGAGAAACAGAGCCGCATGCTGCTGCGGCCAGCCCCTGCCGCTCGATCTGGCGCGAGGTAGAACGCGCTTCCCGGTACAAAATCGACTCCAGCGGCCAACGCCTGTGGCAGATTGGCCTCGACATCGGTGTCCTCCTGCAACTGCAGCCAGACAAAGAAGCCGCCACTTGGCAGGACAAACGTCGCCTCCGGCGGTAAGCTCTCTTTCAACCCGCGGACCAGAGCATCACGCCGCTGCTGATAACGCTGCCGCAGCTGTTGGACATGTGCATCGAAATCCATCCCTCGCAGTACTTCTGCAACAATCGCTTGGACCAAGCCGCTCGTCGCACCATCGACTTTTTGGTCGCGCAGCCGATCAGCAACCCCACTGGGCCCGATCAGCCAGCCCACACGCACGCCTGGGGCGAGCGTCTTGGAAAAAGCACTCATGTAAAAAATCTGCTCTGGTGCCAAAGCTTTCAATGCGGGCAAAGGTTCAGGCGAAAAGCACAGCTCTCCATAGGCACCGTCTTCCAGCAACAGCAAGCCATACGTCTGCGCCAATTCGGCCAATGCCTCCAGACGCGTCCTGGAGAGGGTACAATCGGCTGGATTGTGATAATTGGGCATGAGATAGAACAGTTTGGGGAAGGGGCGTTTGCCTGCTGCAGCCTCTTGAAGCGCCTCTCGCACCGCATCGACGATGAGCCCCTCGCCATCCACTGGAAAAGCCCGGAGTCGCGCGCCTGCCGAAGCAAAGATGCGCAGTGCGCCAAAATACGACGGCGCTTCGACCCATACTTCGTCCCTTTCGTCGACCAACAATCGTGCCAGCAGATCCATGCCTTGGGAAGAGCCGTTGCTCACCACGACATCGGCACTGCTTGCCTGAATGCCAAACCGCGCCACACGTTGCGCAATCCATTCTGCCAGATGGGTGACACTTGCACTTCCACCATACTGGAGTGCCTGGCGACCTTCACGCCGCAATACACGTTCCGAAGCCTGTGCAAAGCGCTCGACCGGAAAAAGATCCGGATCCGGAAGCCCCCAAGAAAGCGAAACCACCGTCACCCCTTCCGGCGGCTTGGAGGTGAAAGCCGATGCGGGCACCCCCTCCTGAACAAAGTTGCGCTGTGCCAGACGTTCCTCCCACACCCTACTGTTTTGGATACGATGGGCCACTTTTCAAACACTCTCCTTTGCGCGGCATCACTAAAACCATAGAAGAAATAGCCGGAAAATCCCATCTCTACAGACGAGGAGCAGATTTAGCGGAAAAAGTGGAAGATCAAATTGAGGATTAGCGTTACGAGAAGGCTGAGCAGGATCGAGGAGACAATCGGCAGGAAAAGTGTGAAACGCCCCTGCCGCCAGACAATATCCCCCGGCAGCCGGCCAAACGGCAGAATCGTCGCAAGCAGCCAGAGAATCCCGCCCAGGGCCGCGATGCACAATCCGATGATTACCAGCAGTCGTCCAAAGTCGCTCATGTTCTTCTCTCCAACACCGACGATCGGCGTATGCCACTATCAACAGCGTATCGATGAGTACGAAAGCGATCAATGCCAGGGTTGGGATGGTTACGAAGCCAAACCAGTTGATGTAGCGCCCGCTACATGGTACGCCGGCCTGACAGAGCCCTTCACCGAAAAAGGCCGGCCACTGCTGCATGCTGCGGTGTAACGCAGAAAGCAGCGTGCCAATGCCAGAGACCGGCAAGGCGTAGCGCCAGACACCCACATCACCGGTCCAAGCAGCAATGCCAAGCAGGATCCACCAACGGATACATCGCAATACGCTGATACCAACAGAGGGTACAAGGGACAAAGTGCCGGATCTCTGAAAAATAGAGACTGCCCAGTGTGGCGACGAGTGCGACCAGCCAGGCTGCGGCAAGCCACTCCTGTGCAGGACGTTGTAGCAAAACGGCTCTCCTCCTCTTGGAAGCGCATGGCTTCGTCCCCCACCCCCATTGTGATCAGGCCCTAGGCCCTGCTCTTCTCCCAGGTAAAAGGGCCACCAATCCTTCCCTCGGCGTCGGGGGCCCCCGGCTTCAGCCGTAGGGAGGAGACGCCGGGGTCATTCCATGCTGTATGCATATCCGTCACCTCGTTGCAAAATCGTCAGGTACTTGGGATGCACATCGAACCCATTGAGCATGAAACTCGGCCGGTGCCGGATGGCGATGCGTCCGACATGCGTTCCGGCGTACTTCCCTTGCGGGATGTGAGCCCGCACCATGTCTCCTGTACGGAATCCCATGTACGACTTTGCGGCAGGCGCGTGCCGGATGGGAAACCCGTACTTGTCCGTCCCGCACCGTTGCCGTCTCCCGTGCCCCTTGGCTTCAATCCGTAAGAAGCTCATGCTCGGGTCAAGACGCACACACGCGCCCGATTCCCCTGCGCAAGCCGCGTCGATCCAGTGTTTCTTCGTGTAACCCTGGTTCGAACGGTTGTGTTTCGTCCGGCCGCCCGATCCCAACTCCAGTAACAAACCGAGTCTCTTGAGCCGCTCCACGATCACCCACCGCACCGTGTTCACCGCCGCCGCGTCGCGCAAAGGTTGTTTGAGCCTTTTCAACGCCTCGGGAAAATGATGCGCCCGGATACGGTCAAGCGGCTGGGCCGACGCACTCAACTCCTCCAGCCATTTTTCCGGCATCCGGTTCCCTTTCGCTTCGTTGCACGACCGGCAGGCAATGACCAAATTGCTCACCCGGTCACTGCCCCCTCGCGACTTCGGGATCACGTGGTCAATATTCAGCACGTCGTCTCCCGAGGCTCCGCCACAGTACGCACACTGGTGGCCAAACTTCTCCAACAGATACTCGCGCAGCTCATATCCAAAAAGAGTTCCTTGCTGGTACTCTACACCCGCTATCTCCGGGTTCTGGATCTTTTGCATGTCGAACTTCACGTGCTCAACGGTCATGGATGAAACCGGCACATACCGGCATAAACGATTCACCCAAGTGACAATGTTCCCCGCCCGGCTCTCCAGGGAGGGGGCTAAGCGCTTGTCCCGAAATCCTTGCCCGTTCCCCGCTTCGCACTGCCGGCAGTACCGGCTGCCATGCCGGGCATTCTTTCCGCAGGCATCGCATTTCTGCGGCTTCCGGTTCAGAAACCTCGGCTTCCGGTGGCGCGTCTTGCGGTTCCTCCTGGCCCGGCGCAGAGCCCGGCGTTCCGTGAGGGCCTTCCGGACCTGCTTGCCCCGGTG
>JADBKH010000055.1 GCA_014896485.1 Bacillota bacterium | reverse complement strand
GCAATACATCGAGCAGCTGTGGGGAGGACCTGTCCGCCTGCAGACCGTACTGGACGGCAAGCCGGTCTGTTTTACCTATGAGAACGGCCAATGCAGTCGCAGCGAGATTTCCTCCTGAAAACAGGAGTACACAATCTCCACAATCAGAAATTAGGCTACCCAGTCATGAATCACAAACATGGCAAAGAGCAGGACCTGAAAACCTGCAAAAAGCGGCGGAATGAGCGTATCTATCCAGGGGCGGCGTTGCGCCCATTGCGCCAAAAGAATGAACGCTGGAAAGAGCACCAGACAGTACCGCGGCAGACTGGCCAAAGGGTAAAGCGTTGGCGTAGCCGGTGCGGCGAGAGGCACCAACAGGCCCAATGTCGTCCACATGGTCCAGGCAAAGGGCAGACGACTGCGCCAAAGGCCTACTACCAACCCTATCCACAGTAGGGTAGAAGAAAGGTCGATCGCATTGTGCATTCCACGGGTATAGATCGACCAGTTGGCGGCCACACCACCCCATACGTTGGGGAAGGCCACCGGATGAAGCAAATTGTTGATTGCCCAGGGAATACCTAGGAAAAGCGAACCCGTGTGTCGACCCCATGCTCCTTCACCAACGAGAAAACCTGTCGGTTTGCCGGTCAACACATCCAGGTAGAGCACCCAGAAGAAGAAACCAGCGATGGGCAAGAGTACTGGCCCATATTTGTGCCATCCCCACAGCGTGGGATGGCGCAAACGCTTCCAAACGCGCCGCAATCCGACACCTGGGCGATTTTCTTTCCCACCTGCCCAAGCCGAAAAAATCAGCGGTATCACCAGCAATATCCCGATGTTACGCGTCAGCGCTGCTGCAAACGCTGCCCAGCCGGCGAGCCCCCAACGCTTTTGTTGCGCTGCCCACAGTGCCGCGGCACTGCACAACAAGAACAGGCTTTCGGTATATGCAGCAGAAAGGTAGAACCCCGTCGGAAAAAGTACCAAATAGCGGATGCTGCGATCGGCGACCGCACGCCCTACCACCGACTCCGCCAGTCGATGAACGAACCAAAGTGCGGCAATTGCTGCAGACCAAGAGATACCCAACGCTGCATAAGACTGCGCTCCGCGAGGGAAAAGACTGATCAACGCCGGATAGAGAGGGTAGAAGACCTCTGGGATCATACTGCCTGAATGGAATGTGTAACCTTGCGCAGCGATTCGCAAATACCACTGGCTGTCCCACCGAATCCAGATTGAAAAGACCTGGGGCAACGCAGGAATTCCCCAAGGTTGCGCAGGGGGATACGAAGGAAAACGCTGCAATGCCATCAACCCGACGGCCGTCAAGATCAGACGGCTGGCAAAAAACCAGATCGCCACATAGGCCAAGGCGTGCAGTTCCTGTGGGTATCCCTGTGGGCGGCGAGACGCAAAGCTCTCCTGCGATGCAACAATGACGCTCTCCAACCGCAACCTCCTTGCTGTTGCAGAGCGTAGCGCATTTTCCGTGCAAAGGCGAATCGTATCAAGGGATGACTACAGCTGCAGCGAAAGACGGCCAGTACGTCGAGCATAGGTGGCAACATATGATCTATCCAACACCCATCAGCGCTGACCTGAAACTTTCTGTTGGAGAGGAACAGGCTGCAGAAAAAGGTGAACGACGCGAACACGCACGAGCAAAACGGCCAGCACCGCTGTCAGCATCCCTTTGATCAAATTGAATGGCACGTAGATCGGTAAAATCATTGCAGCGACAGCCGCGCGCGGCGTACCAAATTCGAAGGGCACCTCAAAGAGGTTAACCGGTACCATCACAGCGGTACAGACGACCGCCGCCCCTCCGGTCGCAAAAGCCGTCTGTACCGCTGTCAAGGGGCGATTGCGCATCCACAATGCCGTGATCCCACCCATTGTCATCGAGACAACCGTATTCATCAGAATACCGAGTGGGTGACCGATAAAGAGCAAGGCAAGGACCTCTTTTAACACGACCACTTCCAACGTAGCCACAGGTCCCATGGTCAATGCAGCAAGCACCACCGGAAGATCTCCCGGATCATATTTCAGGTACGGGGCCGGTGGAAAAAGTGGGAAATGTATAAATCGCATAAAAAGTGCAGCCATCGCGCCCAACAGGGCAACCCGCACCAAGCGGCTCGTCGTGCCAGAACGTATCATGTCTCAGGTCCCTTGCCACGGATGACCGTGCGCACATCAGAAGCGCTCTCTCGTTCCAAAACGCGCGAAGCGAGTTCAGAGGCAACCCACAGATGTGCTTGTGCAATTCGCGCAGCGACGCTAGAAACAGCCTTTGGAGTGATGCAAAAGGCATCGAATCCCAAGCCAATCAGCGCCTCGGTCATCTCGGTATCCTCCGCCAGAGCTCCGCAGACCCCGACAGGTATACCTACCCGGTGTGCTGCTTGGCAGACCTGCTGTGCCAAACGCAAGACAGCCGGATGCGCAGCGTCGTAGAGATAGGCCACCCGGTCATTGCCACGATCGGCTGCCAACGTATATTGGGTCAAATCATTGATGCCTACGACCAAAAAATCCACATGGACCGCAAGCAGATCCGCCATCAATGCGGCAGCGGGCGTCTCAACAATCAGTCCGATAGGCACATGCTCGGCATAGGGCAGTCTCTGTTGCAACAATGTCTCCATGCTCTCCTGTAAGCACTGCTTCACATCACGAATTTCAGAGACATTTTCAATCATAGGAAAAAGCAAGCCCGCCCTGCCATACCGCCCCGCCCGCAACAGTGCGCGCAACTGGGTTTGAAAGATCTCAGGATGCGAAAGCGAAAAACGGATGGCACGAGAACCCAACGAAGGATTTTCCTCTGGTGGCATGGAGAGAAAATCGGCCTTTTTGAGCTTGCTGATATCCAAGGTCCGTATCACTACGGGACGATCGTTGGCCTGCTGCAGAACACTTGCGTAGATTTCGCATTGCTCGGTTTCACTGGGTAAGCGCTCCTGATTGTGATAAAGAAACTCCGATTGAAAGAGACCAATTCCTGCAACATCCGACTGCAAAGCATCTACGGCCTCTTCCAGGTTTCCAACAGTCGCAAACAGGCGGATGGGGTGGCCATCGGCTGTTCGATAAAGGCCCACACTCTGCTCTTCCCGCATTTCGCGGCCGACCAATCCAACACCCCCTTTTCTCAGTTTTCGTCGGTGCCCCTTATCGAGGGAGTCCCGTAATGCGAATTCCCGTCGCACGAACATGATAACGTTGATTGAGGCCAATCAGCAGTGGCGTCATCTGCTCCAGCGTACGCGCCATGCGTAATGGACCGCAATCAACCCCGCGAAGGCCAAGCGCCCCCGCAAGTGCAGCTGCTTGCTGTCGGGCTTGACTCGTATTGCCACAGTACAACACATCCTCCGCTTCGCCCTCTGTCTCCCGTGCTGCGGAAAGGGTGTGAAAAGCAGCTGCCACAGCCACCTTCCCATCCACCAATGCAGCAATATGCTCTGCCGCGGAACCTTCCGAAGGCAGAGCAATTTGGGTCGGATGGCCTGCTGCCAGCGGGACCACAGCTGAAACGAGTACACCCTGGGGATGGAGATGTTCTCGTACAGCCGCGATAGTGGCATCCACCCCTTCAAACGGGACCGCAACGACTACAGTGCGCGCCTCTGCCACAGCCTGCGCATGGTGCCTTACCTCACAGGGTTGTGCCCAATCGGCAATCTTTTGACGTGTGGCAGCAGGATCTCGCGATCCCAATACCACATCATGTCCCGCACGCAAAAAACCTTCTGCCAGACGTCGCCCTAAATGTCCTGTTCCACCCAAAATGGCAATCTGCACCCGACGATAGCTCCTACACCAGATTCGTGTTTCACGCGCTCGCACGTGTCGTCACGATGCGCGAGACGCTTGATCCCGAGGAGGTTGTGAAAGCGCCCTTTGCAACAATTCTTCTGCCAATGCGAAGATGCCGATCCCTTCACACAGCGCTTGGCGTTCCAGCCTTGCAAACAGATGCAGCGGGACGAAAATCGGTTGGTACCGCTCCCGCGTCTCTTCCTCACGATCGCGCAATGCTTCGTCTAATAGCGTCGTCACCGTGGTCTCAACACTCTTCCCGCGCCGTTCCGCTTCTGCCCGAAGCTGTTCCCGTAACGCTTCGGATACGTAAAGCGGACGTTCAAATGGGGTCCGTCCCCGGCCCAGGCGGTATCCAGTCAACGCCGGCAGGAAAAGCAGGCACATCTTCTCTCCTCCTTCCAGATGCGGTACGCTTTCAGTATCGCTCCAACCACTCGAGAGCGCAAGAAGCCGGTTCCTCTGTCGAAAAGATCGATCTCCTACACTCCACATCAGACGTTGGTGGGAAAAGAGGACGAATGTGATGGAAGAAGTAGCTCGAGAGCAATGGAATCGGCGTTACCGCGAGGGATTTCACCCCTCCTTTGCACCCGATCCTCATTTGCTGGCACTGGCAGATCATCTGCCTTCAAGAGGTCTGGCCGCTGACATCGCTTGTGGCCGAGGAGGAAACGCGCTCTGGTTGGCAGAACAAGGCTGGCAGGTCGAAGCATACGACATTTCAGAAGTTGCCCTTGCTTCACTGCAGCAAGAGGCTCAGCGCCGTGGTTTACAAGAGAGAATACGGACGTTTTGTGTCGATTTGACCGAAGCATCGCTTCCAGTACGCCGTTATGATTTACTGGTCTGTACGCGCTACCTGCAACGTTCCCTCTTTGCGCAACTTCGCAACGCCGTCAGGCCCGGTGGCTTGCTCTTTTACGCGACCTTCCTACAAACTACTGATGAAAGCAAAGATCCCTATCGCCTCTACCCCAACGAACTGCGCCAAATATTTGCAGCCGATTCGCTGCTTTACTATGAAGAACCCACCTCAGACGGCATGGCTGCCTGTCTTGTCGTGATTGGTTGAACGTACGACCCCTCTCTGGGCTAGAAAAATCGCCCAAAGGTTTACAGATACCGGGCCAAGCCCCCATCGACATCCAACTGCGTACCTGTAATATAAGAAGCTGCATCAGAGGCCAAAAAGAGCACGGCATTGGCCACTTCTTCCGGTTCGGCCAAGCGCTGCACCGCAACATCATACGCACGGGCGGTCTCTTCCAGGTATCGTTTCAGACTGCTTGTGGTGGGATCATAGCGTTTTTCCCAACTCGGCGTGTGGATCAGTCCGGCCCCGATCGCATTGACGCGAATATGATCGGGTGCCAGCTCTCGTGCCAGGAGTTTGGTCAATCCGAGCACACCTGCCCGGACCACACTCGATGCATAAAACCGTGCATCCGGCTGCTTGTCGAAGACAGCACTGATGGTGATGATGCTGCCTCCACCACGCGTCCGTAGGGCAGGCACGGCTGCCCGTGCGCCACGCACCACAGCCATGCTCTTCATCTGCCACTCGTCCTCCCACTGTTCGTCCGTCAGCGAGAGGCCCGTCCCACTATGACTGAATGCAGCATTGTTCACCAGAATGTCCAAGCCGCCAAAATGTTCTTGTGCCACATGGACCAGCTGTTCCATCGCATCGGCTTCGCGGATATCTGCCACCCACCCTGTGATGCGATCCCCGAACCGCTCCTGCAACGCACCTACAGCCGTTTCCAGCTCATCGGCATGGCGTGCGCAGGTTACCACACTCGCCCCATTCTCCAAAAAAGCCTCTACCAGCGCCCGTCCCAGCCCACGACTTCCTCCTGTCACCAACACGATCTTCCCATCGAAGGTAATTTCCACAAAACCGCCTCCAAACACAATGCTCACACGATGGCACAGCTTTTTCACCAGTGCAAGTAAGTCCGGTTGCTTCTCTGGTTGGCGTATAAAGTTTTCGAGCACGCAAGAGAGCCTCCGCAGAAAACGGAGGCTCTCTTCGCATATC
>JADBKH010000054.1 GCA_014896485.1 Bacillota bacterium | reverse complement strand
CCAAAAGCTCTTTTACAGTGAGATGCACAAGCGCATGGGTGAACTGGCGATGGAGATGATGGGCGGACAGATGCCGTACATGGAGGGCTTGGACGCCGTCGCCGACGGAAGTCTGCAGCATACTTTCCTGTGGTCTCGGGCTGAGACCATCTTTGCCGGTACCTCCCAGATTCAGCGCAACATCATCTCGGAGCGGGTGCTTGGACTGCCGAGGGGGGATCGTGGATGAACTTCGATTTCACCAAAGAGCAATATCTGCTCAAGCAGAGTGCCGACGATCTGTTGGAACGAGAAGCGCCCATCGCCAAGGTGAGGGAAGCGTACGAGCAGCCCGATAGCGTCGCTGCAGCGTTGCGTGCTCCATTGGCGCAGCAGGGATTTTTGGGTTTACGCGTTCCCGAAGCCTACGATGGCAGTGGACTCAACTTTTTGGATATGGCTTTGGTCTTTGAGTCGGCCGGCGCCCATCTGCTTCCCTACCCCTTGGTGGAAAGCTACGTGGTTGCCGATCTGATCGATACCTATGGCAGCGAAGAGCAGAAAAAAACGTACCTGCCCAAGATTGCCAATGGTGAGATGACCGTCAGCGTAGCTTGGGGCGATGCCAGTGGTGCCCGCTTTGGCTATAGCGGTGTACAGCTTGTTCGTCAGGGGGGTAAACTCCAGTTGGTCGGGCGGCGCAGCTTTGTACCGTTTGCGCGGGTATCGCAGTTGCTGTTGGTTCCCGTCGAGCGGACGGACAGCCCCTTGGAGGATCGGGTTGCCTTGGCGCTCGTCAATCCCCAGGCAGCCGGTCTGACGGAACATGGGTTGAGCAGTATGGATGGCTCGTATCCCTTGAGTGCACTCTCCTTTGAGTCGGTTCCCATCGACCCCGAGGCTTTCCTCACCTGTGGGACGCCAGGATGGCAGCGGGCTGTCACCATTGGTCGGGCGGCTCTTTCCAGTGAGCTAGTCGGTGTTGCCGAAAAGGCGTTGGCTGACACGGTCGAATATATGAAGACACGCGAGCAGTTCAACGGACCGATCGGGCGCTTCCAGGCGATCAAGCACATTGCTGCTGACGATTACTTGATGGTCGAAAGTGGCCGGCTGGCCGTTCGCTATGCAGCCTGGATGCTCGATGAAAACGATCCCTCCATGCCCTTGTATGTACAGATGGCCAAGGCCTACTGTTCGCAGATGGGCAAGCAGGTTACCGGCGACGCCATCCAGCTTCATGGTGGCATCGGCTTTACCTGGGAGAATGATACCCAGCTCTATTTCAAACGAGCGTGGCGCAGCGCCTCTCAACTCGGCAATGAGGAAGAGAATCGAGAAGAGATGGCCAAGCAGCTGATCGACGGCCGCAGCGCTTAAGCATCCAGGATGCCTTCCACAACGTTCCGCAGGTAGTCCTGACTACCGTCATGCCGATCCGCTTGCTGTAGTGGCGTTCAGGTACCCCGTCTGAAACCTTTATCAAAGGCACTTCAGTTTGTCAGAACTGAAGTGCCTTTTTGCATGCTTTTCGAGGGCTCTTTTATTGTGCTAACATAAGACCATCTCTTATGAACGGGTCTTGGCACCACCGAAGCGATCCGGGCTTTGGAAGGGGAGAATATCCATGTCGTTACAACCAGCGATGCACCCACGCTTCGCGGGGAAAGTGGTGGTGATCACCGGTAGCTCCCGTGGGATAGGCCGGAGGATGGCGGAGCGGTTTGCACAAGAAGGAGCCGCTGTCGTCATTAACTACTTCCGCAACGGCCCCGCCGCCAGGGAGGTGGCGGAGGAGATCGAGGAAATCGGAGGCGAGACGCTCGTCGTCAAAGCCAACATGGCCGATCCGGAAAAGATCGATGCCCTGTTTGAGCAAGTGGAGCGCCGCTTCGGCAAGATCGATGTCTTCATCCACAACGCCGCTTCCGGCCGTAACCGTCCGTTGATGGAGCTGGACCAAAAGGGATACCGCTGGACCGAAGACGTCAATGTGCAGGCGTATCTGCTCTGTGTGCAGCATGCTGTTCCACTGATGGGCGAACGAGGCAATATTTTGGCTCTTTCTTCCTTTGGTTCGGATCATGTCCTGCCTTACTATGCCAGTGTCGGAGCGACCAAAGCGGCCATCGAAGCGTTGACGCGTTATATCGCCGTCGAATTGGCACCGCAAATCAACGCCAATGTGATCAGTGCCGGTGCGGTCGTCACCGGGGCATTGGAACACTTTCCAGAGATCGAGGGAACCTTTGCTCGTGTGGAAGAGAAGATCCCCGCAGGGCGGATGGTCACCGCCGAGGATGTTGCCAACGTAGCCCTTTTCCTCTGTTCCCCCGAAGCCGAGATGATCCGTGGCCAGGTGATTCGGGTCGACGGCGGTCTGACACTGCCGCTGCCGTGGTAGTCTCATCCGCCTGTAGCATCGGTGGCTGGAGCGCCGAGTGTTCCGCTGCTTTGATCGGCAGATGTTTGCTTCTCCAGCTCCAGCATCAGTTGGGTGGTGGGTGCTACAATGATCACTCGCACGTGGATGCGATAAAAGCCTTGGGGTAAGCCGATCACACGGTTATCAAAGAGGTGCAACAGCACATCAGAGGACGCACTTTCGATCGGCAGCCCCACCAGCGCTGTCGTCAGTGGTTCGAGCGCTTCGGTGACATCGGCCACTTTCGGGGGCTCCTTACCCGTGACGTGTAGCTGGACGCTTTGGATCAGCTGCGGGCGTTGGCGCTGTTGGGTCAGCGTGTCGATCTGCTCCTGAAGGCGCTCGTTTTCTGCCGTGATGCGGTTGAGCTCGACCGTCTGATTGTGCGTCTGTTCAAGCAGTTGGCCGAGTTGCGCTGCATCACGCAGTTGTGTCAGGGAAGTACCAGCTAAAAGCCCGATCAGGCCTGCTGCCCAGAAAGGCAGCAGGCGTGTCAGGAAACGGTAAGCCATCGGATCAGGCGATAACCCAGCTGAGCACCAAGGTAGGCAGCTGCGACGATCGCCAAATCGCGACCGATACCGGTCAATCCACCGGTGAGCAGTTGTCGCTCCAAATTTTCAAAGGCGGTTTGCGTTCCACCGATGGCGATCGCCATTGCCCAGATGCGGATACGCCAAGCGATATCTGCATAAGGGGGGCTGGGTTGTCCGACCAGCCATTCTCCCCATCCACCTAGCAGTGCACCCCCAAGGGTGACACCCATCGCCAAGGTGCCGGGAGGTACCACGATTCGAACAAAGCGCGTGAGCAAGAGGAGCGGGGACATGCTTCCACCTCAATGCTTACTCTATGAGGGCAAGCAGGGCCATGATGATTGTCGGATCAAAAAAGCTGTGCCACCGGGCACAGCCATATGTGTTGGCAAACCTGTTGAATCAGTTGATCGGAGTCAGCTGTTTTGCTGGACGCCTTCAATATGGACGGTCAGCTTCACCTTATCGCCAACCATTACCCCTCCGGCTTCCAAGGCGGTGTTCCAGCTGACGCCAAAATCATGCCGGTTGATCTCTCCTTCTACTGAAAAGCCGAAGCGTTCGTTGCCGTACGGATCGCGGATCTTGCCGTCAAACGTTCCTTCCAGTGTGACACTGCGTGTAACACCACGGATGGAGAGATCGCCGACGATCGTGTAGCGATCCTCTCCTTTGGGGGTGATCTGCGTCGATTTGAAAATGATCTGAGGGTGGTGCTCCAAATCGAAGAAATCAGGCGAACGCAGGTGTGCATCGCGGTTCTCGTCTTTGGTGTCAATACTGGCCGCATTGATCCGAATTTCTGCACGTGCATTGCTAAAATCCGGAACAGCCACGTAAATTTCGCCTTCCATTTTTCCAAAGCGGCCTTTGACGGTCGAGATCATCATGTGACGTACCGAAAACTCGGCGATAGAGTGACTTGGATCGATCACCCACCTAGGCAGGGCAACACTTTCAGCGGCCAAATCGACACCTCCAATTGGATGGAATTGTTTCTAACAAAGTAGAAGAAGCTATCCACATGTAAGGTAACACAGCCACGGGACCGATGCAAGAAGTGTTTTGGATCGATCGACTTATCTATAGCTTTCGGGATGTTCAAAGTCGATGGGCAACCACTCGTGGAGCA
Organism: Bacillota bacterium; assembly: GCA_014896485.1. GTDB lineage: Bacteria > Bacillota > Bacilli > Bu12 > Bu12 > Bu12. Next base: position 1,851 of record JADBKH010000054.1, on the reverse strand, counting down.
CAAAAGAACGTGCGCCGCCGGCAATGATCGGGTCTTCAGCCGCTAGGCGCTGCGCCTCTGCGAAGTCCGAGACCGTGTAGATGATCATTCCACCGCTCCCATCTGCAAAGCGGCCGCCTGCTTCAATTTTGCTTTCGCGCTGCTTTTCAAAGACCCATTGCAGGTGTGCCGGACGATCCTTTTGGTTTTGTTCGGCATCGACAATGGTCTGGAGGCAGACGATCCTCATGCCTGGACCACCGCCATCTTCTCCTCCATGGAGTGGGGATGATCCCGGCGATCATCGATCTTGATAACGGTCGACAAACGCTGCGCGCCCATGGCGACAAGGGCATCGTGCATCTCGATGATCGTCTCGAAGATTTCCCGCAGATCGCCCTCAATGTTGGTAAACATGGGATCCAAACGTACCTTCAGATTGGGATGCCGCTCCAATACGCGCTCTGCCTCAGACACATAGCTGCTCACGCTGGTACTGCCTGTTCCCAGCGGGGCAATGCTGACCGCAACAATGGCCATCGCACAACCTCCTCTGTGTTGCTATGATAGCCGTATCCGCAGGGGATTACCAAAAACAGGGGGTTTGGCCGTATGCCAAGTGTCATCGATCCAGAAAAGTTGTTGCCCCGTCCCAAACAGCTCTTTTGGAAAGGAGAGTACCTCACCCTTGGCCAACGTTCCATGGAGATCCTCTCCTGTCCCGATGCCGCTTGGATGCCAGCGTGGTGGGAACAAGGGAACCATCACGACCAAAGTACAGCGGCAGGGGGCCTGGCCATCCATCTTTCTTCACTGATATTACCAGAAACTGTCCGCGCTTTGTTACAAGGCTGGGGATGGCTGGATCAGGTGAAGATGCTAGAAAACGAGGAAGCCTACCTTTTGGCGATCGGTCCCCAAGCGAAGGGCATTGCAGCTGTCATCGTTGCGCGTACGTCCCGTGGTGCCGCATGGGGATTGCGACGGATACTGCAGCTGGCCGGGACGATGCAACCGAATTCCGCTACCCTCTCTCAACCACTCCTACTGCCAAAGCTATGTTTGCGCGACGCTCCGGACTTTCCATTACGCGGCATTATCGAAGGCTTTTATGGTGCACCTTGGACGCACGAGAAACGATTGGCGATGATCCACTTTCTGGGCGAGACGATGATGAACAGCTATGCCTACGCTCCCAAAGACGATCCCTATCACCGCCAGCGCTGGCGTGACGCATATCCGGAAAACGCTTGGCGCGATCTTGGGGAACTGGTGGCAGCTTGCCGGCGAGAGGGTGTAAATTTTTGGTTCTGTATCAGCCCGGGCAAGGACATCGTCTTTTCCAAAGAAGCCGACTTGGCGGCACTGTGTGATAAGTGCGCTGCCGTAGAAGGGCTCGGGGTTTCCCATTTCGCTCTTCTGATGGACGATATCGATCCGCGCCTTTCCAATGCCTCCGATCAACAGCGCTTTACCTCTCCAGCCGCGGCACAGGCGAGCTTGGCCAACCGGCTCTATGATTTTTTAAGGCAGAGAGACCCTGCCGTGCAGCTGCTCTTCTGTCCAACCGAGTATTGGCAACCGGGTGATTCCCCTTATCGCCGCACACTGCGATCGACTTTACAGCCGGAGATTGGCATCTTTTGGACCGGTATCGGTGTGGTGGCACCGCAGGTGAGCAGCGCCGATGCTGCCCAAGCGCAGGCGTGGTTCGGTCACTCTCTGGTGCTGTGGGACAATTACCCGGTGACCGACTTTGACCACTCTCTGCTGCTTTTGGGCCCATTGCGCAATCGAGACGCCCAACTGCCCGAACGGTTGCACGGTATATTGGCCAATCCGATGGAGTTGGCGGAAGCGTCCCGGTTTGCC
>JADBKH010000053.1 GCA_014896485.1 Bacillota bacterium | reverse complement strand
GTCACCGTCCCCTGATCGCCCACATAGGTGTCGTAGAGATTGACCTGGACGTTGCCGTTGGCATCACTGACAGCGCTTGTGGTGCTCAGGTTCTTGGTGGCATCCAGCTTGCCAGTAGCGGCAAAATCAACCGGAATACCCTCCAGCGGGTGGCCCAAGCCGTCTTTGATGGTAAAGGAAAGGGCCGTCTCGGTACCCGCCTCGACTTGTCCGGAAAAATGATCCGGCACGACCTGTCTGGCCACCCGCTGAACCACATCTTTGCCGATCGCATCCGAAACCGATCCGCTGCCCCCTATGACAATCACATGGGCTGCCGACGGATAGTGGCTGGAAAGAAAATCTTGTGTGCTCGTCGGTAAAGAGGAGGCGCTGATATCGTTGGACATCACGACAGGCGCATGGAGCGTGGCCGCGTACGGACTGACTGTCAAGGCGTCGATCAGGTGGGTATCTGCCGCATCGACGACAATGACGTCTTTGTAGGGAGCCATCCCTTCGGCCAACTGTTGATTCAGCAGTTGCGAAGTGTCGTAGCGATTATCTCCTCGAATGACGGTCGGATCTGGGACACTGACGGCATAGTTGCCGGCCATCCCCACGACATAGCTCGCCTGTACCGACGCCGTATACCCCTGCTGGCTGGGAAGCGCTCCATTGGATTGTGCCAACAAGATCGGAGCCTCCATGTTGGCAGCAAAAGGCCCAGCGGACAGCGCATCGACAAAGTGACTGTCTTCTCCGGAAACCACAAAAATCGTGTGGAACGAGCTCTCTCCAGAGATCTGCAACAGGGTCTTCGCGATCAGGCCAGAGGTCTCGTACCGATTTTTCCCTTGGAGCGCCACCACATGTTGGACGCTCTTGGGCAGGGTGTTGCGGACCGAAGCGGTGTTGGCGTAACCGACCAGGTAAACCGTGGTGGCGCCCAAACTTTGTATTTCGGACTGGGTGGCGCCACTGACCACCGGTGTTTGACCATCGGTATCCGATGCCAGCAGGATGGGGGCATCCAACAGCTTGGCCAGCGGCACTGCCGTCAGCGCATCGATGAAGTGCTGCTGGGAACCGTCGACCAACACGACGGTGCGCGCTCCGTTGGGATAGGCTGCGTTGGCGATGGCGATGGCGGTCGCCTCGCGATTGGCACCGCCTAAGCGCGTGAAACTCGGCGCACTCTGGGTATCCGCTGCTCCCTTTACCACAGCAGCCGACACAGCAGGTGTGGAAGTAGCGGAGACGGCAGCGGCAGGCTGGGTGGCCGCGAAAGCGATCGGTGCGGCCAAAGCCAGTACGGCAGAGAGTGCAACGCCTCCTGCGATGGGCTTCCAAGCCACGCGAAATGTTCCTTTCCTCTTAATCATCAAGCACCCCTTCTCATTCCTCCATCTGGCAAACGGCGGAATGGTCTGTATGGTCTGAATAGACTCCGTACGTACTGTAGGCAGTCCATCGAAGGGACCACAGGGTGACAGCACCTGCACACGGGAAGGGAAAGCCCCCCAACAGGTGGGACAAAGAAGGGTGTTTTCTGGCAAGTGACGGTACACTGAGGGTGCTTCCCCCGTTGTGCTTAGAGGAAAGGACGGGTAGGATAAACGATCAAATGGAGCGATGTCGGCGTCAGGAGAGGATCAATGACACATACGGTGCTGGTAATCGACGATGAACCCCTGTTCATTGAACTCTGTCGGCACGTGCTGGAGCAGAACGGGGAGTTTGAAGTGATCGGCGCCACGACCGTGGAAGAAGCGGAGCAAATCCTGCGTAGCCATTTTGAGGAAGTCGTCTTGCTCGACGTGTTGCTGGGGGGAATCACCGGCTTTCAGCTGATCCCCCTCTTGCGCCGCATCTCGCCTGAAAGCAGGCTGCTGCTGATCAGCAGCGCTGAAGATCCGGGCTTGGGCGAGCTGGCCAGGCAAGCCGGAGCCGATGGTTTTTTGCCCAAAAAGGCGCTTGGTCCACAACAGCTCGCCCAGATGATCTGCGGTTGAGCTGTTTACGACAGGGGCAATTGCACATCGATTGCCGTGCCCCTACCCGGGCTGCTTTCCACCGACCAGGAGCCACCGGCATTGTCGACCAAATCATCCATGCTGTACAAACCCAGTCCCCAGGCGATCCCTTGCGGATCAAAGCCACAGCCATCGTCTTGAATCTGCACGGCCAGCCCAGCAGATGCCCTCTGCAGGCGAACTTCCATCGTACGGGCTTGCGCGTGGAGCAAAACATTGTTGTATGCTTCTTCGACCACCCGATAGACCGTCAACCGCAATGAAGGCGAAAATCCCGTCCCTTTCACGTCATCGATGGCCCGGACGGCTTCGTCGGCTTCCAGACGCACCTGGATCGTACCCTTGTTTTCCGTCAGCAGCTCCTGCAACGCGGGCAGCAGTCCCACCTGGAGCAATCCGGGATGCAGGCGGTGGCTCGCCTGGCGTATCTCGTGCTCCCGCACCTCTTCGACGGCTTCCTGCAGTTCCTTCACTTGCTGACGCAACCCTTCTGGAAACGCCTCCATCGCCTGATAGAGCTCTCCCAAGCGGTACCAAATCAGCAACAGGTGGTTCTGCACGTGCCCGTGGAGGTAAGAACCGACTTGCCGGCGGACCCGCTCTTCGCTGCTCACCAGACGCTGCCGTGAAACCCGGATGGCTTCCATCTGCTGGCTGACGGTTGTGGCCAATGCCGCGTTTTCCAGGGTCAAGACCACCTGCCGCACGAAGGCCTCGCAGATGATGCGTTGCCGATCACTCAGCGGTTCAGCAGTATAGAAGATCAGGGCCCCCACGACGGATCCATGGATTTGGACCGGCCACTGAGAGAGGTAGTGCAACTGCGCGAGCAGATAGGCATTTTCTGTTAGCTGCGGATCGGGGTTGACACCCGAGGCCGCCTCAAAGAGGGTCGATTCCGTCTGCTCACCACGCAAATAGACGGCCTCGAGTATGGGATTGGTGTGTACGTCCACCATCATGGTCGTCCCCTCATAGCTGGGAATGACCGCCCGGTTGGCTTGATCGGCAGCCCGCATCCACGGGAGATCCATCGAACTCCACGCCACCGGTTCAGACAGGCCCTGTTCCGGATGATACCGGCAGTACTCGACCCAGCGGGCATCGGTGGCCTCACGGGCGTTGTCGACCATCTGCTGATAGAGCGCCGCCTCGTCGACAAGCGGCATCACCGTTTCGGTTTTGACCACTTTTTTCCGCACCCCTCCCAAGCAAAGAGAACGTTATGCCCCGACCGCATTAAGATAGGCCAAGACGGCCTGGACACGCGGGTGATGCTGCTTACGATCTATATGGACACCCAACGCCTGGTAAATCGCGTTGATCTGGTTCTCCACGCTCTTTTCCGTCAGATACAAGCGCTGGGCGATGGCGGCGTTGTTGTAGCCTTCCGCCATCGCCTGGAGGATCTCCCATTGGCGGGGTGTAAGCTGATACTGCTGCTGGACACTGGGGTGGACCGAACGGGTCAGGCGGGGATCGATCACCATCAGGCCATGCGCCGTGCTCTCCAGGGCATGCGCCAAGGTGGCCACATCACTCACCGTCTGCTTGAGCAGATAGCCCCAGCCGTAAGCGGCGTCTCCCAAGGTCGCCAACAGGCCCGGTGAAGCGTGCTGGGTGAGCAGAAGGATGCCCATCTGTGGAAAGATCTCGCGCAGCTTTAGGCCTACCTGCACGCCATTGAACGCCCCGGGCAGCTCGATATCGAGCAAGGCTACATCCGGCGTAAGGGAAGCAGTTTCGGAGAGGGCGCTCTCCCCCTCCGTAAATCGACCGACAATGACAAGGGGCTCGATCTGCCGGAGCGCCATGGCCAGCAGATCCAGGTAGAGCGGTTCATCTTCAACGATCAAGACCCGCAGCGCATCCAAGGCGATACCTCATCCCTGCGGCCGTTGTGTCAAAAGAAGCAGTTTATTATCCTTCATTCGACACGCACTTTGCAATTCCCGCTTTTTTGCAACTAGGGTCCTTGAAGCAAGGTGCTCACCTGATCTGCAAGCCCGGGCGCAAAAACAGCGTTGCCTCCCACAAAAACCACCCGTTGAACTTTCCCGGTGTTGTCTGAAAGGAAGGTCTTCTGGTCTTCGGTCAGGCTGCTGCCGTTGACCAGCAGGATCGGGCTGCTCTTCTGTCCCGCCACACTGCCCGCCGAGAGGGCGTCGACCTCATGCCCCGGGGCCCCATTGGTGATGTAGAGGGTGTCATAGCGAAAGGCAGTGCTCCACTTGGGCCAATACAGAAGCTCCAGATTGGTTTCGTAGCGATCGGATCCGTAAATGCGGTCTGCTCCCAGTGCTTGCTGCACAGCATTCGGTACTACTTTAGGCCCGCCAAGCACATAAATGGGCACGCCGAAGCGCTTCGCCAAAGTGACGGTCTCCTGCCAGTTGGCATCGTTGGGCCCTTGCAGCAGCACAATATCGGCTTCGCCTGCGGCCAGGCTGCCTACAGACAAGGCATCGGGCAGCGCATCGCCGCGAGCGACAAAGACAGCCTTTGGAGAAGCATTCGTCTGTCCGTAGATGTACTCCGCCACTCTGTTGGCCGTGTCATACCGATTGTCCCCATGAAAGGTCTTTTCGTCCACATTCAAATCCATCTGTTTGAGCTGCTGATAGAGGGCATCTCCCAACGGCAAGCCGACCACCAGCACCTGGTTAGCGCCCAGCTTGGAAACAAACTGCTTCTGGGGGGCCGTCAGCGAAGAAGCGTTGCCATCGACCACCATCACCGGCGCATGTAGCGCACCGGCCAGACTGTTGGCAGCCAGGGCATCGACCTCATGTCCCGGCCTACCGTTGACCAAAATCACTTGGTTGGAAGGGCCGCTGGTCCATCCGATGGTTGGATCACTGAGCAGTGCGATAGAAGTCGCGTAGCGATCCGCACCTCCTACCGTATCTGTTGCGATAGGATGAAGCGATACAGAGGTGGTACCGGCAAAAATCCCCTGTTGCGCCTGAATCTCCAGGTGGCCTACCTGATCTGAAAGTTTGTCTATAGCCAACGTCGCCTCCCACTGGCCGGTTTCGTCCGTCGTCGCCGGGACTGACGGAGGCTGTACCCACGCATCTTGCGGAAGCGGACGGCCATCCGGCAACCGAAGCTGGACAGCCGCTCCCGGCACAGGAAGCCCCTGTGCCGTCACCGTCAGCGTCAGCTGAACCTGATGGGCAGCTGGAACACTTGGCTGAACGTTGAGTTGCAGGCTGTCTGCAGGCATCTGGGCCAGCACGGCCCGCGTGGCGCTGGCGTCGAAACTCCCCCAGCCGGTCACTTCATCAAAGCCCGGTTCCGCGTGATAGCCTTTACCCGCATCTGGCCCGCTGGTCAGAATGTTGTCTCCTTGGGTGATGTCGTGAAAAGGGGCGGTGGTCCAGGCATGATGCAACGCCCCAACTCCCAGAGCGTTGATCCAAAGCTGCGGCGGCGTCTGCGCCAGAGCAGGCAGCGCGCCGGCCAGATCGGCGTAGATGCCTGCCCACAGAGGCGCGGCCAGACTGGTGCCCAAAACCGTCTCCTCCATCCCCTTGTAGAAAAGAGGTATTCCAGCAGCGTACATGGCCATATCGGGTACGGCCCGTTTGCTTTGTTCTGTCGCCTCGGCCTGTTCAACCGAAGCCGGATAAACCGACGAGAAGCCACCTCCGGAATACGTCCAGGCCACTTCCTGTGGCGCTCCCGATGCACCTCCCGGTTGAAAGGCTGTCCCGCCTACCCCAACCACCGTGGGATAGCTGGCCGGCCACATCACACCGATCGGACCCCCTTCCTGCGCGGCAGCGCCCGTATCGCCACTGGATGCCGCAACGACCACGCCCGCTGCCCAAAGCTCCTGAAGGAGGTCGTCGATGGCAGGATCGTGCCCCGTTTCCGGACCGGCGTAGGAAAAGGAGACCACCTGCGGCAGCGCGGTGCCCTGCAGCATTTCGGTCAATCCATCGTAGAAGCTGCTCCCATCAAGACTGCCGTCGGTACTGCCGGCCAGGGCGTAATAGGTGAGGGTGCTTTTGGGCGCCATTGCCAGCAGGGCCACCACATCCAGCGTCGGCTCTTCGGTCAGCACCTGCTGTGCGGAAGGATCTGCAGAGACCGTCTGCAC
>JADBKH010000052.1 GCA_014896485.1 Bacillota bacterium | reverse complement strand
AAGTAGAAGCCAAACTAGGATGCAAGGTCATCAGTTACTACGGTAGTATCGAAAATCATTACATGGCAATGGCGAGCTATGCAGATTCCGATGAAGTGCGCCGGAGAAGCACTGGAAAATTATACCCGGGATTCGAAGCACGTCTGGTCAATGAAGGCGAAGTGGAACTTGCGGCTGGTGAAATTGGGGAGTTACAAGTTCGTGGTCCGTATATGGGCGCCGGCTTGCTCAACGATGAAGAGCAAACGAAGGTTGTCTGGGCACCAGGTGGTTGGTATAGGACCGGAGACTTGGCCACCTTTGATCAAGAGGGAAACATTTACATCTTAGGTCGTACGAAGGATGTGATCAACCGCGGGGGGCAAAAGATCATTCCGGGAGAGATCGAAGGATTGCTGCTTCGCAATCCCAAAGTGGCTTCGGTGGTCGTCATGGGATTTGCCGATCCCGTGATGGGAGAACGTGCATGTGCCTTCGTGGTGCCTCAGAATGGACAGTCCTTTACGATGGAGGAAATGCAAACTTTCTTGAGTAGTCAGGGAATTGCAAAATATAAATTCCCTGAAAAACTGATCGTACTGCGAGAGTTTCCATTGCTGCCTGGAGGCAAATTGAATCGGGCTGAGTTGCGGGAAAGATTGAAAGAATCGGTCAAAGAATCGTGATAAGTTTTAAACCATTACTAATAGAGGTGAAGTTGCAGTGCGCAACGATGATGTTGTGGTTATCTCTGCTTGTCGGACGCCGATCGGTAATTTCGGAGGTGCTTTCCGGGAGATGCCTGCAGAGCGTTTGTTAGCTACGACGTTTACAGAGACACTCCGACGCAGCGGGATCGCTCCTGAATGGGTGGATCAGGTAATTGCTGGTCATGCCTCAGGACGTACGGACGCGCTGAACATTGCGCGTCTTGCTTGGTTGATCGCTGGCTTTCCAGAGAACGTTCCTGGCTTCAGTGTTGAGATGATGTGTGGTTCGGGGCTGCGCGCGATCCAGTTGGCTGTGCAGTCGATTCAAACCGGTGAAGCGCAATTCGCCCTAGCGGGTGGTGTCGAAGTAATGAGTCGTTACCGCTACGTTGCTCAAGATGGCATTCGCTGGGGCTACCGAATGGGCAGTACTTCTTTCCTCGATACGTTGGATGAGACTTTTACCGACCCGCTAACGCAAGAACGTGGAGCGATCGTCGCGGAACGTCTTGCTGAGAAATATGGGGTTACCCGCGAAGATGCTGATAGGTTTGCATGGGAGTCGCATCAACGCGCCGTCGCTGCAAGAGAGAACGGACGATTCGATGAAGAGATTTTTCCCGTTACAGTTGCGGATAAAAGGGGTGAAAGGGAGATTCGTGCCGACGAACATCCTCGAAAAGAGACGACACTAGAAGCGCTTGCCCGTTTGCCGGCCGCTTTTCAGGAGGGTGGTACCGTTACAGCTGGAAATGCCAGTGGGATTTGTGATGGTGCTGCAGCGTTGTTGCTCACGACGGCTGATCAGGCACGTGCACTGGGAAAAGAACCGCTGGCCAAGGTTGTAACGAGTGCGTTTGTAGCGGTAGATCCGAGATGGTTTGGCATTGCTCCGGCTCCTTCGATTCGTCAGGCTTTGGATCGAGCTGGGCTTCGTATGGCCGACGTAGATCTGTACGAAATCAATGAAGCGTTTGCTTCGCAATATGTAGCAGTCGAAAGAGAATTACAACTCGATCGGAATCAAGTTAACGTAAACGGCGGAGCCATTGCGTTGGGGCATCCTGTGGGATGTAGCGGAGCTCGGTTACCGGTCACTCTTCTATATGAGATGCGTCGTCGTAACGCGTCCATTGGGGTGGCTTCTCTTTGTGTAGGAGGCGGCCTAGGGATTACCACTGTTTTTGAGGGGGGAGTCGACTGAGCGGCGTAGTACCCAATCCATCCTTGCTTGGCAAGGTAGCTCTGGTAACTGGCGCCACAGGGAGCATTGGCAGTAGCATCGTGAGTGCTTTGGCCACCGCAGGTGCGGATATTGTCGTGCACTATCATCAAAACAAGACCGTGGCCCAGCAATTGGTCGATGCAATTCAAGCGAAAAATCGACGTGCCCTGATGGTTCAGGCAGATGTGACCCGCTACAACGAAGTGGAGAGCATGATCCAGCAAGCGGCTGCACAGCTGGGAAACGTGGATATTTTGATCAACAACGCGGGTGTCCATCGTGGTGGGAAAGTACAAAAAGTTCCTTTACAAGACTGGGATACGGTCTTAAACACCAATCTGCGCGCTGCCTTTTATGCGACGAGAGCTGCTGTTGAGGGCATGCAAAGAGAAGGATGGGGTCGCATCATCAACATCGCCTCTGTTGTAGGAATTCGGGGGTTCCCAGGGGATGCACTCTATGGGGCTTCGAAGGCCGGCTTGATCGGGATGACGAAGTCTGTCGCACTCGAGCTGGTATCTTCGGGAATAACCGTCAACGCCGTAGCACCAGGGTTTGTGAAAAGCGCGATGACAGAGGCGCTCTCGGAGCGTAGTCTCCAACGTATTCAGCAGATGATCCCTATCGGTCGGCAAGCAGAACCGGAGGAAATAGCTTCTCTTGTTGTATTTTTAGCCTCTCCTCAAGCTGGTTATATTACGGGCGCAACTTTTGCGGTTGACGGTGGTGTCGTGACTTAAAAATGCTTGCTTGAAACAGTGAAGAAGAGACGGTGATGGTTGTAGTCGTTTATCAATGCGTGTAGCGTTGCCGTGGTGTGTTAAAAGATTTTTCACCGTAGAAGGAGGCACCTCGTGTACGATTTTTCACCTAGCCCTGAACAAGATGAAGTGGTGCGTAAAACAAATGAGATCATGAAGCAATATATCTATCCGGCCGAGAAAGAATTCTCGGAAGAAGCCGGTTTTCCTGAAGACCGGATGCGCGCGCTACAGTCTCATGTCAAAGAGGCCGGTTTATGGGCACCACATATGCCCAAAGAGGCAGGAGGGCTGGGAATGGGTGTTGTGACGTTGGGGCTGATGAACGAGATCTTAGGGCGCAGTCCCATTGCTCCAAGGGCCTTTGGGACCAACGCTCCTGATACGGGCAATCACGAGATTCTCTGGTTGGCTGGCAACGAAGAGCAAAAGCAAAAATACTTGGTACCTGCTCTGTCAGGAGAAGTGTACACCGCGTTTGCCATGACGGAGCCGCAATTTTCAGGATCGGATCCCGTCCAGATGGGTACGACCGCCGAGCTGGTAGGAGACGAGTGGGTTATCAACGGGCACAAGTGGTTCATCACCAATGCCAGTCGAGCTGCTTTTGTCATTGTCATGGCTGTCACCGATCCAGAAGCACCACCCCATCAACGTGCTTCGATGATCATAGTGGAACGAGGTACACCCGGTATGGAGATTGTTCGCGATGTGCCTGTGATGGGCGACTCAATGGGTGGTCATGCTGAAATCCGTTTTCATGACTGTCGTGTTCCTCAAAAAAATTTGCTCGGCGGTCGTGGAGAGGGCTTTCGCCTCTCTCAAGCCCGATTAGGACCAGGGCGGATCACGCACGCCATGCGCTGGCTCGGTATCATGCAGCGAAGCTTTGAGTTGATGTTGGATCGCGCCTTGCATCGAGAGACACGCGGACAGAAATTGGCCGATTTGGAAATGGTTCAAGAGCAGATAGCGGATTCTTGGGCAGATATTCAGACTACTCGGCTGCTCACGCTGAAAGCGGCGTGGGAGATGGATCACGATGTCGATGCCCGTACTTCGATCTCTTTGGTCAAATTTTACGGGGCCAATGCGCTGCATCGCGTCATCGACCGCGCCATCCAAATTCACGGAGCTTTGGGTTTTTCGAAGGACACCCCGCTGGAGCAGTTCTACAGGGAAGCGCGCGCGGCCCGCTTGTATGATGGCGTGGATGAAGTACATCGCGTCGTGGTCGCCAAGCGCTTGTTAAAAGCTTTCCAAGCTGCATCTCATCTGTAAAAGAACGCGGAGGAGGGGGATGAGATGACGGACGAAGAGGAAACCATCCCGGTACGTCCCGGAGATGAGCTGCAAATAGAGAGCTTGCTCGCCTATTTACGACAACATTTGTCCGGTTTTCCAAATGGAGAACTCCGAGTGCGACAGTATCCCACCGGAGCTTCCAATCTGACCTACTTGTTGGAGGTTGGCTCTTGGCAAGCCGTCTTACGACGACCGCCTCGCGGTCCAATTCCGCCGAAAGCGCACGATATGCGTCGTGAATCTATGCTGTTGGAACATATCGCTCCGCTTTTTCCGCTAGCTCCGAAACCTTACCTCTTTTGTGACGACGAAACGGTGATCGGAGCACCTTTTTATGTGATGGAACACAAACGGGGTTTCACCGTCGACGATGCATTTCCACCTGATGTCGAGGTAAGTGAAGCGCTTTGTGAGGCGATGTGTCAGGCGTTCGTAGAGAGTTTTGTTGCGATTCATACGCTTGACTACACAGCTGCTGGCCTGGAACATTTCGGACATCCGCATGGGTTTGTTCAACGTCAGGTTCAGAGTTGGATAGAGCGCTACCAGCGCTCCAAAGTAGAAGAACACCCGTATGGGGAGAGACTTTGTCGTTGGCTGTCAGATCATATTCCGGCGCAGCAGCCTGCAGCGTTGATCCACAATGATTATAAAGTAAACAACATCGTGTGGGACCATAACCAGCCGTCCAAAATCGTGGGCATCTTAGATTGGGAGATGGCAACCATCGGTGACCCCCTGTTTGATTTGGGCGTCTCGCTCAGTTACTGGTTTGAGCAGGGCGACCCTCCGGAATTGCAGGCGGTTCAACCGACGGTCACCTCTTTGCCTATGTTTTGGTCTCGTCGTCAGATCGCGCAAGCCTACGCCGTCCGCAGTGGCAGAGATCTAAGCGATCTGCCTTTCTACCTTACTTTTGGCTATTTTCGGTTGGCTGTTGTTTTGCTGCAAATCTACGCTCGCTATCTCGCGGGTGGTGCCAGTGATGATCGATTCGCTGCTTTTGGCACACGTGCTCGTGTGCTGTTGAATCATGCGTGGGAAACCATTCAACACGCGCAGTTGTGATCCATGCGAGTCAGCAAGCCGATTGGCGTATCGTATTGTGAAGTTCAGGCAGATTGCGGCTTTCTCTGTGTCGTGGCGATCCAGCGGCAGCAGATTTTAATCGTCTGCGTGTTTAGGCGTTGGAGAAGATTTGGAAGAGAGGTTGGCTTTGACCAAGAAGATCGGTGTATGGCTGCACACAGAAGAGATCGTACAGGAGAAATTGGCGAACGCATGTGCGGTCGTCTTCGACGTGCTTTTGGCTACCACAACCCTGATCACCATTGTTGAAAACGGCGCCAAACGGGTACGCCCGGTGGCCACCATAGAAGAGGCATGGTCCATTCGACAGGCCTGGGGTGAGCAAACTCTTTTGGGGGGTGAACAACAGGCGAAACGTGTGCCTGGTTTTGATTGTGGACCCTATCCGAGCGAGTATCCCATCGAAAAAGTTCAGGAGCGCGATGTCGTCTTTCTGTCCACCAACGGGACGCGTGCCATTGCCGCCGCTTCTCCCGCAAGAGAAGTACTTTTAGGAGGTGTTCGTAATGCCCCTACTCTCGCTTCTTACTTGGTAAAATGCCCGTATGAACAGCTCTATCTCATTGCAGCAGGTTCGCGAGGACATCTTTGCGTAGAAGATTTTTTGGGAGTTGCCATTACACTGGCATATATGGAGGATCTCGATGATACTTGGCAACTCAATGACGGTGCTCAAGTGGCGGCAGCGTTTGGTCGTCAGCACCAAAAAGAGGTAGCCGAATGGATTCGGGCAGGCCGTGTCGGACGCTGGTTTGCAGAGTACGATCCGGAAACCCTGGCGTTTGCCAGCGATGTCGGCGCTTCATCTACTCTTGCGCGTCTTTGTGAGGGAATGCTTGAAGCACTGCAGCGATGAGCCACGTTTGCTTCTTTCTACCCTTGTCCCCGCCTATCTATAGCAGGCGGAGCTTTTTTGTTTTAGAAGAAATGTATAAGCTGGTATCTGTATTGCATGAATGGTAGAGTAGATTGGAAAAAAATGCTGGGGGGATGAAGTTTGGCGGACGAATTGCTCATGGAACGCTCCGGAAATGTGTTGCTGCTAACCTTAAATCGTCCAGAGAAAAAGAACGCCTTTAACCTCGCAATGATCGACGCCTGGGCGCAGGCCTTGGTTGAGGCACGCACCGATCCGAGTGTCCATGTGATTGTCGAGACCGGTGCCGGCGATGCCTTTTGCTCAGGTGGAGATGTCAGCGACATGGCCCAGCGTACGAGCGATGTTTCACAGGTTGTCCAGGAAAAGAACTTCCTTTTTGAGCACATCCATCGCATTGCCCTCGCGCTTGAAGATTTAGACAAGCCGGTGATTGCTGCGATCAATGGGCCTGCTGTCGGTGCGGGGATGGATCTTGCAATGATAACCGATCTGCGCCTGATGGCAGATACAGCCCGTCTTTCGGAAGGGTATGTCAAAGTGGGGCTGGTACCAGGGGATGGGGGTGCCTATTACTTGCCTCGACTTGTCGGGATTTCCAAGGCGCTGGAGCTCTTCTGGACCGGCGATTTTATTACGGCCGAGCAAGCCCTACAGATGGGTATCGTCAATCATGTGGTGCCCAAAGAAAGCCTGATGGATGAGACGATGGCATTGGCCAATCGCATTGCCGAAGGACCCCAGCTGGCCATCCGGATGACCAAGCGGGCGGTCTACCAGTCGTATCGCAGCGACTTGCGCACAGCGCTGGACTTGATCTCCAGTCACTTGGCTGTCGTCAGCTCTTCTAAAGATCATGAAGAAGGCGTCCGTGCTTTTTTGGAAAAACGCAAACCGCATTTTACAGGCGCATAGAAGGACTATAAAATTTATTTTTAAATATAATGAGGGATTCGCTTTCACCTTTTTCACTTGCCCGCAATCGCAGGCGGAGATCGCTTGTCTGTATTAGGATCCGGGTGTGAAGTTTCGGCTTGACCCGAGCCGAAGTGGTCTGGTCCAGCGTTGGCTTCTTTTAAAGTGCCAGATGTTCGTTAAGCACTACTTGATCTCACTTGCCGGGCTTGGAGTCTACCAAGGTGAGTCCACGTGACCTTCAAGTTTGGGAAGACCGTGCGGTGATCTGGAGTCATGCTTAGCTGGTGCAGTAGAGTACGAGCAAATGAGGTCAAAGGGATTGCCTTGGCCGCTGTCATTGCTCTACTAGGGAAAACTTGCCAATATTTAGGAAGGATAGTGAAGTCATCGAAGTATATCTTATTTTACTATAAACTTACTAACTAACTGTTAGCAATGGGAACGAATTACAGATCGAACGATCTCATCACGGTCGGAATTCGAGACGGAATGTCAGCGTATTCGGAAAAGGGGGTGGGCGATCAGCTTTGGAGAAAGAGAGCCGACTGCTTTTCGATAAGTGTACCCGTATTAAATGTCGCTAATGTTGTGACGTATGCATTGATGATAACCGGACCTCTTGACTCTTACAAAAAAAGTGAATTCAAGCATTGGCTTGACTCATTAACTCAAGTTTCGCACTCCAGTTAAGCACGTAATCCGTTGATTTCACTGAAACGCTCATCCACAGACCGCTCCTCTGCGCACAAGTAGGGTACCTTACATGGTCCCGGAAGCGTACCTAAAACTACCGTGCTGCTTGGTGGATGTAGAATCTGTTGGGCACGCATCGGCAACGCAAAAGCAGCCGCAATCCGACATGGAAAGGTCCACACAGGCGCCTTCTCCTGCAGATGACCTTCGTCGAAAAGCAAACAAAGCAATGGTAAGTGCCGAATAAAATGCCCGGAGCTGCCTGCAACCGGCAAGGGATTGCAGACCGTTTCTTCTAGAGTCAGAGTCTCCGATGAGGCCGAGGTGTAATCCAAATCATGTCCCCGGAAGCCACGCAAGGCCCGTCTGCCCATAGCCCGACAATGAGGCATAGATCAGCGCTGGATTCCTCGGTTTACGGTGGTGGTTGTGGAGAAAGCTACTGCTGGATGTTTGAAGGCAGTTGCTCTCATCCCGGAGCCAATTATTGGGGAGATATTGGCTATTTGGAAGTGCTCGATCCCGATACGGGCCAAAAAGTCGGTGATCCGGTCGGACGCGGGGAGCTGGTTGCGACCAATCTTGCAGAATTTTTCTTGGAAAAGCGAGCGGAAAATCACGACAAGCTCTATCTTTCCATTGCGTATGATCCTGAGATGACGCAAGACGCAGAAGAATTGCGGCAACGATTGCAGTCGCGGTTTCAAGAAGAACTTCAAGTAGCCTCGGAAATCAATTGGGTCAGTTCGGATGCGATTCCGCGTCCTGTGCCGCATAAACTGCAAAAATTCGTAGATAAGACCAAATAGGGGATTGGAGATCCAAGACGACTGCCGGTTCAGACTGTCGATTCGTAGGAAAAGAGAGGATCTTTTTCATGGAAGGACCACTGAAAGGAGTTCGAGTCCTCGATCTAACTCGTCTGTTGCCCGGTCCCTTTGCGACGTTGTTACTCAATCGGCTGGGAGCAGATGTACTAAAAGTAGAAGACCCGAAACACGGCGATTATCTCCGGGAGTTGGCACCCGACTCTTTTGAAGTCTTAAACGCGGGAAAAACTTCAATCTCCATCGATTTGAAACAATCAGAGGGACGTGACTTTTTCTTGAGACTCGTCGAAAGAGCGGATGTGCTGATAGAATCTTTTCGTCCGGGAGTAGCATCACGTTTAAGCATCGATTACCAAAGCCTAAAACCGAGGAATCCAGCACTGATCTATGCCTCATTGTCGGGCTATGGGCAGACGGGCCCCCTTTGCGACTGGCCAGGACATGATTTGAATTACCTCGGCCTCATCGGGGGCCTCGACTTCTCCGAAGAAACGGTCCTACCCAATCCCTTGCCGGTTGCCGACGAAAGCTCGGGCATTTTGATGGCACTTACCATTGCTTCATTGCTTTTTCGACGAAGGTCATCTGGAGAAGGCGCCTATGTGGACCTTTCCATGTCGGATGCGGCTGCTTTTTTTGCGTTGCCGATGCGTGCCCAACAGATTCTACATCCGCAACAGCACGAAGTTTTAGGTACGCTTCCGGGATATGGTACCTACTTGTGCGCAGACGGTCTGTGGATGAGCGTTGGTGCCATTGAAGATAAATTTTGGCGCGGTCTGTGTGAGAGTTTGGACCATCCGGAGTGGGTGGAGCAATATCCCTCGGCGTTCATCAGAAGCAAAAATTCAAAGTGGTTGGATAATCAGCTTCGAGAGATGCTCCTCCAACGAAGACGCGAAGAGTGGCTGGCCCTTTTGGTTCGAAACGACGTTCCCGTTGCGCCCGTTCATCCGCCAAGAGAAGCCATATCAGATTCCCAGATTCAAGCACGATGTTTGATCAAAGCGCAAGCAGATCGGGTTCTTTTTTACTTTCCGGCCCTTGTCTCTACCTGGGTTCCACAAGAGCCAGCGCGAGCCCCTGAACTTGGCGAGCAAACCGAGGAGCTTCTCAGTCAAATGGGCGTCTCTAAAGAACGTTTGAAGCAATTGGAAGCCGCCGGGATCGTACGGTCGGCTTCTCCGTCAACTTCTGCAATGAAAGGAGATGACTCGGTTGGGTGATTGGGTGAGCTTATCTGGTAAAGTGGCACTCATAACAGGAGCAGGGCAAGGGGTCGGTCGGGCAGCAGCACTTACGTTTGCTGCAGATGAAGCCCGCGCCATTGTGCTCAACGACATTGTGCAGGAAAGAGCTCAACACCTCTCTGATGAGATCTCGCGACGCTTTCCAAAGGTTCAAACGCTGGCGGTACAGGCAGACGTGACGTCGTGGGACTCCGTCCAGAAGATGGCGGATGAAGCGGTGCGAAGTTTTGGCCAAGTAGACATTTTGGTGAACAATGCTGGGAATGCTGGCATAACAACGTCCGAAGCGATGCGCGATCAAAAAAACTTTATTGAAACAGATCCCCCTGAGTGGGAGCAATGGATCCGCGTCAATTTTTACGGACCGCTCTATACATGTCGAGCCCTTGTGCCTCAAATGGTACAGCATCGGTATGGACGTGTGATCAATATCATTTCCGATGCGGGACGTGTGGGAGAGCCCAAGCTCGCTGTTTACGCGGCGGCCAAAGCAGGATCGGCTGGCTTTATCCGCGCACTGGCTAAGGAGGTGGGAAAACATCACGTCACAGCTAACTGTGTCGCCTTAGGTACGATTCGTACTCCCGCCGTTGCAGAGCTTACCGAGAATCCTGAAATCGTGCAAAAGATGACGGCTCGCTATCCTCTCAGACGCCTTGGAGAGCCACAGGACGTAGCCAACCTGGTTACCTTCTTAGCTTCGGAAGCGTCTAACTGGATTACAGGACAGACGTACCCCGTTAACGGAGGGTACTCGTTTTCCCTATAGAGTGTCAATTTAGGCAGGAAGGATCTGGTGGTTCTTGGAAACTCTGCGGTTTGATCAGGAAGGTTCATATGGCATCATTCGGTTCAACCGTCCGGAGGTACTCAATGCCATAAACGAACCAATGGCGGAGGAGTTGGACCGTCTTCTTGATGAACTTGAGCACAACAGTGACATTCGAGCGTTGATTCTCATAGGGTCCGAACGTAGCTTTTGTGCCGGCGCAGACCTTAAGGCCATCTATGCGCAACAGTCGTCGAATGGGCAGGGGCTCAATCGGCTTCTTGAAAAGTTAGGCCGAGCTCTTGAGCATATCGAATACTATGGTAAACCCATAGGTGCGGCGATCAGTGGTGTGGCCTACGGGGGCGGATGTGAAATCTCTTTGGCCTGCGATGTTCGTGTCGCTGCGGAAAATGCTCGGATTGCGCTTTCCGAAGTACGCCTTGGGGTATTGCCCGCCGGCGGCGGAACACAGCGGCTTCCCCGCATCATTGGGCTGGCACGGGCAAAACAAATGATGCTCTCTGGGGCACCTATCGATGCCGTGACAGCGGAAAAATGGGGCTTGGTCGATCAAGTCGTGCCTACCGATCAACTGCTTCAAGCTACCAAAGCATTTATGGCTCCCTTTTTGGAAGGGGCCCCATTGAGTCAAGCAGCCATTAAGGCTGCGGCGCTTGCTGCGACCAACACGGATCTCTCGACTGGGTTGCGAATCGAGCGCCAATGGTCTGATTTCTTAAATACGACGCAAGATTTTAAAGAAGGAGTGGCCGCGTTTAATGAGAAGAGGGCAGCCCACTTTCAAGGAAGGTGAGCGAAAAAGGTTATCCATCCAAATAAAAGCGCTTATGCTTGCCTTGTAACGGCGGTCCAATAAGACGATCGGGAGGTTGAGGGAAAGGGCCGTTGTTTTTGACAAGCAGATGCTCAAAAGCGGTCCACTCATCTGGCGGAACAAGCTTTCCGCGTCTTACCATAAATATGTTGTTCGGATCATAGAGGATATTGGGCTCGTCCGTGTGGAACTCGACGAAGCCAACTTTTTCAAAAAGCTTATGGAGCATGTGACGGTACCTTTCCTTCTCCAAGCCAGCATTTGCGAGATCCCAGTGCCACGCGTATTCCAACGAGATGATGATCCACGCTTCGACCATGGGATCGGCGTAGGTGATGTCCAACAACTTTGTCGCAACTTTGTTGTCGCGATGGAAGCGACTGACTTCAATGGCTTCCATCTCATAAAGCGATGGGATGCGGGCATTACCCCAGCGCGTGCGGTCATCTGGCCTGGAGATGACCAAGTAGCCGATGATTTCTTGATCGCATAGTGCAAGG
>JADBKH010000051.1 GCA_014896485.1 Bacillota bacterium | reverse complement strand
AGCTGGAAGGCACTTGACCAGCGCTTTCTTTCTCTGCCCGAAAAATAGCAGTCTGAAGCGGGGGCAACGCATAGACAAAGAGCTGAGAAACGGCAATCGCTACAACGACGGTTACCAATGCTTTCCCTAAGGTATGGCCCCATAGATGGAGCAATAGAAAGACAAGCAGTCCTATCCCTACTGCTATGATATCGATACGTGCAGAGGTTGCGATGATGAAATAGATCCCGATGCCAGCCAGTACCGGGGATAGCCAGCGAAGCCAGCGCCGCTTCGTCGCCTGTGCCAAAGGCAAAAACCACGGGGTCAAGATCGCCAAGTAACTGGCATAGTCATTCTCATTGTGAAACCAGGCCGTTGGATGAACGGAACGGACAGGATTTTTCAATGAGAACACGATCGTCGAAATGCTGAGATGATGTCCGGTTAAGTTCTCCCAAAAGGCAATAAAATAGGAGAGCACGACGGTGGCCAACAATACCACCATCATCCTTGGTAAAAAGCGATCATCGCTGTAGAGGGCGGTCAAGCCCAGCGAGGCCAGCCCAAGTGCGAGCAAAAAGAGATTGTGCGCCCATGCGGAGCGATCGATCGACCAGGCCACGGAAGCAGCGGCCCAGACAAACCAAAAAAGGAGCAGCGGCAATAGCCAGCGCACTGCGATTCGTTCCTTAGGCCAGCCAAAACGCACCAGATGCACCAGGAATAAAACCACTTCGACCGCAAAGACCAACCGAAACGCATAGAACACGCTCGAGCCATGATAGGAAAGAAAGACGCCAAAAGCCCCGCAAACAACCGCAACCAGCCAAATCCACTGCTGCAGGCGCCACGATCGGGCTTCGGCTGTTTCCAACGCCGCCATGCCTCACCTCTTACTCTTGGTTTTCAAGCAGCTCTGCCTCGGGGACGGGCCGAACAGGTTTAGCAGGCAAACCCATGTAGAGCATTTTCGGTGCTGTATCCTTGGTCACCAAAGCGCCGGTGGCGATAAAGCTTTCTTGTGCGATGCGCACCCCTGGCAGGGTGATCGCCGCTCCGCCGACGCGGGCCCCTCGTTCCATCGTCGGTCCCTTCTCCTGGGCAAAGCGCGCTTGGGTGCGTCCCATGAAATTGTCGTTGGTGGTGGTCACCATCGGTGCCACAAAGACGTGATCTTCCAACGTGCTGTAAGCGGTGATGTAGGCGCCGCTTTGGATCTTGGTGTAATCGCCAATCAAGACCTGGTTTTCGACACAGACCCCCTGCCCGACGATGACCGCATCCCCGATGGTGCATCCTTCCCGCACGAAGGCTTGATCGGCAATCAGGCAGTCGGCGCCGATCCGGCTGCCGGCATAGACCACAGCCCCGGTGCCGATGGTGGAACGTGGACCGACGACAAGGGGCGGCAGGTGGGGATCGACGTGAACGCTGCTGGTCTTGGCCGGACGGGGCGGCTTGCCCACAACGGCGTTGTCGCCGACAAAGACGCCTTCTCCCAACTGGGTCCCCGGATAGATCGTGACACAGTTGCCGACCTGTACCCGATCACCGAGCACCACGCCGGCCCCGATCGTCACAAAGTTGCCCAGCTTCACCCCTTCGCCCAGATGGGCAGAAGGATCGATCACTTGCATCACTTGCACACTCCTCTGCCTCCTTCGCCCTAAAAGCTCCCCGATTCGTGCAAGGAAGGTACCCTGCTGGCCGGCTGCGCAGTAAGCGGCAGGCGTACGGGACGATGCTCCCGTGCCGATTGGTAGATGGCCAGCACAATCTCCAGTGCCTTGCGCGCCTCCCGCCCGTTGACCACCGGCGGACGATGCTCTAGAACCGCCTGGACCATGTCTGAGAGGATCGCCTGATGGCCTGTGCGGGTGCCCTTGGGATTTTGGTTGACCTGCTGCACCCAGCGCTGGGCTTCCTCGTCGTTGAGACGGGCAAAGTGCCAGCTCTCGATGGTGCCGATGGTACGCCCCCCCAACTTGGCTGAACCTGTCTCGCCAAAAAGTGCCAACGACTCTTCCAGGTTTTGCGGGTAGAGCGTCGCTGCCCCTTCGATCGTGCCCAACGCACCATTTTGAAAGCGCAGCACCGCCACGCCCAGATCCTCGGTCTCGATCTTGCGCAGGCGGGTCGTGGTATACGCAAAGACCTCTTCGACCGGCCCCATCATCCACTGTAGTAGATCGATGTTGTGGATCGCCTGATTCAAAAAGAATCCGCCATCCATCGCTGCAGTCCCGCGCCAAGGAGCACTGTCGTAATAGGCCTGGTTGCGGTTCCAGCGGACGACAGCGGCCGCATGGGTGAAAGTGCCAAAAGCCCCCTGCTCCACCTGCTGGCGCAGCGCGACCACTCCCGGCAGGAAGCGGTTGGGGTGGACAACGGCGAGCAGCACGCCGTTTCCCTCTGCTGCTGCGATCATCGCATCGGCGTCTTTCAGGGAAAGGGTCAGTGGCTTTTCGACAACCACGTGTTTTTTGGCATAAGCGGCAGCAACGCCCATCTGGGCGTGCAGGCCGCTGGGGGTACAGATACAGACCACATCGATCTGCGGATCGGCGAGCATCTTTTCCAGATCGTCATAGGCACGACAGCCGTAGCGATCGACGTAGGGCTGGGTGCGCTCGGGCACCGTATCGCAGACGGCTTCTAGTTTCGCTCCTTCAATGACTTCCAAGGCCTGGGCATGCTTTGTCGCGATATGGCCGCAGCCGACGATACCAAAACGAAGCGTTGGATGGCCTCCCTGTTGGGTTACGGTGGTCTCAGATCTTGAGAATCTTCTTCCGGTGCTCCCGGACATTCTTGCAGGCATTGCGGGTATCGACAACGGTTTTGGCGTGCTCGACCACAAAATCGTAGTCGACATTGCTGTGATCGGTCAGAATCAGGACGCAGTCGGCCGATTCCAGCGCTTCCGCCGTCAGTTCGACACTCTTTGCAGCAAAGACCGGCAACTCGCGTGGTTCGATCTCGGGGATATACGGATCATGGTAGCTGAGCACAGCCCCCTTTTCGATCAGCTGGGGCAGAATGCGTAGCGCCGGCGACTCACGGATGTCAGGCAGATCTTTCTTGTAGGCCACGCCCAAGACAAGCACCTTTGCCCCGTTCATCGCTTTCTTTTGCCGGTTGAGTGCTTCGATCACCTTGTCGACCACGTAGTAGGAGACTTCGACGTTCAACTCTCCCGCCAGCTCGATGAAACGGGTGTGAAAGTCGAACTCACGCGCCTTCCAGGTCAGGTAGAACGGGTCGATGGGAATGCAGTGCCCGCCGACACCGGGTCCTGGCCAGAAGGTCTGGATGCCGAAAGGCTTGGTGCCGGCCGCTTCGACCACTTCCCAGACATCGAGGTGCATCTTGTCGCACAGCAGCATCAGCTCGTTGACCAAAGCGATGTTGACGGCCCGGTAGGTGTTTTCAAAGACCTTGGTCATCTCGGCAACGGCAGGCGAAGAGACCGGCACCACGTTGAGAATCGTCTG
This sequence comes from Bacillota bacterium, assembly GCA_014896485.1. Lineage (GTDB taxonomy): Bacteria > Bacillota > Bacilli > Bu12 > Bu12 > Bu12. The sequence continues at coordinate 9,892 of JADBKH010000051.1, read as the reverse complement.
GCTGTAGAAGGTATAGGCGATCTCCAGGCAGGTCGGGGTCACGCCGCCGACCACCTTGGAGGTGTTGTGGGTCGTATAGCGTTGGTTGCCCGGATCGACCCGCTCCGGCGAGAACGCCAAGAAAAAGTCTTCGCCGACTTTCAGTCCTGTCTTCTCCAGGCGAGGCAGGACCTGCTCTTGGGTTGTCCCGGGATAGGTGGTCGATTCAATGGTGACGAGCATCCCGCGGTGCAAACGCTGCGCGATCTGCTCGGTCACGGCGGTGATGTAGGAGATATCGGGTTCACGGTTTTTGGTCAGCGGCGTCGGCACGCAGACGACAACAACATCACAGTCGTGCAGCACGTCAAAGTCATCGGTGGCACGCAGTTTGCCCGCATCGACGAGCTGACGAAGTTCGTCATCGTGGACGTCGCGGATGTAATTCTCGCCCCGGTTGATCTGCGCCACCCGGAGCGGATTCTGATCGATGCCAACGACCGAAAAGCCCACTTTGACTTTCTCTACGGCCAATGGCAGGCCGACATAGCCGATGCCGATCACGGCGACACGGGCCGTATGCGCCTTGATCTTCTCCAAAAGATCGCTGGCGTATTGATCGGAAGTGTCAATGACATGCGCGACGGTTTCCATCATGGCTTTCTGACCAAGCCCCTTTCATCGGTCCCGGCGGCTTGTCACCGCTTTGCCGGTGACGAGCGTAGCACTTCCATCCGCCTCTGCCAAGCTCTCCTTTCGGATAAACCACTCCGGCCCCCATCTTTTATGGACTTCTCGTTTTCTGTCAGCGCAAAGAAAGGGCCTTCCCTCGCTCGAGAGAGGACCCTACGTGGGGGGTGTCTTATCACTTTAGATGCGAGGCAAAAATAGGTTACCCTTGCCCTGCATCGGCATGCACTTTCTGGTGGGCATACTCAACGCGCAGCTGATCCCGGACGATCTTGCCGGTGCTGGTGCGGGGAAGGTCTTGGACAAAGACGATCTCGCGGGGGATCTTGTAGGGTGCCAGGTACTGCCGACAGCGGGCCAGCAGGCGCTGCTTGTCGGTCTGCTTTCCGGGTGCCAGACGCACAAAGGCGTAGGGTACCTCGCCTTTGACAGGATCGGGAATTCCGGCGACCACGCATTCGGCTACGGCAGGATCGCCATAGAGGATGTTTTCGATCTCTTTGGGATAGATGTTGTACCCACTGTAGATGATCATGTCCTTAAGCCGATCGACGATGGTGACACAGCCGTCTTCATCCATCACGCCGATATCTCCCGAATGCAGCCACCCATCTTTCAGCGCTTCGGCGGTGGCTTCGGGCATCTTCCAATAGCCCTGCATCCTGTTGAACCCACGCACGCAAATTTCTCCCGGCGTATTGGGCGGTAGTTCCTCGCCGGTCGTCGGATCGAGGATCTTTAGCATACTCCCGGGCAACGGTTGGCCGGCTGTGCCCAGCTTACGCCGTTTGGGATCGGGGGGTTGCAGAGAGGCAATCGGCGCCATCTCCGTCTGACCATAGCCCTCGATGAGCACACAGCCCGTCTTGGCCTCGAATTCCTGCATCACTTCTACCGGGACCGGGGCACCTCCGATGACGCCCATGCGCAGGTTGAGCAGCCCCATCCGCATGCTGCGCAGCTGTTCGTTGAGGACGATGTACATCGAGGGGACGCCGCAAACGAAGGTGGCAGCGTAGCGATCCATATCCCTCAGCACCTCACGTGGGTGGAACTGCTCCCGCAAGACGACTGAGCCACCGGCAAGCAGCATGTGTAAAAAGTCGACGGTGATGGCAAAGACATGGTAGAAGGGCAGCAGATTGACGGAGCGATCCAGATGGCCGGTCTGCATCACCTCTACCAGCGCCTGTGCCGTACGCAACATGCTGAAGTTGCTGAGGATGGTGCCCTTCGGCCGCCCGGTCGTCCCCGAGGTGTAAAGGATCATCAGTGGATCGTCTGGTTTGGCCAGGCAGCGCTGCAGCGGTTCGGCGCTGAGCAACGTCTCCCACCCCAGCGCTCCCGACGGCACGTCACCCACAGCGATGATCTGTTGCAAGAAAGGAAGCCGATCCTTTGCTTGCAACGCCATCTGGGCGACCTGGGGAATGGCGAAGAGTACTTTCGCCTCGGCATCCCCGACAACGGTGGTCATCTCTCTGGATGTAAAAGTCGGGTTAAACGGCGTCACCACAGCCCCCAACAAGCCGGCGGCGCCATAGATGATGGCCAGCTCAGGCCGGTTGGGAAGGGCAGCTGCAATGTGATCGCCCCTGCCAATCCCCCGCTGCTGGAGGCCGGCAGCCAGGCGGCCACAGGCCTCGGCATATTCGCGAAACGTCAGGGCATGGTCCCCAAAGAAAAGAAAGACCTTGTCTGGATATTGTTGTGCCTGCTGCAGAAGCGTTTCACCCAACGTATCGGCCATCGACGCACTCCCCTTCCCCAGCATTTCCGTAGCACATTAAGGCGTGAAAGAACCAACGTCTGGAAAATTCTTTTCCGCGCCGTATATTACCTGCTACTATGACTCGGTGTCAAGTTCTTGGGGACTTTTTTCCAGGAACAGGGCATTGGCCCGCTCAGAAGGAATCGGCTCAAAGTGATCGACGCCATAGGCTGCACGCTGTCGTAACAGGTAGTGCACCTTCTTGCCCGTCGCGTTGTAGGGCAATGGCTCGTGGAGAATGCAGTAGTAGCGGGGGCGGGTATAATCCGCCAGATAGGGATCTTCACGGCAGAAGGCATCGAGCTCTTCGACACTGAGTTGTTCTCCTTCTTTAGGGACCACATACGCCGCAACCGCTTCTCCCCATTTGGGATGGGGCAGCCCCACTACCATGCAGTCGGCTACTTTGGGATGGTGCATCAGCGCTTCCTCGACAGGCACCGGATAGACCTTTTCTGCCCCCGACTGGATCATGTCGTCGGTTCGGCCCTTGATCGTGATGTAGCCGTCTGCATCCCAGGTACCGACATCTCCGGAGTAGAACCATCCCTTGTAGAGGCGCTCCGCGTTGAGCGCTTCGCGGCCAAAGTAGCCCAGAAATTGATGGGGCGACTGGGTGATGACCTGCCCTTCGGTCACCCCGTCCTGTGGCACCAGCTCGTCCGGCTCGACGCGTTCACCCGGGCGGATGGCGACCAGCCGGACCCGGCAGAAGGGAGCCGGCAATCCGGCGCTGCCCGCCTTTTGCTCCATGGGATCGACATCGCTGCGAAGGTTTAAGTCCATCCGCGATTCGGTCGTGCCATAGGTGTTGATGATGGTGACCGGAAAGACGCTGCTCCAGCGCTCGTATTGCGTGCGCGAAAAGGGCGAACCCATGGTATGCAGGATGCGCAGTGAAGCGATCTCCCGCGGGCGTTCCTGCTGTGCCGCAGCCATCGCGTCGAAATTGACTGGCGCCCCCCACACGGCGGTCAGCTGATAGCGGGCGATCAGATCCAAGACATCGTGTGGATCGAACTTGCCCAGCGGAAAGCCGAAGATCTCGGCGCCCAGCGCCAGCATCGTGGTCGGGCCGATGATGCCGCCCTGATGAAACCACGGAGTGACGTTCATCATGCGGTCGTGGGCGGTCAGGTTGTCGGTGGCGATGACCGACCAGTCCATCTGCAGCAGGACGGCGCTGGTCTCGATCGTGCCTTTCGGCTGCCCTGTCGTTCCCGAAGTGTAGTGGCGCAAGATCTCATCCTCGAAAGGATCGAGGGTCGCGTAGAGCCGTGCCTCGATCTGATCGTCCTGCTCCGGGGCCCCCTGCAGGTAGCGCTCCAGCGGCTGGGCATCCGCCACTTGTGATGCGCCGGTTGTCAGCAGCACTTGTGGGCGGTGGTGGGCCATCTCCAGTGCTTTGGCCAAAGTGGCATCGACCGCACTGTCCCACAGCAACACGGCTGGCTTGGAATCATCGATGTGCAGGGCGACCTCGCCTGGCGCCAAGCGGAAGTTGATCGGTGAAAAAATGGCCGGAGTCTTCCAGGCTGCGATCATGGTGACGGGGAAATGCCAGGTGTTGAACAGGCAGGCCATCACCACGTCGTTTTTACGGAGACCGATGTCCCGAAAACGATTCTCCATTTGGGTGGAAAGACGGTCGAGCTCCCCATAGGTCAAACGCCGCCCGCTCGTCAGGCAGGTGATGGCCGGACGATCGGGATGCAATAGCATGTGCTCCATCAAGTAAGGCAGGTAGAGTTGTCCCTCATATCCCCGGTGAGCTGGGTTCATGACATGGCTCCCCCTCATTAGTATCGAGGTTTTCTAGCAAGTCATAATACCAAGTCAATGTTGATGGGACAACTCCCGATCTCCCATCGCTACAAAACACAGCGTGATGGCCGTACCCTGCCCGGGAATGCTGACGATCTCGCGTGTGGCATGCATCGCTTCGGCAATGGCAGAACCCACGCCAAACCGGTGCTTGCCTCGTCGTTGACATAGCGCACCGTACCCAGGTGCTCCACCTCGGCAGCCGACATGCCCACGCCGTGATCTTCCACCGTAAGACGAACTTCACGCCCCTCTCGACAGGCCTCCATCAGCAGCACGCCGCCCTCTTCCATCGCCTCGATACCGTTTCTGGCCAAGTGCCGCACCATGTGCACGACATTCTCCACGTCTCCCAAGACGCGACAATCCCCAAAGCTGCGCACCTGAATGCTCACCATGTGTTGCGTCGCATACGGCTGCAGTTGTGTGGCAACACACTCCAGCACCTGGTCGATGGCAACCGGTTCCTGGCGATTCTCCAGCTGGGCCAACACAAGGTAATCGGAAAGGGTCTCTTCCATCTCGTTGACCGCTTCAAGGCTCCGCTGCAGGTTCCGCCGGACCGAGGGCGACACGCCCGGTTGCGCCAAGGTGACCTGGATGAACCCACTGACCACTGTCAGGGGATTGCGCAACTCATGGGAGATGCCTGCGGCAAGATCGCGTACGATGCGCAGGCGCTGATTTTCTTCTTCCCTGCGGCGTGCTTCGTAGCGTCCACGCTGCCCTTCAAACTGGCGGACCATCAGCACACCCAGCACGATTTCGCCCACCCCGGCATACAGACCCACGCCGTTGAAATCCGGCAATGCCTGAAACCATGGCCAGGCCACCGCAAAGGCTGCTACCCAGGCGACGCCGATGACCAAAAGCACCGCAACCGCAACCAACCGCTGCAAAGAGCGTCCTTGCCGAAAGCGACGGAAAATTGCAGAACTGAGCAGAAAGATCAGGGCTGCGCTGCTCAAGCTCGCAACTGCGCCGGCAGAACCCGTTGCCAGGTGGGTCAACAAATAGACGGCAAAGACGCATCCCCCGACACCAACCCCGCCATAGAGGGTGCTGAAAACGATCGGCAAAAGGCCCAGATCGCTGACCAACGTAGGCAGAAGGTGCACGGGGAATAACGCAACCAGGATGGCAGAAAGCCCCATCGAAACACCAATGAGCAGTTTGCTTCGCCGGACATTTTCGATCTCTTCTCGCCAAAAAAGCCACGCCACAAAGACGGGCCCCAAAAGGGCAACGACGTTGATCATTGCCTCTTGCAAGAGCGAAGGCATAGCGGTCCTTTCTCTATCTGAGAGGCGACCCTATCTTAACGGCGCGTGCCACTCACGGCCGCAACAAAGAAGGGCCCTTTTGCAAAATGAATATGTAAGTAATTTCCTCCCGTTGAAAAACCATCCTAGCAGGACAAGGTACGCTATCTCTTCTCTTTTGACAATACTGTTTGAACACGAATTTCTACAGGGGAGCTTGGTCGAAAAAAGCCAATTCGAGCGTGAGTGCATGGCGATACAGGTGGTGGGTCGTGGGTGTATCTGCAGCCAGACGATCGACCAGGTGTTCCAGCTGCACTGCCGAAGCTTCAAAATCGGGAGAAGCATAGGCCTGCACCCAGGCAGCATAGGGATGATCCGGCGTCACCTGCGGCGCCAGCGACGCCCCCAAGAAGGCGTACAGCCGACTACACGGCGTCATGGCCACGGCCAGGCTGCCGGCATCCCGGGCGTAGCCGATGTGCAACAGAAAATCGGTGTAGGCTTGGGTAACCGCATCGGGAACCGTCGCCAGGCGTATACCCCAGCGCCGCGCGTAGCTCTGGTGGACATCGGCAAGCTCCTGCAGCGTGCCGTCGAGCAGCCGCGCAAAGCTGCGCATCGCTTCCGCATCCGGCGCTTTGGCAGCGCCCAACGCGTACGCACGGGCGTAGGCGTCCAAATAGAGAGCATCCTGGGCTAAAAAGGCGGTAAAACGTTCCTTCGGCAGCGTCGCTCGGGCCAGCGCCTCTACAAACGGGTGATGCAGCGCCTGTTGCGCCTCCTCTTCGTTTTCCCTCCACAAGCGGAGGGAGAGAGAGGATGCGCTGGAATCGTGGTCAGCTGTGGCTATCCTCCTCGCTTCCTTCCAGCGCCCAGCGTACCACACGACGGCCGATCTCGTCACGAACGCTGCGGAACTTCTCCAGCACTTCTTCCGGCGTACCCGTCGCTTTGGCGGGGTCAGGCAACGGCCAATGCAGGTGGCGAACCTCGGGCGGCGTCCGTGGGCAGCGCTCTTCCGCGTCGCCGCAGAGTGTGATCACCAGATCCATCTGAAACAGTTCGCCGAGGTCCAATCCCTTCGAATACTGATCCGAGATGTCGATGCCGATCTCGCGCATCACTGCAACTGCCCGAGGATCGAGTTGCGTCGGCTCTATCCCGGCACTGCGGGGCTCCCAGAGGCGGCACGGCTCGGGAACGTCGGTCAAGGGGGCCCCCTTCCAGAGCTGACCCTGCGCCAAACGCTTGGCGAATCCCTCCGCCATCTGAGAACGGCAGGCGTTTGCCGTACACAAGAAGAGCATCTTCATTCTTCTGGACTCCTCCCTTTTTCATCCACTTTCATCCACCGATTGGATTCGTTGACTTGGGCTCGATGGATTTGAAACCCATCGATTCGATCCGTTGACTTGGGCCTGGTAGATTGAGTATATTCGCATATACGCATATATTCAATAATGCGAGCATAGCGATGCACCTGCGCATCTCTACCTCTCCCTACCTGCACGATCTCCCTATCACGATCGGCGCGCCCACCTCTCCCGGCGTTTGGGGGCAGCGTACATTGGAGGGAGCGTGCCTCTTGGGAAGAGCGTGCCATAGAAAGGAGCCTACGATGGTCGATTCCGTTTTCAACCTTTCAGAGGAGCGCGCTCTGGACCCGGTGGTCTTCCTCTCGGACCGGCTCAAAGCGCTGGCCGATCCGACGCGGCTGCGTCTGCTGAAGCTGTTGAGCGTCGACACCTTCTGTGTCTGTGAATTGGGGGAGCTGTTGGAGATACACCAACCCGCTGTCTCCCAGCATCTTCAGAAACTGCGCCAGGCAGGCTGGATCTACGCGCAGAAACGCGGCCAATGGGTCTACTACAGAGTGGCCGCCGAGGCGCTGCCTCTCTTGCGCAACATGCTGGGGGCATGGTGGCAGGCCCCTTTAGAGGAGACCCCCGGCATGGAGGCGGTGGCCGAGCGGCTGCGCTCCCGCGATCCGCTCCAAGCCTGCTCCCCAAAGCCTCTGCAGCCGCGTGAACGTCGCCGCCGATGAGCGCGATTGCGGCCAGCTCGATCTTTGTCGCCACGCTGGTTTTCGTCTTATGGCAGCCGCGCGGCTTTCCGATCGGGTATACCGCCTTGATCGGAGGCGCGGTCGCCCTCGCGAGCGGTGTGGTCCATCTCTCCGAGATTCCCCAGGTGCTGGGGATCGTCTGGGATGCGACGCTGAGTTTCGTCGCCATCATCCTCATCTCGTCGATGCTCGATCAGCTCGGCTTTTTCACCTGGGCGGCGCTGCATGTGGCCCGACTGGGGGCAGGCAAGCCCGTCCGCACGCTGGTGCTCATCCTTTGTCTGGGCGCGGGCGTGGCCGCACTCTTCGCCAACGACGGGGCGGCGCTCATTCTCACCCCGATCGTCTTTGAAATGATGCGTGCGTTGGGCGCGCCGCCGCGGACGATCTTCGCCTTCGTGATCTCCTGCGGCTTTGTCGCCGACACCACGAGCCTGCCTTTGGTGGTCAGCAACCTGGTCAACATCGTCAGCGCGGACTTCTTCCACATCGGCTTTTTGGCGTATGCGCGTGTGATGCTCGTCCCGACGCTGATCAGCCTGGCTGCGACGGTCGGGGTGCTCGTGCTCTTTTTCTATCGGGATCTGCCCGGGCATTTTGAGGTGGCACGCTTGGACGAGCCGCGCAGCGCGCTGCGCGATCCGTCGCTCCTGCGCCTCGCCTGGATCGTGTTGGGGCTGCTGCTCGCCGGTTACATCGTCGGCGCGCTCGTCCATCTGCCGGTCTCGCTCGTCGCGTGGGGGGCCGCCTTCCTGCTGATGGCCGCTACCCGCCGGCGCAAAGCGCTCCCGTTGCGCCGCCTGCTGCGCGAAGCGCCCTGGCAGGTGGTGCTCTTTTCCGTCGGCATGTACGTGGTGGTGTGGGGCATGCACAGCGCCGGCATCACCGCCTATCTGGCGCGGCTCTTGCAAACGCTGAGCGCGCACGGCCCCTGGGCCGCCACCCTCGGCGGCGGCATGGTGACGGCGGCTCTCTCGGCGGCGATGAACAACATGCCCACCGTGATGATCGGCGCGCTCAGCATCGGTTCCCTCGACGGCGTGACGCCCACGGTGCAGCAGCTGCTCCTGTACGCCAATATCGTCGGGGCCGATCTCGGCCCCAAGTTCACGCCCATCGGCAGCCTTGCCACCCTGCTGTGGCTGCACACCTTGGCCCAGCGCGGCGTGCAGATCCGTTTCGGCTCGTATATGGCGACCGGTCTCAAGCTCACACCCCCCGTTCTTTTGGCAACCTTGGCCGCCCTCTGCGGGTGGGTGTTATGGTTACACTAGCGAAAGCCAACCGGCGTTTTCTGCATCAGAAAAAGCCGACGGTGGGACTCGAACCCACAACCCCTGGTTTACAAAACCAGTGCTCTGCCGGTTGAGCTACATCGGCTTGCATCCAGGACTTTAGCGCTTTCAGCGACACTTCGCAACAGGCAAAACCAATGCTGGAGTCTGAAGCAAATGCTTTTCAAGGACATCAATCTCCTAGACGGGAAACCATTGCATCTGAGAAACAGGGATGTTGCTCCTGTGCCATAGCTGTAGAGGTCGTGGTATGGCCGCCTCGTCAATCAAAGTCAGGATTTGACGGTCTATACCATACCTTGATAGGCCCCTTCCACTGGTAAAGTTGACACGATACCGCAGGATTTTTCAGAAGGTCTCCCGTTTTTGTATCTCTTTTCCAGCTCGTCGCCTCTAAGCTTCGCATAAGCTCATTCATCCACTTTGACGAATTATTGACCAAATCGGTAATATGCTGACCCACCCGACCCTGCGTTCGGTGCGCTATTTGATGGCCACAGTCACCCCTTCCAATACAGCTTCGCAAGCCCTCTTTCGCCAGACAGCCAAAGCGCTACAGGCACCTTGCGAAGTCAGCGAAGGGTTCCCCGCCGCATGGTTTCCCGATGGAAATCACGAGCCTGAAGAGCTCTTTCAAATTGGACCCCTACACCTACGCTAACCGACGAGGAGGCGTATTCCCATCAACATGCACATTTTTGAAACGCTGGAAAACGACCATCTCAAACAAGCTTTGTTGCGCTACATCGAAAGCGACGGGATTACCCACGGTCTAGATATGGCCACTGTTGCCAAAGGGCGTTTTTTGGAGTGCTTTAACGAGGTGATCCTTGCACCCCGCAAGTTACCGTATAAGGTGATGTTTCCAGGTCCTACAGGCACCAATGCTGTCGAAGCAGCGCTCAAACTCGCCTGCAAGGTGACTGGACGCGATTTGATCGTCTCTTTCACCAATGCCTTCCATGGAATGACGGCAGGGGCATTGGCGTTGACCGGAAACACT
>JADBKH010000050.1 GCA_014896485.1 Bacillota bacterium | reverse complement strand
CTGTGCGCATCCGCTTGAGGATGCCCCTCAATTTATTGAGGGGAGGACGTCACCTTCTCTTTCTTTTCCCCCAGTCAATGAAACGCTAACATACCAATTAGAATTGTAATGCAAACGTTTCTTAAAGGGAAGGCACTTTTTGAAAGATATAGAAAAGCTCCACTTCGTGGAGCAGATGTTTCCCTAGGGGCCCCAGCAGGACAGGGTGTCGCGCTACTCGGCGTTGGTCGGACGGCCACCAATTGCGACCATACGTTGCAGCGGAAGGAGCGCGCGCTCGCGGATCTGCGGATCGAGTTTGATCTCATACCGTTCGTCGGCCAGGGCGTCGCGCACTTTCTCTAAGGTGATGCGCTTCATGAAGGGACAGATGGCCTTCTCATCGGCAGGTAAAAACGCCTTCTGCGGATTCTCCTTGGAAAGCCGGTAGAGCATCCCCACTTCGGTTGCAACGATAAACTGCTGGGCATGTGATTCTTTTGCGTGCCGTAGCATGGCATCGGTAGAGAGCACGCGCACCTCTCGTCCTTGCGGTGGCAACGCCAAAGCCCGTGTGGTACATCCGCACTCCGGATGTACCAGCAACTGCGCATCGGGATGGTCTTCCATGCGGCGCTCCATTTCCTCTGGAAGGATGCTGGCATGCACGTGGCATTCGCCCATCCAGATGTATAGGTTGGTCCGGCCCGTAACGCGTCGGACATAGCTGCCGAGGAAAAAGTCGGGCAAAAAGAGAATCTCCCGCTGGGGATCGATCGCGTTGACGACGTCGACGGCATTCGACGACGTACAGCAGTAGTCGGAGAGCGCTTTGACCGCTGCGGAGGTATTGACATAGGAGACGACCACCGCATCGGGGTGTTCTGCCTTCCACTCGGCCAGCTGCTGCGCGGTGATCGAGTCGGCCAAGGAACAGCCAGCCTCCAAATCAGGCAAGAGCACCTGCTTGTCTGGGGCCAAAATGGCCGCTGTCTCTGCCATAAAAGCGACACCGCACAAGACAATCCGCCGCGCCTCACAGCGCACGGCATAACGGGCCAGTGCGAGCGAATCCCCGACAAAATCTGCTACGTCTTGGACTTCGGGTAGCTGATAGTTGTGGGCCAGAAGCACCGCATCCTTCTCTCGCCGCAGTTGATCGATCTCCTGCTGCAACTGCGCCCGTCGCTCCAGCAGATCGGTTTCCATTACGCCCATGCATAGCTCCCCCTCTCGTGGTGCAGCTGCCTGGTATCGGCTCTCCCCAGTGTGACAGGCCGCGTTTGCGGATAAAGTGGCGCAAACCAACTGCCCAAGTCACGCTGATGGTAGATATGCCCGCGCCAAGCCGGATTCGCATCGGGAAAATCGCGGCGCAAGTGCGCACCACGGCTCTCGGTACGCCAACGCGCCGCCGCAGCCAGCAGCAAAAGCGGTGCTGCCGGAAGATTCGCGTCGAAGGTGCCGCTGGAAAGGTCCTCTTCCCACTGGGCCAAGTGATCTTCATCGCGCACGATTCCAGCCTTTTCTTCCAAAGCGACTGCCAGCTGAGGAACCCGTATGCGGTCGATGCTGGGTGGCACTTGCGGCCGTTCGCCCATCGCTGCGGTAGCCGGCTCCCGCTCCGTCAGAGCTGCAGCCAGCGTCTGACCAAAGACCAACCCTTCCAGCAATGAGTTCGAAGCCAAGCGGTTGGCCCCGTGGACTCCTGTACAAGCCACTTCTCCCACTGCCCATAGGGCAGGCACATTTGTACGCCCCCAGCGGTCGGTACAGACGCCACCCATCGTAAAATGGGCAACCGGCGCAATCGGGACGGGATCTTCGGCCAAGTCGTAGCCATAACGTGTGAGTTGCTCGGCCAATCCGCCAAATGCCTCAAACACCCGTGCTTTGGGCACGCGCTCCAACGAGAGAAAGACTTGCGTTGCTTGCGGTCCGTGCTCTGCCTGCCAGACCGCCTGGGCGACCACGTCCCGTCCTGCCAACTCGCCTTGGGGGTGGCCGGCGAGAATACGCTGACCTTGTGCATCGATCAAAATCGCCCCCGCCCCCCGCAGCGCTTCGCTGAGCAGCAGCGGTTGGCTGCCATCGGGTGGCAGGTAGGCCGTCGGATGAAACTGCACAAACTCCAGATCGGCGAGCGTCGCACCCGCCTCGTAGGCCAGGGCAAGGCCTTCGCCGTTGGTCTCCGCAGGATTGGTACTGTGCGCGTAGAGGCCTGCAAACCCCCCCGTGGCCAAGACGGTCTGTGCAGCCAGGATGGGCTGAGCCATGGTTTCTCCCTCGGGCACCACCCAAGCGCCCTGGCAACCCCGATCGTCGATCAACAACCGAACCGCCCGACCCGCTATCCACCGGATACGGGGCTGGGCATCGACCTGCTCCCACAGTCGGGCCATCAACGCCTGTCCAGTCAAGCCACCGGGGGCGTGGAGGATACGGGGATGGCGATGGGCTGCTTCCTGTCCCAGCTGCAGCGAACCGTCCTGTGCATGGACAAAAACATCGAGCAGATTGGCCTGCTCCAGCGCCTCTTCCGCCTGTTGCGTCAACTGAAGCACGGCGCGCGGATCGTTGAGGCCCCGGCCAGCTGCACAGGTATCCTGCGCATGTTGACGAGGTGAATCCCCTTTCCCCACCGCAGCAGCCACGCCTCCCTGGGCCCAGGCACTGTTGCACCGCGACCGGGGGGAGCGATGGAGCACGAAAACCGTAAAACCCCGCTTCGCCGCAGCCAGCGCTACGCTCAAACCGGCAACGCCTGCGCCGATCACCAGCACGGTGTTGCGTGCACCCACCTAGAGCACCTCCCAATCGGCACCGATATCGGCGGCTTGGACCGAATGCGTAAGATAACCGGCCGAAAGGGCATCGACACCTGTAGACGCTATCTCGGGCGCAGTCTCCAGTCGGATGTTGCCCGAGGCTTCGACAAAACACCGATGATCGATGTGCGCCACCGCCTGGCGCAACATCGCCGGTCCCATGTTGTCGAGCAGGATGGCATCGGGTCCTGCTGCCACCGCCTCATCGACTTGGGCAAGCGTATCGCATTCCACTTCCACGAAGCGCATGGGGCCAGCAAAGCGCTTGGCACGGCGCACCGCTTCCCCGACACTGCCTACAGCAGCGATGTGGTTGTCCTTGATCAGCAGGGCATCAAAGAGGCCAAAGCGGTGGTTGTTCCCGCCCCCAATACGAACGGCGTACTTCTCGACCGCACGCAGACCGGGAAGCGTTTTGCGGGTATCCAAGACCAAAACGCCCAACGGCGCCACGGCGTCTACCAGCGCACGCGTCTCTGTCGCAATACCACAGAGATGTTGCAGCAGGTTGAGCACAGTACGCTCGGCAGACAAGAGCGCCTGCGCAGACCCCTGCACGACCGCCAAGGGTTGACCGGCAGCGAGTCGCTCGCCTTCCTCAACACGCCGTTCGATCACCGCCGCAGTGTCGAGCGCATGAAACGCTATATCCAGTGCCGGCAGCCCGCAGACCACCACCGGCTGCCGCGTGACCAAAGCAAAACGACCCTGACGGTCGCTTTCGATCAGCGCTTCCGTCGTGGCATCCTGCGGACCGATATCTTCGGCCAAGCCACGCCGTATCACCTCGTCCCAAAGCGCTGCATGCACGTGCCTTACCTCCTGTAGTGCATCATGACAAGCAGCTGCTGTCTTGTCAACTGCTGTCTTGAAATGTTGTATCGCGTATACTCAGAAAAGGACACTCAGGAACGAAAGCACGTAGAGGAGGCGTCTCGATGCAAGCAGAGGAGCGTCGGAAAAAGCTGCTCGACAAGTTGTCCTCGTCGAAACAGCCGATGACGGGCAGCGAACTGGCCGCAGCTTGCGGGGTTAGTCGACAGGTCATCGTGCAGGATATTGCCATCTTGCGCGCCGCAGGGGAAGCGATCGTCGCCACACCTCAGGGCTACCGCCTGCTGATACCGGCGATGCGCTTGCGACATGAAGCGGTGCTCGCCGTACGGCACACCCCCGAGCAAACGGAAACCGAGTTGCTCGCCTTGGTGTCCGCCGGCGTAGAAGTCGCGAACGTGATCGTTGAGCACCCGCTCTATGGCGAGCTGACGGGAATGCTCGCCCTCGACTCCGCGGACGCGGTGCAGCAGTGGTACCGACAGATGCGCGACTCTGGCTCCCATCTCCTCTCGGAGCTGACAGACGGACTGCATCTGCATACGGTCTATGCAGCTACCCCGGAGGCGATTGAGCGGGCACGCCAGGCAATGCGCGCGCTCCGTTTTCTCGTCGAAGATCCATAAAGGGAATAAAAGGAAACGAGTCGCATAGATCAAGAAGCAATCGGCGAGATATGAAACTTACATTCCTTTTGGTAATTGAAGTTGCCATACACATGTCAGCCGTCTTATAATGAGCGCGTTACCGAATATAGTTGACTAGCTAAAGAAAGAGAATAGGAGAAGAGGGAAGCATCATGAAGCGCCTGCTTACAGGGCCCGTCGCTGTTTTGGCATCAGGCATGTTGCTGGCCGCCTGTTCCTCTGGGACTGCGAGCAATACGCCCTCCCAAAACCAACAACAGAAGGCGGCAACCCCATCTACCAGCACGGTAGATTTCAGTACTTTTGGGTACAATTACCAACAAACGCGGGAAGTTCCCGCCACCCAGATCACCAAGGAGAATGTCAGTCAGCTGGGTGTCGCTTGGTCCAAAGACTTCCGTCAATTGGACAGCAATGTTCCTGGGGGCCAAGAAAGTTTTCCGATCGAAGCCAACGGTGTCCTTTACGTCACGACTGGCTTTGACTATGTCTTTGCTTTTGATGCCAAAACCGGCCAACAACTGTGGGCATGGCATCCGCAGCAGATCGGGTCTTTCAAGAACTTCGGCCTCAACGTCAACCGCGGGGTCGCCTATGGAGATGGCAACGTCTTTCTGCTGACCCTCGACAATCATCTGGTGGCCATCGACGCCAAGAGCGGCAAGACTGTCAAGGATGTCCCGCTCTCGGATGCCATCCCGGGGGCCACGGCAGAAGCAGGGTATTATGAGACGGCTGCCCCGATCTTTTGGAATGGCTTGATCTTCGTCGGCAGCTCCGGCGGTGACAACGGTGCACGCGGCTTTATCATGGCCTACAACGCCAAGGACCTCTCCCCTGCCTGGAGCCAACCCTACTGGACGGTTCCACCGAAGGGCCAGGATTGGCTCGCCAAAAACAAATTCCAGGGCGGAGGCGCGGTGTGGATGCCCGTCACGCTCGATCCCCAAAACGGGATGCTTTATGCCGGCATTGGCAATCCCGCACCGGACTTTTACGGTGCTGATCGCCCCGGTGCCAACCCCAACACCGACTCGGTTGTCGCTTTAGATGCCAAAACCGGAAAACAGGTCTGGGTGAGCCAAGAGATCAGCCACGACCAGTGGGATTATGATGCAGCGTCCTCCCCCATGGTGCTCGACGCAACCGTCAACGGCCAAAAACAGCGTGTCGTGGTCGAAGGCGGCAAGTCGGGTCAATGGTGGGCCTGGGATGCCAAGACGGGCAAGAAAATTTACGACGGAGTTCCCTTCGTGACCATCAAGCACGCACCTCCTACACCGGAAGGAACCCTCGAATATCCCGGCGCACTGGGCGGCGAAAACTACGCACCCGAGGCATACGACAGCACCGACAACCTGGTGCTCATTCCGGGTGTGGAGTATCCCATGCTGATCAAGTCGGCCAAAGATGAAGCAGGGGTTGCCGCAGCGGCAAAGAGCGGGATCGACTTCGGCACAACGATGGCCGATCCAGCAAATATCAAACCTGCCGGCAATTACACCGCCATCGACATGAATACAGGAAAAGTCTCCTATCAGGTGAAAGTCTCTGAGCCCATGCGGGGCGGCTTTACCACGACGACCACCGGCTTGGCCTTCTATGGCGGTGGCGACGGCAAGTTGTACGCCCTCGACGCAAAGACCGGCAAGGAGCTGTGGAGCTTCCAGACTGGAGCACCGATCGCCGCTGCGCCAACCATCTATCAGCTCGATGGCAAGGAGTATGTGGCCATTGCAACCGGTGGCACCGGAACCTCTTCGAATGGTGGAAAAGAATCGCAGCTGTTCGTCTTCGCCTTGGGCGGCAGCCAAGTACAGATGAAAGCACCAAATACCACAGGAGCAGAGACCGGTCATGGCGCCACTACCGCCTCCAACAAGGCCAAAGAAGGTAGTTGGATTGCGCTCGGCGCAAATTCCAAGACCGTTGACGTCCTGTTGATCGGCAGTTACAACGGTGTGGCCAGCGGCATGAACTTCGACGGCTATGCCAACGGTGACATGAAGATCACGGTCCCTGAAGGTTGGACCGTCAACGTCCTGTTCAAGAATGCCTCCCCGCAAATGCCCCACAGTGCGATGATCGCGCCAGAGAACGCCAAAGGGAAAGTACAGGGTGTCCAGCCGGCTTTTCCGAATGCGACGACGCCGGATCCGGTCAGCGGACTTGCACCCAACGGTGCTCCACAGTCGTTCACCTTTAAGGCAGACAAGGCTGGCACCTACCTGATTTGGTGTGCAATCCCCGGTCACGGCACAGCAGGCATGTGGGATACCCTGGTCGTCGATCCGTCGGCAAAAGCACCTTCCATTACAACGCCCGATCACGGCACCCAGCAGGCTAAGTAAGCACATCCAGCACAGTTGGTACCAAAACAGGAGAAGGGGCGGGTCTCCGCCCCTTTTCGTGTAATGAAAGTCATTGAGGAGGATGTGGTGCATGGAACACCGTTTCATCGGATGGTGGTCTCTTACGGTACTGGCTGCTGCCCTCACTTTCTCACTTGTGGCCTGTTCCCACTCTCCTTCGGCAACAGACGCCCCCACCTTGACGGTCACGCCTACACAGTTTGCAGTCGTCCCGTGGTCAGCTACCGGGAGCCAGCAGTCCACAGCGACGGGCACACTGACAGCCGGCGGTCATCCCCTTTCCGGCCAAACCGTTCTTGCCCAAAACGGACAACATCTCACGACCGATAAAGACGGCCACTTCACGTTTCTGGTCGATCGGAGCAAGCTGGCTCACCTGACGTTTGCGACCCTGACACCCAACGGTCAGGACGGGGCGCACGCAAGTGTCAACGTGGCCTATCCCATCGTCATCGAACAGATCGTGCAAAACGCAAACCAAGTGGAAGTGCATGGTCGACTCGAAGATGCCAACGGGAATCCACCGCCGGTCTTCCGCATTGCCAATTACCGTGTTTCTGGAACGGTGCACGATGCCTCTGGAAAACCGGTGAAAGGCGCCATTGTCAGCCTTGTGGCCGACAGTGGCGAACAATGGAGCAAGTCCAAACCAACGGACGCTGCGGGAGGGTATACCCTCTTTTTTACCCCAGATGAGCAGACGATCCTGCGGGTACAGGTCGGCACCACCCAATATACGCTGCCGCCCGGGCGTGTCTTCGACTTCCCCGAAAACAGCAGCTTGGCGGTGGAGATCAAGCTGCCGGCCACCGGCACTACCATCCACGATCAGAGCGGGGATTTAAAAGGCCGGACAACCCTCGGTGCCGTCTATACAGGCGTGGCCGTCGGCGTTTTGGATGGGCAGGGTCATCCCTATTACGCGACCGCTCCCACGGCGGACGGAAGTTTCACGCTCACACTTCCTTCGGCGCTTTGGCAGTCGGGCAAGCTCTCCTGGTTTGAGCGCGAGATCGACGCGTTTGCGACCGATCCGATCCAACCAGGGCAGCCGTTGCCCGCCTCCTGGCGCACGCAAAAGCCGAAAGCCACCGACCCCCAAGGAATGAGCGCACACCTTCCCAGCACATGACCAGACAGCTGCCTCCTCTCTTTTCTGCGGCCTGCACATGGTTGGCGGCAGGCCTGTTGCGCCCAGCTGGGGGCCGCACGGCCGAAGGGGTTCCGCCCATGGGAGAGCCCCGCTTTCCGACGCGGTCCCGGGAGCTCCAGCCGATGCCGGCTATTATGAGAACGTCGCGCTCCTATTTATTGGAACGGTCTAGTTTTCGGCAGTGCTGGCAGAGGCAAAAAGACGCTTCTGGACAAAGGCCGAACATTCTCTATACACTAAATGGGGTGATTGGGGCGTATGGCACCGATCGTAGCCCCCACCTGCCCTTACTAACGGGTTCCGTTTTGAGGTGCAAAGAACGGTTTTGGCATATGGTTTGACTTAGAATTTGACAACATCTTGGTCAGGAAAATGGCGCCGAAGTAGCGGGCATTTTGCCCTAGACTCTCGGCGCTTTTTCTGATTGCATGAAACTAAGAATCAAAGTATATTCGATACACATACGAACGAAACGAAGGTGATGTTGATTGGATTCAATCGATTTGAAGGCGATATCTGAATTAGCCATGAATGGCCGCATGACATGGGCAGAGCTTGCCAGTTGTCTCGGACTATCTAGTCCCGCTACCGCAGAACGTGTGCATCGTCTGCAAGAGCAAAGGGTGATCAAGGGCTTCACCGCTCTTATAGACCCCGAAGCTGTGGGCTGTGGTTTAACTGCTTTCGTTGCTGTGACCTTAGAACGTCCAGATCATCGGAATCCTTTTT